>JBBKWP010000228.1:0-54125 GCA_037968995.1 Candidatus Xenobia bacterium
GGACAACTCTCAACACGTCTCCTAAGTCAATCCCGTTGTCATTACGGCGATCGTTTGGATAGTATGTCTGATTGTCGTTGTAATTCGGGTCGTTGTTGGGGTAATAATTGGGATTATTGTTCGGGCCGTTGTTGGGATAATAATTGGGATTGTTGCTGGGGTAATTGTTCGGAGCGTTCGGGTAGTATCCGGGCTGGTTGTTGTAGCCGTGAACGATGTCAAAAGACCATGCGAGTTGGCGGTTGTTGTCGGTTTGCAACTGAACTTGGTGTGTCCCGTAGTCAAGATTATAAGGGGGAACCAGAGTGACAGTGTCGCCTTGGGTGCGCAGATAGTGGGTAAACTCTGTCCCATCGACCCAGATCCGAGCGTCACCGACGCGTGAGTTAAAATCCGCGCTGATGGTCGGTTGCGTAGAGGTCGTCTGCGCCCTGTTAGGCGGGGTGACCGTCTGTGACCATACTGGCAGGGATAAGATAAGTCCTAATAAGATCGTGATTTTTAAATTTCTCATACCTCTATTGTAAGGGAAATATCTTTGCAGCGAGCCAGGCTATGGGATAGTCCTTGGGCATCCTACCTAGAGAGAATCTTCTATGAGTAGACTTTCGCGACGGCGTTTTATGGCCTGGCGAGCAATATCGAATCACTCGCGTAAGCAACTCGTTTTCACGAAAGTCCTGATTGCGTCGGTGAAGCCCGAGCCCAACTGTAGCGGTCCCGTATTGTGAGTCCCCTCAAACTCGTACCAAGACTTAGGCGCAGAAGAGACTTCGAAGAGCCTTTCACCAAGCTGAAAAGGTATCACCTCGTCTCTTCGGCTGTGCATCACCAAAAGCGGGAAGCGAAAGTCTCTTACTCTCGAGGCAGAATCGTAGCGAGCACGCGCCAGGAGACGCACCGGTAAAAAGGGGTAAACAGTAGACGCCATCTCCGGATATGAAGTAAAGGTCGATTTCAGAATCATTCCGGCGGGTGGCTTTCTTTCTGCTAAGGCGCAGGCCACCGCTCCGCCCAATGACTCCCCGAAGTAGACCAATCTGTCGGGCTTGACGCCTTCCCGTTCGATAAGATGCTGATATACCGCGAGAGCGTCCTCGGTCAGGCCGGATTCCGTCGGCTGCCCCCGACTTTTTCCGTAGCCCCGGTAGTCGAATACCACACCGTTGAAACCCAGTCGCCGAAAGAGAGCCAGGTAGTCGATTCGATGAGCGATATTGCCGCCATTTCCATGAAAGTGAAGGACCCAGGGAGCGTCTTGATTGGAGCGTACGATCCAACCAGTGACGGATGATTCTCCTAGTTCCAGGTCGAAACTCTCGAATTCCAATCCCAGTTCACCGGGATTTACGAGGATCTCTTGAGCCGGAAAGTAGGTAAGAGAATCCTGCTTGAGATATACCAGAAGGCAGAGTCCGCTGTATCCCGCCACCGCTAGACCCAGGAGCGATGCGATCATGATTTTGACCTTTCTAGTCATAAGAGGTTAGGTGGTCAAATCCAGTCGGTCAGGAACACAATTGAGCATACTGCTTCCACTCGCTCAGTCGTCGTCGCGGCGCCAAAAGAGGAAATCGCAACCGCGAAAAAGGCTCTCAGAGCCAACGTTCCCCCGACGTATGTGCGCGTGAATGATGGAGCGGTGTCCCTCAGCCCACAAGGACCGCATACTCATCCTCAGCAGCGTTTGACCCAAACCCTGGCGACGAAGGGAAGGGTCCACGGCGATCACGTCCACGTAGGGATACGCTCGTTCTTGGCTGTAGTAAAAGCGTTGCGAAATGAGGCAGACCCCAACGGGTTCGCCCCGGACGAGAAAGATTCGAGAGTGTTCGGGCCAGGAGTCACGATGGCTAAAGTAGTCTCGTGCGATCCGCCCTTTGGCCGCGAATTCCGCGGGGTCAGCGCCGTGGAACGCTCGCTCCAGGCAGCTTCGCACCAGAGCCGCGTCGCCCAAGGCCAGGCGTACAGCCGCACCTTGAGGGCATAACTCTATAAGCTCGGCTTCTTCACCGAGGTGGCCGACGTAGAGGTCCAGCGGTGCGAGTCGCTGTTCGAAGGGGGTGATCACTGGCCAAACTTCTGCAGATTCGAGGTGGACTTCCTGCTCGAGAAAATCGTCCTGCCCAAGATCTTTGGTTCGTTTTGGGCGGCGAGCTTTGAGTTTATCGGCCCGGCCATTCGAGGCACGGCAATTGACCAATTTCCCAGGAGGGTCCTCTCCGTCACCCGAACGCGCACCGTGTGAAACTGATAGAACAACCTTTCTCCTTGCAACATCTCCCCTACGGCGTCGTCGACTTCGGTCGCTCCAACCACTTAGCCGTCCGCTGGGAAAATAGGGCCATCTCTCTCGACAGACTACGGACGGCCCACCTTTTAAGTCCACTGCAACTGAGCGTCGAGCACACGCGCTGCGATTCTCTCAATCCACTCCTGTCCTTGGACCGCGACACGCATCTAGCACTCAGGGAACGCTTGACCGAACTGTTGGGACGAGGCGATCATCTGAACGTAGACGGTGCGGTCCTAGAACTTGAGCCCTACCCCAAGGACGATCCCAAGGTACAAAATCCCGTATCCGCTGGAGACTTTGTGGATTTTTATTGTAGCCGCCATCACGCCTATCGGGTGGGATGCCTTTTTCGAGGCCCGGAGAACGCACTTCCTGAGCAGTATTTCCATCTACCGATCGGCTACCACGGACGCAGTTCCACCATTTTCGGAAGCGGTCGACCGGTGACTCGACCTCAGGGAATCCTTCCTACTGAAAATGCTGAGTCACCTCGATACGCACCGACCCGAAAATTAGACTACGAACTAGAGGTCGGCTTTCTGCTGCGCGCCTGTGAGCAACCGCTCACTCCGGACCAAGCGGTAAAGTTGATCTTCGGCGTGGTTCTAGTCAATGACTGGTCCGCCCGCGACATTCAGTCCTTTGAATATCGACCGCTGGGCCCGTTTTTAGGCAAGAGTTTCGCCACCAGCGTGGGCGCCTGGGTCACACCCTGGGAAGCTCTCAGCGACTGGTTAACCCCCAACAACGATTCTCAACACCCAGTCCTCAGCCACCTCAGCGAGCAGGACCCTCATCACCTCGACTGCCCCCTCTGGGCCCATCTCGATACGGAAAACGACGGCGACGCCGAACTGTGCCAAACCAATTTATCCCATCTCGCCTGGTCGGCGGCCCAAATGGTGGCCCACCTCTCCTCCAACGGAACGATCATTCGAACCGGAGACCTGATCGCCACTGGAACGGTGAGCGGTCCCGAGACAGGAGCCGAAGCCTGTCTTTTAGAACGGACCGAGAACGGAAAAAGACCCCTCACCCTGTCTTCACCAGGCCTCACCCGCGCCTTTTTGCAAGACGGCGACACGGTCACCTTGGCGGGCGGACATACCGGCGTCGGGCTGGCTCCGTGTCGAGCGACCGTTCGAGGGGTATGAAGCCGATGGCCGACCCAGCCGATGTTTGACGAGAAAGAGGAAGCTAACCCATGAGTTCACCCCAGTTGAAGGTCCACGCCGAGATGAGCGGTCAAGAGATGCGCGAGTACTACATCGAGAAGACTCGCCAGAGTCTTGAGGCTTGGGAAGCCGACAATTGGGAGATCAGCAAAGAACCGCCTTTCGATCTCGACAACGAGGATGCTGTTAGCTTCGTGCTCACTAAGGAGATCGCCGAGAAGATCGGACTCCGCAATCAGATCGAGGTGTTCGCCGAGGAAGCCAAGGTCTCCACCGCGGGCGTCCGCGAAAACCAGAACGTTCTCTGCCCCTGGGACCATCGTTTTCGTATCAACGAATACATGTTCGCGCTGATGGCCGAAGCCCAAACTCGCCTAGTTAAAGAGCTTCAGACCAAACGGATGGCAGAAATCCCGCAGGTCGACGAAAGCGTGATCCGCCAGCGATTGGGCCTCACTGTCGGTGTTGTGGAAGAGATTTTCGACCGACCGTTGGCTGAGGTGATCGAACTGGTGCGCTCGGTGCCCGTGCGCGCCGTGGGAGGCGAAGTGCGCTCCAACACCCCCCGCTTCACAGACTTGATGTCACGGATCTACGCGGCCCACGGACTGCCCGTACTGCTCACCGAAGACGCCAAATGTCGCGACACTTCCAACATCTATCTCTGGAGCTATTTGGTCTTCGCCCTTGGTCTCTCCGGGGGCGACTACTTTACCTCAAGCCATGGCGCCCCACAAAAACAGTCAGATAAGATTCTGGCTCCCGATGGAGCGCAGTTTTTGCCTCCGCTCTACGCCCGCATAGTGGAACATCTGTTCGACATTCTCGACAAGGTAGAGAACGGCGGAGGTTACACTTTTCATCTGGCGGCGCGCGACGACAAAAACCTGATCCGACGGCTCTCTTATAAGAGATTGGCGCGCCTCTATGGAGACTACCTGCGGACCGGTCCAGCCTCAGCCATTGCTCTCACCAAGATCAAACAGGCCGTCCGAGGAGGCCTGCGTCTGAGCCTCGACTTCTTTGGAGGCTCGGGCTACAAAAGTCTCCACGCCGTTTTTCACGAACTTGAGATCGACGGAGTGTTCAAGGACGGATATCTACGCACTGAGGAAGACTCATTTTTTCATAACATCGGCTTTAGGGTGGCTGAGAAAAAAGACGGATCCGGACTTGAGGTCGTCCACGACAGCGTAGACGCGTCGGTGCCCATGGTCGTGAAAAGCTGCGGATACGACCAGATTCTGAAGGACGCCCCAGTCGGCCGTATGGTCTTCAACGTCGACCCCGACGCTGACCGCTTCGTGGTGGGCCAGGTGCTCCCCGTCGCGGAAGTCCCAGCCTTGGAGAGCCTAGGCATCGCTCATATCCCGCTGGGTACAGACCGCTGCTTCGCCATCCTTTCACCGAATCAGTTCTTTCTGCTACTGGCCGAGAACGACCGTCTGGTGGCACTCGAAGACGGAACGTGGAAGGACACCAATCCTTTCGACGTGCACACCTATGTTTCTGCGCTGGCTTGGGATGAATGGGCCAATTTTCACAACGTTCGAGTGGTCCGGGTGCCGGTGGGCTTCAAGGAGATCGCGACGGTCCTTCGCCAGGTGGAAGAACAGATGGTGGAGTCCGTCGGCGGTGAGGTCACAGTCACCGCCGAGGCCGGTCAGGTCGTCAACTTGGGCGCTCGTCCCAAACTGCACCACGCCGGCGAAGAGTCCGGCGGCAAGATCGGTGGGCCGACGCGTCCTATTCCCAACGTCTTAGGACAACAGATTCTTGCCGTCCGGGAGAAATCGAGTGGAGAGGCTTGCGTGTCAGCGGTGTCGTTAGCCGCGCGCCTCTATCTCGAAGGGGGCGCGGAAAATCCCGAAGGGATGTTCCTTCATCACCTTTTGGCTAAAGTGTTCAAGGAGTCGGGCGTCGAGAATCCCATGGAGTACCGTGGCGACATCGTGCACTACAACGAGGCTATCTTCGACCCCGCTGAACTCGCCATAGCGAAAAGCGAAGGGATCGCTGAGCGTGTGGTCTTCAACGATTACTTTACGAAACTGGCTCTGTCTTTGGAAGCCGGGACTCTGAATCTCGCGGACGTGAAAGCAACGTTAACAGGAAGCATTCCAGGTCTCGCAGATCTATGGTCGGATCTGGAATCGCTCACGCTTTGGTCAGATGGGCTTCAGTTGTGGTTCGTTAAGGGGAGCAGTTCCGGCATTCGGGACATGTGTATCCGACCTTCAGGAACGGATGCGAAGACGAAAATCTACTTCGACGGAACCGACAAAGAATCCATGGTACGGGTTTTCGAGGACCACCTCATGTCGTTTCGTCCTTAGAACTTGAAGCGACTCGTCGTGATCCTTGGAGATCCTTGGCTTGAAGTTCCTGGGCGCGTTGATAGTCATCGAGAGTGTCGACGTCCCATAGGATGGCTGGATCCTCCACCTCGACGCGTCGGCGACGGGCGGCGTGTTTTTGTACCAGGGGTCGAGCGCCGTGCTCCAAGGGAAAGTCTTTGAGTTCTCTCATAAAGGCGGCCGAGAAAATAACAGGATGACCCGAACGGCCCTCATAGCAAGGCGTCCATAACAAAGCGTCCGGATGTCGGCGCCGGGCTTCGGTGAGTTGACGGTAGGTGGTTTCGCCGACGTAAGGATGATCGACCAGCGCCACCATGACCCAATGGGCGTCCTCTCCGAAGGCCGCCCATCCCAGCAAGAGCGATGACATCTGTCCTTCCTCGGGACGGCTCTGCTCAACGGTTGGCAAGCCAAAGGATGTGCCGCGAAACTGCGGACTGGTGACTGCTGCGACTTGCACGCCGAGCCCCGAGGTTCGCTTCACGATGGCTTGGAAAAAATTGGTGGAGTCCTCGGACGAGAGCGTTAACAACGCCTTAGGACTCCCGATTCTTCGCGACAAGCCACCGGTCAAAATCAGTATGAGACCAGAGTCTAAGAGATCTTGCTTCAATATCTCACTCGTTTCACGATAGCGACCGCATCCTCGAGACGCTCCGGAGCAACGGCGGTGAAGCAAAGCCGTAAGTAGTGATGGTGAAGGGGCCCGAATGCCTCTCCGGGGGCTGAACAGAGGCCCTCGGCCAGCCACGCGTTGAGAGCCAACCAAGACTGCTCGACACTCTCGAACTCCAAAAACAGATAGGCTCCGCCCGGGGCCACCTCGGCCTTGGGGAAAGCCGTTGCCAGAAGGTCGCGCGCCTTTTGATAGTCGTCGCGCTGAGTGTCGAGAAAAGCACGATAACTTTCGGGAGGCATGGAGAGGGCCGCCAAGGCTGCCCCTTGCACCAGATCACTCAAGTTATAGATCTGGTGATTACAAACCCGACGCAGTGAGGGCATGAAGTCTTTGGGGCCCGCCACGTAACCGATGCGAAGTCCCGCCATCCCAAAGCTTTTGCTGAAGGTAAAGACCGACACCACACAGGGCCGTTCAGAGTCCTTGTCGAGACTCTGCAGCGAGACTTTTTCCCTGCCGTCAAAAACGATGTGCTCGTAAGCCTCGTCACTCCAGAGGAGAAGCCCCTTGGACGAGGCGAAACGGTGCAGGCCTCGGGCTTGGTCCAGGTTGAGAAGCCGCCCGTCGGGATTGTTCGGATTGGCCAAATAGATGGCTTTGGTACGGTCGCTGACGAGCGAGCCCAAACAGCCCTCAGGGTCTTCGGTGGCCTCTTTCAACGAGGCGTAAACCACCACACCGCCTACCGTCTCGATGATGCCCCGAATCAGCGGCCAGTAAGGACAGCAGACGATCACCTCATCTCCAGGATCGAGATGCGTCTGAGCCACCGCCGACAGAGCTTGGGTGGCTCCGCAAGTCATCTGCAGACAGTCAGGTGTCACATGAATTCCGTTGTCGGCTTCAAGCTTGGCCGCCAACGCTTGCAGCAGTTCCGGGCGTCCCACGGGGTGGGTGTACTGGAAGAACCGCGTCGAGTCGGCACACTCCAGAGCAGCCTCGCGCAAGGCCTGGCGAGCGGCCTTAGGCGGGAGGCGGTAAGTGTCACCTATGTGCAACGGTATACAACGCTCGTCCAAAGCCTGAATCCTCGGCATAAGTTCAGCGAATACCGACGGGCGAAGATTCAAGGCGCTTCGAGAAACAACAGATTCACTCATAGGGATTGGAGTTCCCAAGCCGATCAGCGAGATCCTTGTAGGGACGATGGGGGCAAAAGGTTAAACTGAGGCGTCCCCAGCGATCTGGTCGATAACGACACTTCCGCCCAATTGGTCGGTGATTCTCGGAGTGTTCGCGTCGATGTCGAAACGAGGAGAACTTTTCCGAGGTTGACCCACGGCGGCCCTGACGCGCTGTTCGTCATTCGAATACAGAAAGAATTCTGTCAGCCGGGTGTCTCCCGGCCAGTCAATACGAGCCCTGTCCGCCCCATCACCAAGTGACGCCTGAAATGACTCGTTCGTATTGGAACTGTGCATATCCATGTACGGCTCATTTGAACGTGAATTGTCGAGGTGCCGCTCCATAGGTGTTGAAAATCGTTCTACGAGGGGCATAACCGATCCGGAGAGGACTCGCTTGCCCACGTTGGCGTCTTGCAATAGCACCTCTCCCGGCCGGTCATTCAAATCCTCAGGAGACTGGTCCAAAGCCATGACTTGCTCGTAGACTTCTAGATTCTTTTGAATGGCTTCGTTCGCTGCCTTGGCTGCAATGAGGTCAGCAGCCCTCTGTGGGTCGGTGATATGAGAAATGGGTTCCCATCGAAACTGGTCAGAGCTACCCCAGGGAATCTCTTCGTTAAAGTGTCGCGGCCTGTCGAGCTCAAACTCGGTATGCCGCGAAGAACCCGAATAGGAGGTTCTACAGGTTTGAGGCCCTTTTCCAGCATCTTTATCCTCCACTAGAAGTTCGTGGCGCCCGGGTTTGCCAGTGATCACGTAATGGACCAGCCCGTCAGCTTCAAAGATCTTCTCCGTCACTTCTTTTCGAGTACCTAAGTTTGTTGTGCGTTCAACAGCGCCGCTACTTGAGCTATTGTACTCGGTCACTAGGTCCGACCGAAATCGCCTGGTGTTTTTGAGGGTGCCTATCGTGCCCTTCAGTTCGCGGGGGCTACTCGGATATGCGATTGTGGAACCTTCGAATTCGTGTCCATCATATTCCACCCCGCTCACCTTCACGTGACCGGGAAAATCGTGGTTAGAGTCTTGAGTTGTCTCGTCGAGACTCTTTACGAACTGGTCAACCTCTAGTCCCTTTTCTTTTAAGGACTGGGCATGAAGAGCCGCTCCCTGAGTGAGCCCACTGCGGCTCAGATCTCGCAGCGTTCGAGGGGAGGCAGGGGCTAGTCCGCTAGGGGTGTCTCGTAAAATAAATGTTTGCGTTATAGATTGCATGCAACTCTTCTTTCCGACTTTATCGCTGACGAGATTCGTCAGGGAGTCCTCATTTCGTATTGAATCTATTATCAGGGAACGTGATAGCCCCAGAGTGACGCCCTGCCGCACAGGTATGAACAGTTTGTGAACAGATCCCCCTTACGGGCATCGGGGCTCCCAAGGGAAAAGTAAGAGTCGCCCGAAAATCTGAAGTATGGTGGTATATAAACTCCACTTTACCCCTGGCACTTCCCGTGCGGAGGTTCTGGGCACCTTAAGACAGAACAGAAACCGTCATGGAAAGCGTCGCTCTCAGCCCAACCAAAGAGGTTCTCGTTCGAACCTTTTACCGATTCCACAGTGTCCTCCCCGAACGGGTCGAGGAATTGACTGGACTTCTTGCTTCGTTTGGCGAGGACAACGGTCTGCGCGGCTCTATTCTTCTTTCGAGCGAAGGTTGCAACGGTACCGTTGCGGGAACTCCTCAGGCGATCAGCGGTCTGTTCACTATTCTCGGCGCCGAATTCCCCAATCTGACCGGACAAGACAGTTGGTCGCACGATCTCCCTTTCGCCCGTTGGAAGGTGCTTAAAAAAGCTCAGATCGTAGCCGCGCGAGAACGAGAACTGAGTCCATCAACCAATCATAAGGGTCAACTGACACCCCAGGAATGGGACGAGGTCCGCACCTTGGCACGTCAAGGTAAAGTGCAGATGGTGGACGTTCGCAACCACTATGAGGTGGCCATCGGCACCTTTCCGGAAGCGACCGACCCCGGTACCTTAACTTTCAAGGAGTTTTCCGACTACTTAGACCGAGAGGTCGGCCAAAGTCTGGACCCAACGGTTCCGACCGCGATCTTTTGCACCGGCGGCATCCGTTGTGAGAAAGCACGCCTCGACCTCGAACGTCGCGGCTTTGACGAAGTGCTGCAACTGCACGGCGGAATTCTCAATTACATGGCCCAAAAACCCGAGCAAGGGTTTCACGGTGAATGCTTCGTCTTTGATGAGCGCGTGGCGCTAGATCAGACCCTTGAGCCCACCCAGATTTACGACCGATGTCCAGGATGTGGGGATCCCTGGCCCAAGAACGGTCCTCCTCACGAGTGTCGAGAGAAGCGCCCCCCACAGAAGGAACAAGGTAGCCGATCCATTGACTGATAAAGCCAAGCCCACCGCCTGGGAGGCGAAAATAAACCCGTTTAGCAGACTCCTGTCCAGCATCAAGCAGTTGGTAGACCCGACCCTGCCCATTGAGGACCGTCGAGGCGGTGGTCGCCTAGCCTGTTCCTACGAATCGAGCTTTGTCACCGAACACGGTGAAACCGGTCGGTGCGAGGTCGTCGATGTTTCTCGACGAGGACTCCAACTCATAACCGAAAACCCTTTGGCTAAAGGCCTGACGGTGGCCATCAAGACTCCTGAGACGCTTGGAAGCGATGCTTTCGCCTCGGTCATGACCAAAGTGATGTGGACACGCAAAGACCAAGACCAACGCTTTCTTTCCGGCGTGCTCTTGCCTCCGGGGATTGAAGACGAGGAGACTTGGCTGGAGGCGATCCTCAGCAAGTCGGGATACCGGGACGACGGGTCGCAGCGACGAAAATTCGTGCGGGCCGAAAGCGAAATTTCAGGTCGTCTCGCTCTCGACGGCGAGACGCCATTTGAAGTGATGGTCCTCAACTTAGGAATGGGCGGCGCCTTAATAAAGTGTGAACAGTCCCTCCCAGCAGAGCGCCATTTCGTTCTCGAACTCGGACCTTTCGGGGATCTCCCGGACATCGAAATCTCAGGGACCATTCTGCGAGAAACAGATTCCAACGACGGCGGACCGCGTTTGTACTCGTCTCGTTTCGGCCCCTTAGAGAAGCGGCGTCACAGTTTGCTCCAAGAATACATCCTGACCCTCTTGAAGAAGCCTTGAATTAGACCGACATTCCTTGGGAGCCAGGATAACGGCAGGTGACTTGGGGTGAGGCGAGTAGTCCAAGCCATGAAACGGTCCAAATTTCACCCCTTGCCCATTGTTTGCTTGCTACTGTTCGGCTTCTGCACGCTCGCCGGTCCATCCAACGCCCAAGAAGAAGCGGCCGCCACGGCTTCGGCCTGGACGGAACTGCCTCGTCCCGATGTTGGCAAGGGCTTGATGATGGAGCCGCACCTTTTGGGCTTTGGTTCTCGCATCCACTTGGTCTGGATAGGCACTACCGGTGACGTTCCCAAACCGGAAGTGTTTCACACCTCCATCTCGGGGGGCAGTACGGATTGGATCAATCCGCGGGCCCCATACTTTGGTCTCAACAAAGGCCGGGTTCGGCGCATCGCCATCGGTCGGGCCCGAAGTCTGATCGGAATCTTCTTTCAACGCACCCTCACCCAGGGTAACGACGCCTACGAGTGTCTTTTTTCCATCTCAAGCGATCAGGGCTGGGGTTGGAGCAAACCCCAAGAGATCGACAGCTTCGTTTCCGACAGGTCCGGAGGGACCTGGGTGGACATCGACGGCCGCCAAGCGCCGAATCGTACCGACTTCGCGTTGGCCTGGTCGCGGGATTTTAACAACCTCCGCTTCGCGAGCATGGACATCACCAGCACCCTGAGGCCCGAGGGTGTAGTCGTGGGCCAGCACGACAACGCGGCTATGAAGTGCGACATCGGGTCCTTGGGTAAAGACGGCTTCTCTCTAGTTTACAACAACGGGGTGGGACTGGCGACCGCTCACGCCAAAGCCTTGAACGGTAAAGTGGGAGACGGAACCACTTTCTTTAAAGGTCGCTACGGACTCTTCTTTTCTGTGGCGTCACGCCCTTACGGACCGTCTCGCTTGGTGGTCGGCGAAGGCAACAAAATCATGGCGCTCACCTCTAATGGAGAGTCATGGAAGAACGACGAGCAGAACGGAACACTCCCCTTCTCCGCCTCGGGCGTTGAGGTAGCCAGCGATACCGATGATGACAAAAACCTTCACGTGGTGATGGTGGTGCCGAAAGACCAAGGTTACGAACTCTGGTACATGGGCCAGAAGGATATGGCTTGGGGCGAGGCCGAGCGAGTTGCTGTCTTGGCCGAAGACCTGGAGATGCGCGGATTTGACATCGGCGTTACCGACGACTACATCTTCATCGCGGCCTCTCAAGGCTTCGACGCCAAGTACTATCGACGAAAACTCAAATCGTAAAAAAGGAGCTGAGGCTTCAGACGAATTTCGACCGATAGTTACTTTTCAGCGAACTGCCGTTGGAGTAGATCTCCACCATGTCGTCGCCCTCTCCGAGACTATCCCCAGTGGCCAACTGGAGTCCGAAGCGTTCAGCGTGCTCCACCTTTACTGAAGGTGCACCTTTTCGCAAGGCGTTATAAACGGCTCCGGTGCAGTAGGTGGGTCCCTCTGAAAGATTTTTGGGAACACTGTATCCGTTGCCTAGGACACTTTCAGCGGCCTGAATCGTCGCCTCAGCTTCCCCTTCAGCATACTGGGGGCGAATGATGCGAACTCTCTCGCTGACAGCGAGGTTCTGCCGCAGCGGGCGTTGGGTGACTCCGTCGAGGTAGCTGTTGGAGTCATAAACCAGTCCGTCTCCCGCGTAGATCGTGCCGTGAACCCAATTGCCTTTCCCCTCGAGAACCCATTGAAGGGCTTCAGTGCGTTGGTCTGCGTTTTGGGTCGTCACCACCACGTCACCCGGTTGAATAAATTCCATGATCTCTTGGTAGACTTCATCTCCAAGCTTTTCGTGACTGGTGTAGTCCGGACGGAGCAGCCTCCCAGGTAAGCTCTTCAAGGAAAAGGTCTGGCTGTCCGAGGCCAAGTCTGGGGACACCCTCGGGTTCAGACCCACAGACGCCAAAGCCTTACCGGTAGCGAATCCGGCCACTCCACCAACCATTCCGCCCACGATGTGCCCAACTTGGGGGGTCTTGGTGATGTCGGACCCAAATTCTAATCCCAAGCCGACCAAAGCTCCCACCACTCCGCCCACCCATCCGCCTGCACCGGGAAGCAACTTGGAACCCAAAGTAGCCAAGCCCACGGCGCCGGCAGCGGGTAGAATGGTGAGTCGTCCGAGCAAAGATCCGGCGGCGGCACCCTGCGTCCCGAACACCTTGGCGGTATCGGACTTCCCTCCCAACTCCGTGCGGTCGAGAACAGGATCGCTAGGGGGCGTCGACGCTATATCTTTGGCGGCGACATTAGGTCTGGTGATGAGTGGGGTCGCGGCCGAAGTTTGGGACGTGAGAATACGCATGACGGTCTAAGCTCTCAATCTCTTGTGGACTCGATAGTCGAGGGGACGATCCTCGACGCTCGGTTGGAGAATTTTCTCCAGTTGACTTTTGTCGTCCTCGGACAGCAGATGAATCTTGAAGGTGGAATCTCCGGCCGGAGCGGTGAATCCCGTGACACCGGGCAATTGGTTGATGATTCCGGCGTAGCGTCGCTGGATGCTTCGTTCATCCGATTCTCCCGCAGGCGGACCGGTCACAGTGATCGGCCGCCCTCCCACTTCATCCTTTAGGAGATGAGTCAGAGCCGCGACCGTGTTTGGCTCAGTGGATCCCACCTGAATCCCGTTCTCGTCGGCTCGAACCTTGAGTTCAGGATTGCGGCTCAGTGCCACGGTGGCCCACTCAAAATCTCGAACGGCCTGCTGATCTGAGGAAAGTGGAGTGGCGAACTGAAAGGGTTTGTTGGTGATCACGCCATCCACACCGTTTTTCAGCAAGCGCTTCTGTTTCCGAGGGGAGTCTACGGTGTAGGGTATGACGCCTTTACCGTTCTCGTGAGCGACGTTCACCAATCCTTTGGTTGTGATGAATGCGTTGGGCATCACATTGTCCGCTGTCGTGTGAGAGGCGTCGTAACGCGCACCAGCGGAACCCACGAAGCGTCCCACAAAACCTCCAGTGGCGGCCCCCAACAAGGCGGCGCCCGCTGTCAGGAAGGGATTTCCTGAGGCCAACAACCCAGCGGTCAACCCGGTCGCCAAACCTAACGTAGCGCCGATTCCGGCACCCTTGTAGGCTGAGTATGGCGGTAACAACACTCCTGTGTCGAGATCTGGGGCCTGAGCTTCGACACGCTCCACGAACTCGTGGTTGAACGACATCACGGACACTTGGTCGGATACGTTCTTATCTCGGATGATGCCGATCAGTTCTGCCCCAGAACTGTCGGCCGCGGTGGAGCGCTTAACCTCGATGGTGACGTGAATCTTGTCCTTGGCCCAGTCCAAGACCTCACCCAGTTCGGGAGCGCGCTCGCCGGCATGCAGGGGGCCGTTCCAAGTTCCGGCATCCAAATTTTGAATCTCTTCTAAGGTGAGGGACTTGATGGCTCCTGTGCCGTTGGTGGTGCGGTCCACCGAATCATCGTGCATGACAACGAACTTGCCATCCTTGGTCTTTGAGACATCCAACTCAATGGAATCCGCCCCTTCATAGTACGCTTGGCGGAAGGAGGCCATCGTGTTTTCCGGTGCCTTGGTGGACGATCCACGGTGACCGACGACACCGCGCAGGGGCGGCGCGTTATGAGATGTCTTAATGAGCATTGAGTCTCTCCTCTTCTCCACTGTATCTCTGCACTATGGAACACGGGTGGGAGGGGTAGGTCAGTCTGTTAATTTTATGTGACAATTAAAAAGTGTTGACTGCTCGACACAGTAGACGCGAGGAGAGAACACCCAATAAAGCGAAACTCGCGCCATGAAGAAACTTCGAGTCATGTCCGTGGGCCTCGGACCCATAGGACTGTCCGCTGCCCGCTTAGCCCTTTCAAAACAGTCCATCGAACTCGTGGGGGCCATCGACCCTGACCCCGACAAGGTGGGAGAAGACTTGGGTAAACTCTTGGGTCAAAAAGCGTTAGGAATTATCGTGGAGTCCGACGCGGCGCTCGCCTACGAAAAATGGACCCCAGATGCGATCATTCACTGCACTTCGTCCTTTTTGCCCAAAGTCTATGAGCAGTTGGAGCTAGCTGCGAGGTTCGGAGTCAATGTGGTGTCGTCCACCGAAGAACTGCTGGTTCCCGACCATCGACACCCCGAGATTGCCCGACGTCTGCACGAAGCGGCCCTCGCGGGAAGCGCCACCATCCTCGGCACCGGCGTGAATCCGGGATTTGCCATGGATTTCATGGCCACTGTAGCCTCAGCGGTCTGCTTCGAAGTTCGCGGAGTGCACTGCAAGCGCGTCGTGGATGCTGGGACCCGCCGCCTTCCGCTCCAGCAGAAAGTTGGAGCGGGTCTCACCGTAGCGGAGTTTAAGGCAAAGGAAGCCGCCGGAGGCTTCGGGCACATCGGCATGGAAGAGTCGGTGGTGTTGGTGGGTCGCGCCCTGGGTTTATCCTTAGACCGCGTGGAACAGACCCTAGAACCGGTGGTCGCGCTGAGTGAGCACACCACAGAGTTCTTAACGGTGGCCAAAGGAGCCGTCACGGGCATTCGTAACCTTGGAATCGGGTGGAGCGGCGAGCAAAAAGTTTTGGAACTCGACTTGACCATGGCCGTGGGATCGGAGAATCCCCGCGACGAGATCACTCTCGACAGCACCCCCCCGGTGAGAATGATCTTCGAGGGCGGGATTCCCGGCGACCAAGCCACCGCCGCCATCCTGGTGAACAGTCTCGCTCAGGTGGTCAAAGCCGCACCGGGCTTGGTCACCGTCCTCGACTTGGCACCGCCTCGATTCGCCCGCTAAGGACCTGCCCTAAGACTCTGTAGGCGCAGAATTCTCTAATGACGGGTCCCCCTTGGTTATTCCGTACGCAACGCTTCGATGGGATCCAAGCGGGACGCTGACAACGCTGGATAAAATCCAAAAAAGACGCCGATCGAGGCCGAGGTTCCGACGGCCAGCATGATGGAGGTTCTGCTCACCGTGGGAGGCCACTCCGCGAGATGGGCGATGCCAATCGCAATAGCGATACCCAGCAGGATCCCCAAAGCTCCCCCGACCAACGACAAAACGATGGACTCGACCAAAAACTGAGAGAGAATATCGCGACCTCGCGCGCCGACAGCCATGCGGATTCCGATCTCTCGGGTTCGTTCGGTCACTGAAACCAGCATAATGTTCATGATCCCGATTCCGCCCACCAAGAGGCTGACTGACGCCACGCCTCCTAACAAGAGCGAAAAGATGCGGGCACTCGCGGCGGCGGTTTCGATGGCTTCGGCGGAATTCGAAGAGCGGAACCCCTCCAATTCAGGGTCCTCGATCTGGTACTTCCTGTTTAGAACGTCTTTCACCACGATTTCCAGTTCGTTCACGTCATCCGGAGAATGAGCTTTGAAGATCAAGGAACCGAGACGATTGGACCCGCTCAGCTTTCCCATCACAGTGGTGTAAGGCACCAGAACGCGATTGTCCTCCGAACTCCAGCCGTTGCTGCCTTTCTCGGAAAGCACACCGACCACTTTGAAGGGAAAGTTCTCGATCCGTATTGTTTCGCCGACCGGGTCCACGGCGCCGAAGAGTTCCTCTTTAACCTGCTTTCCCAAAACCGCCACGTTGTGGGAAGCGCGAACTTCCGCTTCATTGAACATGCGCCCACTGGCCAATGGCCAACTGGTGACGATGGCGTACTCGGAGTTGACGCCGTTGATTTCACAGTTCCAGTTGGACTGGAAGTGGACGATACTCCCATAGGCCCAGACCATAGGGCTCGAGGCTTCAATCTGAGGCAGACCGGCTACCGCGAACCAATCCGCCGGTACCAGTTGGCGCTGGCCGGCATCGCTCCCCCGACTACGACCCTTGCGACGACCGGGGTAGATCTCTAGAGTATTTGTCCCCATCTGCTCGATCTGGGTCTTCATCGCATACTGGGCGCCTTCACCGATGGACAGCATGGAGATCACCGCCCCCACGCCGATGATGATCCCCAGCATGGTCAGAAGGCTGCGCATTCGATTCCGCAGCAGAGCCCGCCAAGCGATGCGTATGGTGAACAGAGGGTTCACCGGTTCTCACTCATGCCGAAGCGCCTCGATGGGGTCTAAGCGCGACGCCGAAAGGGCGGGATAGAATCCGAAAAAGACCCCGATGAACACGGATGTGCCAAAGGCCAAGAACACAGAGCTTTCGCTCACCACCGCGGGCCATTCGGCCATTTTCGCGATCAGCTTGGAAATCCCAAAACCCAACACAACGCCGATGGCGCCCCCCGAAAGGGACAAGACGACCGCTTCGGTCAAAAATTGGGCCAGGATGTCTCTGCCTCGAGCGCCGACCGCCATGCGAATGCCGATCTCACGAATGCGCTCGGTGACCGAAACCAACATGATATTCATCACCCCGATACCGCCGACCAGCAAGCTTACCGAGGCGATTCCGCCCAAAAGGAGTGTGAAAATCCGGGAACTCTGGTCGGCCATTTCGCTGATTTTCGTCATGTTGAAGGCACCGAAACCGCCATTCTCTGGGTCGGTGATGTAGTACCGCTCGTTCAAAAAATCTACCACTATGACTTCCAGCGACTTGGCCGCTTCCCGGGTTGGAGCTTGAAGTGTTATGTAGTTCAAACTGTCGCTGTTTTGAATCTTACGCATGTGGGTCGTATAGGGAACCAGGGCTGAGTTATCTCTAGAGCCCCATCCACTGCTTCCCTTTTCGATGAGAACCCCGATCACACGGAAGGGAAAGTTACCGATGCGGACCGTCTCTCCCACGGCGTCGGCCGCACCGAACAGTTCCTTTTTCACCTCAAAGCCCAGAACCACAACGTTGGCGGCAGCGTTGATCTCGGACTCGGTGAACATCCGACCAGACTCCAGGGGCCAGTTACGAATCACGAGATACGACGGCGTCGTGCCGAAGACATCGCAACTCCAGTTCGAAGAGCCCACGACCAGTTGCGAATTCTGCTGAACCATGGGACAAGAGTCCATCACTTCCGGCAGTGCGTCCACAGCCTTCCAGTCGTCCACCGTCAGCTTCAGATAGGAGTCTTGCCCACCCCGCTTCTTCCCTTTACGGAATCCCGGCCAGATGTGAACGGTGTTGGTCCCCATTCCCGCGATGCGCTCATCCATGGACGCTTTAGCACCGTTGCCAATGGAGAGCATCGCGATGACCGCCGCCACCCCAATCACTAAACCCAGCATCGTCAGGACGGTTCGCAACTTGTTGCGGATCAACGCCCGCATGGCGATGCGAAGGGTCAAAAAAACGTTCACGAGATGACGCCGCGGCCCACAGTCTGCAAGACCTCGGCCGGATCCCCGTCGCCAATGATGAGACCATCTCGAAACAGCACCACCCGTCGACACTTCATAGCGATGTCCGGTTCGTGAGTGACAATGACGATGGTTTGACCATTCTTGTTGAGGCCGTCGAAGAGAGCCATCACCTCGTCCGACGTCTTAGTGTCTAGATTGCCGGTGGGTTCATCCGCCAACACAACCATAGGCTTGGTAACCAACGCTCGAGCGATGGCAACACGCTGTTGCTCACCTCCTGACATCTGAGAGGGAACGTGATGGTAGCGTTCTCCCAGTCCCACTGAAGTCAGACTCGCCATGGCGCGTTCGCGGCGTTCCGAGGCCTTCTTGACTCCTTGATAGAGTAACGGCAACTCCACGTTCTCCAAAGCCGAAGTTCGTGACAAAAGGTTGAATCCCTGAAATACGAATCCAAGCTTACGGTTGCGGATTCTCGCCCATTCATCTTTGGACATTTTGGCCACGTCGTGACCATCCAACAGATAGGCCCCGGACGTTGGGCGATCCAAACAGCCCAAGGTGTTCATTGTGGTGGATTTTCCGGATCCCGAAGGTCCCATAATCGCAACGAACTCACCGGCATCGATCAACAGATCGATCCCCTTGACGGCGCGCACTTCCACGCCGCCGCCTGAGCGATAGATCTTTTCTATTCCGCGAAGTTCGACAAGCGCCATCAAAGTGTCCTTACAAGCGGAGCCGGAATTTCGTCTTTTCCTTCTCGCCGGTGTCCTCAGACAAAATCACTTCGTCACCCTCTTTGACCTCCCCAGACACCAGGACGACTCCTTCGCCGGCTGAGATACCCGTCACCACGTCTTGTGACACAGGCTTTTTGTCCTTCAAGAGCCACACTACGCCTTTTCGCGTGCCCGGAGCGAGTTTTTCCTTGTCATCCTTCTTTTTGGGAGCCGCACCCTCGGCGCCGGGGGTTGGCGAGGCGGAAGGAGATGCCGAGGCGGAGGGAGAGGGGCTCGCTTCGCCTTTTCCTTTGCCCTTGCCGTCCTTATCCTTTTCGCTTTCGGAGGCGGGAATGTAGCGCAAAGCCTGGCTGGGAATCACCAGAGCGTTTTCGATCTTCTCCGCCAAAATCTCGACTGTCGCTGTCATACCAGGCTTCAACAGCTTCTCAGGATTTTCGGCGTTGACCAAGACGCCGTAGACCACCACGTTGGACGTGCTGTTCTCCTCTATGTCGGGGGCTGAGCGCACCTGAACGACGGAGCCCGTGAATTCTTTACCGGGATAGGCATCCACAGAGAACTTGACTGGAGCCCCTTGGATAACACGGCCAATATCGGCTTCGCTCACTTCGGCTTTGACTTGCATTTTGGAAAGATCTTTGGCGATGACGAACAACTCCGGCGCTTGAAACTGAGCCGCCACGGTCTGCCCTTCGTCCACCTTACGATTGATCACGACTCCAGAAATGGGCGAGGTGATGGTTGTCCTTTGTAGATTGACGTTGGCCTGGTCGACCCCCGCCTGAGCCTGCGCCACTGACGCTTGAGCCGAGGTGACCTGAGCCGCCGAAGCGTCCCTTTGCGCTCTCGCCGCGGCCAGGCGGGCCGTAGCGGCACGGATCTCCGTGCGGGCTCCATCCACTTGGCTTTGGGTCTGGGCGAGTTGAGCCTTGGCCTGAGCGACGGCCGCTTGTCCGGTCTGTACCGCGGCGCTGGAAACTAAGAAATTGGTGCGGGCGGTGTCCCGCTCCGACAGAGCGACCAACTCGCGGGCCACTAAGTCCTCAGCGCGCTTATACTGAACCGAGTTATTCTCTCGTTCCACGACCCGGCTCTCCAGAGCGGATTGGGCGGTCGCCACTCCGGCTCTGGCGGCGTCCACGGACCCTTGGGTCTGCTCGAGATTCACTTGAGCCGTCATAATGGCGACTTGAGCCTGTTGAACAGCGGCGTCTTGACCGATCAGATTTGCCTGGGCCGTCGTCAGGCCGGCCAACGCGGACTGAAAGTTGGCTTGGGCCTGAGCTTTCTGGGCCAGAAATTCAGACGGGTCTATCTTGGCCAAAACTTGTCCTTCGGTCACAGGGCTGTTGAAATCCACTAAGACCTGAGAAACGGGACCGCTGACTTGACTACCAACAGTGACCGTGGTGGTGGACTCAATGGCTCCCGTGGCCGAAACGTAAGCTAAAACGGTATCTTTAACGATCTTTTCCGTTTCGTATGTGAGCTCGACCTTCCCACCCGAAAACGTCTTGTAGGCGGCGACTGCCGCCACCAAGAGGACGACAGCGGTGATGATCTTAGGCCAATGGCTCTTCCGGTTCGAGTTCACGATGCCGTTTCGTTCTGGTTTTCTGGCGAGGTGACCTTCGCCGGCAACAGGACCAGCAGTGGATTGGAACGGTCATCGTCCCAGCGCTCGAGTTCTCGAATTTCGCCGCGCAGCCCCGCACGCGTCCAAGCTGACTCTAAAAACTCGCGAGAAAACAGACCAAGCCGATGCCGTTCCTCTCGGATGGTCACCTCCGTCTGCCGTCGTTCTAAGAAAACGTAGACAACTTCCAACCAATCGTCGCTAGTGTCGGGGTCCCATTCGTAATGGGTGACCGTCACTTCGCGGTCGTCGTCGTGGAAGGTAGTGAGATAGCGGTAGGGACCTTCGAACTCGTCAGCCAGAGCCTCAATCTTCACCAAGGCCACACCTTTGGGACTCAAGTGGCGCGCAATCACTGAAAAAAGGTCATCGACTTGCCGGGGCGTGGTGAGGTAGCAGAAAGAGTCGTGAACACAGACCAACGGAAATCGGCGCTCAAGTTGGACCTGCGTCATGTCGGCCACAAGGGTTTCGACTTCCGGCAAAAGATGAGAGACTCGCGCTAGCATCGCCTGCTCAAGGTCGACCGCGACGCCACGCAGAGGCGCTCCCCAGTTCTCTACTAAGTGATAGAGATGGTGTCCCCCGCCACTACCTAGGTCCAAAACGTCGGCGGGGTGACCCCCAGGCAGAGTTTCCTGGGCAACGGCCACCCACGTCATCATCTCGTCCTCAAAGGACTCGAGCGGAGCTACCAACGGCCACAGATCGCTGTGAGCCTCGTAAAGAGGGTATCTAGGGCTTGTCACCGTGTACGAGCGGTCCGGCGACCGCGATCCACCTTTGATCTCTCCAAAAGGTTGCTAAAGTCCACGTCGTGATAAAGACAATCGCCGTGGCCGGAGAAGGCCCTGTCGACCCTGTAGTCCAGCCGATCTAGCCAAGACTGGAGCCGTTCAATGGAACGGATCTTTTCGCGAGGGTCGACGATGGCATTGCAGTCCCTGAGGTCCCCCAGGAACCAATCGCCGGTCAATGCCGTGCCCCTATAAAGGATGATCTGGTCGCTTTCGCTGTGCTTAGGCGCGTGGATGAGAATCAGAGGCTCTCCGTTGAGGTCTAAGAGCCGAATCTCTCCGTCGAAAGCTTCGTCAAAAACGTCGTGCGAGCGCCGACCTTCCATCCAAGCGAGTCGCGCCACCACGTGACTCTCTACCTGGCTTCGATGGCCAACAAAATGGGCGCTTGGGAAAGTGTCGCGGAATTTCACCAGGGTCTGACAGTGGTCTACGTGGGCGTGGGAAAGTAACCCATACTTGGCCTGGGCGCCGATCTCTTTGAGACATCGCTTGGCGGCCGACCACGGTCTAGCGTCTTTGCGAGGCCGGTAAGGCGGCATCTCGATCACGGCGGCTTCGTATCCGTTCACAAACAGCCAGACGGCGTTGCGATAAGGGCCATAAGGTCCGAGCATCAGGATACCTGGGGCCAAATGTGAAACTTTTTTCATATCCAAACTACCAACCAAATTTTTTTGCAAAAGTTCTGACAACCCGAAGTTCCGTCCGCATCTCAGCGACCCTTCCGCCAAACGTGTTGAGACGACAGGAAATCTTCTCAACTTTGCGTATCCCCTGCCGTGCAAGAACTGTGGAAGCGGATCGTCGATCTCCTCGAACGGGCTAGTCGGCAGCGCCACATGGTGGCCCTGAGGGACGGCATGATCGGTGCCGTTCCGATCATCTTGGTTGGTTCGACTTTCATTTTACTAGGCGCCCAAGGGAAAGTCTTGACCGACTATTTTCCCACCATCGCGGCCTCGAAGTTCGGTCTCTGGTACCTTTCCATGGTTCCCACCCTTCTGCTCCCCTACCGGTTTACTATGGGACTCCTGTCCCTCTACGTGTCGTTCACTATCGCCGCGGCTTTGGCCAAGCAGTACGATCTTCCGCCCATTCCGAATGGACTCACGGCAATGGCTTGTCTGCTACTCACCGGGGAGATGGTACGCGTCAAAGTTCACGACGACGGCAATCCAGAATGGGTGTTATCGGTCACCCCATTAGGAGCCGAAGGACTGTTTCTTGCCATCCTACTCGGATTGGCGACGGTCGAATTGGCCCGACATCTGACCTACCAGCCCAAAGATGACAAAGGCGCCACCGGCGGCGTGCCGCCGGCCGTAATCCAGGCTTTCGCAAGCTTTCTACCCATGTTGACCAGTGTCTTCATCATCTGGTTCATCCGGCACGGACTGGGCTTCGACATTCACCACTTCATCATCGAACAGACCCAATGGATGAAGAACCTTGGGGACAGTTTCGGCGCTATGCTGGCGGTCAATCTTTTTCTTCACCTGTTCGGTGTGGCGGGCGTTCACGGAATCTCCGTAATCAACGCAGCTATGCTGCCGATCTGGCTCGAATTTTTGGCGGCCAACGCCGCCGCCGAGGTGGCAAATCAACCTCTTCCCTACGTCACCGCCTTCCCGTTCTACCAATGGTTCATCTGGATCGGTGGCGCCGGAGCGACCTTGGCTCCCACTATCCACTGCCTGTTCAGCAAGAACGTCCACGTGAAGCGGATCGGCAAGGTCTCTATTGTTCCGGCCATTTTCAACATCAACGAACCCCTCCTCTTTGGTCTTCCTGTGGTGGCCAACCCCATCCTCGCGATCCCCTTCATCGTGGCCCCTTTGGTCTGCGGAAGCGTGGCCTATTTCGCCACCGTCACGGGGATGGTGGGCCGCGCCTATATCGAGGCCCCGTGGGTCATGCCGTGCTTTTTGGGCGCTTATTTCTCGACCTCGGACATTCGCGCCGTCGTCTTGTTGCTGGTCAACCTTGTTATCTCTTATATCATCTGGGCACCGTTCATTCGTGCCTACGAGCATCGCCTAGAGAGCGGAGCCGCAACCATAAAGACTGGCGAGGCGGAACAAGAAAAGTCCTAAAGGCGTTTTTCCCTCAAATCCCCGAAAAACAAAGGGGAGTCCGCCTGACCATGGCCGAAAACCCCTACAATGCGTCGCCTTCTCAACTTTTGCTTACTACTGGTCCTGCTTGGAGCAGTCGGGTTCTTGCTTTTTAGAGCCAAGGTTCTGCCATGGCCAGACGCGAAGGCAAATCCAGTCGCGTCGCCGACTCAAGCCCCCGTGGTCGTCCGCGATACCCTTCGCATCAGCGTTGCCGAACGACCCGAGGTGTTGCTGGTCAGTGCGCTCAAGCGCTTTCTTGAAGCCGAAAACCTGAAAATAGAACTTGTACCATTCGATGCCGAGACGACTTGGATGGAACTCGCCGCGGGAGAAATCGATCTCGTGGTCGCCCCTATGGGCGAAGCCGTAGCCGCCCAGGCCCGCTTTCAGGCCGGTCATTTCCTGTTCGTGAGTGGTCTCTCGCAAGGGTACGATCTCATCTTAGGAAAGAGCGGTCTGGATGGAGCGCCCAAAAACATCGGTGTCTCCGGCGGCGCGGGTCACCAGTTGTTGGCGCTGAAGAATTACCCAGAATCTCATCTTTTGAACGCCGACAATACCGCCGATCTGCAGAACTGGCTCCAGGAGGGCGCCATCCAAGCCGCCCTTCTCGAAAGCGCCAACCTC
Source organism: Candidatus Xenobia bacterium (assembly GCA_037968995.1). Classification (GTDB taxonomy): domain Bacteria; phylum Vulcanimicrobiota; class Xenobia; order Xenobiales; family JADMJV01; genus JAEXNA01. The sequence continues at coordinate 23,948 of JBBKWP010000228.1, forward strand.
GCTCCCGATTTGACGAGAAAGACCCAGCGCCTGAGCGCCACTAGTGCTGAAACACCCTTGCCTACGGTGGTAGTGCTCTCAAGGACGCTCATGCAAGAGAACGAGACGACTGCGGTGCGTCTCAAGATCCTCCTGGCTGCTCTCGACTCTTGGACGAGATTAGTCGGATACTTTACCAGCCAACCGGAACTCTTGAGAAAGACTTTAGGACCTGAGGCCCAAGAGTTCGGAGTGGACCTAGACACCGTATTGAAAGACTATCGCTTTCTCCCCCCTGACGTGGGTCGCGAGACATTGCAGCAGAACCTGGACAACGGGAACCTCAATGAGTCTATGGACCTCTTGGTTCTGGCTCAACTTCGAAATGTGAGCACACCGGACTGGAACCAGGTACTTAGCCTGCCCCCGTCACTGGAAGCCGCTTTGGCGGCCAAAGGAACGAACAGCAATCCTGCGAGTCTCAGTCCGACACCCGCCGTCGCTGCCACGCCGGCGGACGTATTCCCTTCAACGCCAGACGCCGCCGACCATCACTACTCCGGGTCGGCCCCTCCGGACCCTTGGCCGGCACCGCTAGCCGCGATCGCTGTAGCAGGACCCTCCCCCTTCGCCCCGGTCGTTCTTGGAGACGCGATTCTCGGTATTCCAGGTAATGACGGGTTCCATTTCTATTCCCCCGACGGCAGCCTCATTCTTTCCAAAAGCGATGCAGGCCCGCTTCAGGCCGCACCCTTGGCTGACGACTCCCGCTTCTACCTTTTCTACCAGAGTAAGCTCATCGCACTCGATGCCGCCGGTCAAGAGATATGGACTTTGGATTTTGTGGGAACCTGCTCGAAAACTGCTGTGTTGGCTGAAGGACGAATAATTTTCACCACGTCCGAGGCGAAGAGCCATCAGATGAAAGCGGTGAACGCTGAAGACGGCACCCTCATCTGGGAAGTCGCCTTGACGGCCGCGCCCGCTTCACCCCCCGTTTTCTCCATGGGGACGCAACCCACCGTACTTTCCTTGGATGAGAACGCGACCTTGCACGCCTGGAACGCTCGGACCGGAAGCGTCCTTTGGCAGAGCGCGGTCGGCAAGCCGAGCTTTTTACCCGTCGCCGCATTCGCCGATGCGATCGTCATCAGCGAACCCAACGGCGCCGTCCGCTTGGTTTCGGTGGAGGACGGTTCCAAGCTTTGGAGCGCCGAACTCGGAACACCTTTGGCCGGGTCCCCTACTATGACTCAGGATGAGGTCCTGGTGCCGGCGAAAGACACCTATCTGTATGGTTTGAGTCGAAAGAACGGATCGATCTCTTGGAAGACGCGCCTTTCCGTGCCGCTCTCTGAACCACCGGTCGTGGTTGCCGACCACGTCTACCAAACCGATGAGGCGGGAGGCGTCCACTCGCTCAGTGTGCCCGGCGGCACCTTAAACTGGAGCAAGTCCTTTGGAACAGCAGAGTTACAGCCTCCGGTTTTTTCAGCCTCATTTTGGGTTCTGGCGGGAACCGAAGGACAAGTCTCCGTCTTCCAACGCTGAAAACGGGAGAGCTAAAACCGATCGGCTACCACTCTACGTCGAGCCAGTTTATGTGATCACTATTCCACGATCGCGCGCCAACTCAGCGGCTGTTTGAAGCCGGGAAAACTGATCTGTCCGGCGCCTTGACGAAGTTTGATCTGGCCCTCTAAAGCGCCAACCTTCATCATGGGTCCTCGAAAGATTTTGCTACCTGACGTCGAGATTGGAGTGAGAATTCCGGTTAATGCTCCGTCTTCGTCAAGGCTGGCTCGGAGAGAATAGATCGCGTGGCCAGTCTGGAGTGCCGCACCTGCCTGACGCTGAGTCATGTCGAGTTGCAGCCGACCCGTCACAGTATCGTTTCGAACTTGCATCACAAGACTTCCGCTCACTCGTGTCTCACCTCCGGCCGTTAAAAGCACCATCGCGGCGATCTGGCTTTTGAGCGTTTCTTCGCAACCTGTTGAGTGGAACTGGTGCTCTAAGAGTTGAAGCTTGAAACCGCCCGGAGCGTCCTTGTCGGCAAAAAGGCGACCTTTCAGAGCCAGATCCGCTGACTTAACCTTGCCGGAGACCGAGCAAGGCTGGGATCCTTTCAACACGGCCCTGACGACCCTCTGACCCGGTACTAGGGACGCGGTCCCTGTGAAAGTCCAGCCGGCTCGTTCATATCTCAGGTTCGCACGAATCTCCTGAAGTTTGCCGTTGGCGACCCCCAAAGCCTGTCGTAGATTCTCCCCCCTCGCTCGATCCTCTGGCACACGAGCGTCTAAAAGTCCCCGTTGCGCCAGAAGTCTCACAAATCGAGAGGGCTCATTGCGTGTCTCTTGCCACCACGTTACCGCCTCCAAAGGGGACAACGCGACGAAGCCTCGCTGGGAAAGCACTGTCTTGATCGGCGCCCAAACCGTCGGCCAAGCCCCCACGTTGAGTTGAGACTGGAGTAGGAACTCGGTGAGGCCCACTTTTTCCAAGATCGCCCAGTTCGCGTTGTCGGCTCCCGTGGGAAGTTCCGAATCTCGGGGACCGACCCTAAGGTAACTCTCCACAAGACGTGACGTCGCAGCCCTCAAGGCCGCCTCTTCCTGAGCCCACGACGCAGGCGCTGTGCAAATTGTCATTAGGAGTACCAGCAAAACCGCACCCCGCGAACGCAAACCCATCAAGTGTCCGAGCGGGCCCTTCTGACTCCTGTATTCGCTTCGTACAGCTTCATAAATTCGTGACCAAAGCGGGGATTGACCACGACGTGGCGATCATCTCTGCTGCTACGTAGATAGATCCGATCGAAGAGATAGTCTCGCTGGATTTCGCTTTCTAGGTTCTTCCGCTCTTCGGCGGTCAGGTCGGCCATAGAGAATTTCACCGCCACCCCTTTGGAATGCAACTCACGCTCCCAAGCGGGGCTCTCGGAGTCAGCTTCCCCCATCGATACGATGGGCAACTTCTTTGGGCGGCCGTTGAGTCGGTCCACTCGGTCTTGCAAATGGGAAAGATAGCCCATCAATTCCGGACGCGCCCAAAGGTCACGCTCGTGCTTTGGCTCGGCTTTGTGAACCTGAACGGGAGCCTTGACCAGGTCGCCCTGATCAGCACCCTTTTTTCGCCCCTCCTCCCCGAGAAACGCGGGCAAGCCCCTGACTTCTCCGGCGAGTTGCGGCACCGAATAACGCTCGACCGTTTTTTCCAGATAGCCTTCGGACGCCAGAACTCCCGACAGCGAACCGAGGACCTTCCACGGATAGATATCCGCCTCGTCTCCCAAAGCAAGATGCTTGTTAGCTCGAGTGGTCTTTTCACCCTCAACGGTTCGTAAACCGTTGAGCATCTCCCGACTCCTCGGGTCGTTCCAGACGTCGAGATAGCTCACGTTCAGGCGCTCGATAGCGTTGAGGAACGAACTTCGGTCGGCGGGCTGAGGATACAAAACCGAGGGGTCGCGTCGTCGCAAATAGTCATAAAGGATATCGTCTTGGTTGAGCACACCTTTGTGATAAGCCCCAATAGCGTGGTCGGCCCGTCCTCCATAGTTGCTCAGCAAGTAGTCGAAAAAGAGAACCACATCTTCTAAGTTGCATTCCGGGATAGAACGCTCATCGCTGACTCCCGCATCCTTGGCCATCTTCCGATGACGCTGTTCCACGTTGAGTCGTGAGGCCATCAGTTCCAGCTTGGCCGCTTTCTCCAGTCGTTTGGGATCTTTGTCGATACCGCCTTGGTACTTCTCCCACTGAGCAGCCTCTTTTAAGTCGATGGCTTTGCGAGCCGCGTAACGGTGCGCCTCGTCAACGGCTCCCCAGGTCATCTGCCCCAGGCCGGCCGCATCGGCCCAGGATACCTTGTCCACGCCGCCGGAGTTTTCCCAACTGGTGATCGCGAAGACGGGATAGAAAGGGACATTGTGGCGCGCGCACATCTTCTCAAGAAGTGCCTTCTGCTTACCGATGGTGTGATGGTTGCGGGCCAGATCGTGGTTCTCAGTGGGATGATAGATGACGTGGTGAAACGACAGGATCTCCGCCACCATCTGACGCTTCTGGGTGTCGCTGCGCTCGGGAAACACTTTATCGATCATATCCGCCACGGCATCGAGTTCGGCTTGAGGGTACTTACCGTGAAGGTAGTAGTCGCGCAAGTTGCCGTGCCCTGTCCAGACCGGCTGAATGATTTTTGAGGCGCCGGCGGCGCTGGAATTGATCGCGCTCATCAACTCAGCTTGAGGAGTCGGCGAAGCACTCGCCGTTTTCTTAGAGATGGTTGGTCGTGAGCAACCGGCTACGAGGGTAGCCAACAGAAATATCTTCACTATACAGAGGGGTGAGGGAGTCACTATTCATCCAATTCGCTTCAAGCAAAAAGGTTCCCGCCCAATCGAAGGCAAGTGGAAAGGTGGACCGAAAGTAGGTCAAGACATGCCGGATACTCGAAAAGCGCTGGGTCACGACGGCGAATCCGCCGCACTCGTCTACCTCAACGACATTGGTTATCGTCTGCTTGAACGCAACCATCGCCTACGCTCTGCGGAAATTGACCTGGTTTTGGTGGATGACGAGACGTTAGTCTTCTGCGAGGTCAAAACGCGCAAAGGTGGCGGAGCGGCCCTTTCCTACTCCTCAGCCCAGGGAAAAAGACTGCGGGCCCTCATCTTGAAATATCTCACCAAATCCGCCTGGATGGGACCAGTCCGAGTCGATTTCCTTGCTCTCGATCGTGTTGCCAAGAGCAATCTCTATAGCATTGAGCATTTCAAAGACGCGCTCTCTTTTGAAGACAACTGGTGAAAAAAACCAGGAATCGCCAGGGCTTCTCTCGGAACTCCGACAACAAGGAGGGGTTGAAACTCTCATTTGGAGGTGCCATGAAATATTTGAAACTTTGGGGGGCCGCGGCGGCCTTACTTTGGATCGCTGTTGGAGCCCACGCCGACACCAGTGACCTCAGCGGAGATTGGAAAGTCATGCTGGAGAACAGCCTTTCCCGAAAACGGATCACTTTCCGAATCGAGGAGAAGGACCACCGCCTAAGGGGCAAAGTCTTTTCCCGAGAGTATGGGACCCAAGATCTTGACGGGCGACGTGAAGAAGACGGCAAAGTCTTCTTTTGGTGGACGGTCTCCGATCGCGCGGGACACCGCACCGATTCTTCCTTTCGCGGTAAACTCGAGGGCGAAGCGATGGTGGGCAAGGGCCGTTTTTTCGATAAGTCGTACGATTTTCGCGCCGAACGCGTAGGAGACGCCGAATAGCCAAAGCCTTCGGCGCCTCTCAGGTCAGAGTTCGATTGCGAACGACTCTAGGGCAAAAACCCTAGCGCGCAGTCGGGTCAGGAGGAATGTCCTTCTCGATAGCCGACGGTACAGACTCATCCGATTCGTAGATCACTTCGCTGGCCCCGGTGGTCGACTGTGTTTGGCCGGCCTTGGGATAGGGCTGGTCCCCACCCAGCGTGGGCACGGCCGTGGGAATATCGTTTGCGCCCGCGGGGTCATCTGGCTGTTCCGTTGAAACTCCAGTTCCGCCTTGTATGGTTAGACTCGGTGAGCCTTCTAGGCCGGGAGTGGCCTGAAGATCGGTCAAGTTCATTGGATCCTCCCCAGGCGTCGGTGACGCCATCGGTACTCGTCGGGAGCCTTCGATGACAATGTCGACCCCCTTGAGGTCCGGCTCCTTCTCCGTGTAGAAGATCACCGCGCCTCGAGACGTCATCACTTCAGGGTCTTTGCGCGGATTCAGATCATCAGGAATGTCCTCGGAACTGATCTTTACGGCCGTAACCGTTCCTGCTCCCCCGCCGGTCGTGGTCGATATGACCCCTCCGGTGGTGGTGGTGGTGCCCCCCGTGGTCGTCACCGTGGTGGAGCCGGAGCCTCCCAACGATGGGTCCGTCACCCCACCGGTTGTTGCGACCTTCATAACCACGGTCTGCGGAATTTTTATCGTTCGGTGGATAGGGCACGGTCGAGTGGGCACGACACCCGCTTGGAAGACATCGCTGTAGGTTTTGGGACATTGGGGCAAAGCCACGTAGGTGCTGTCCCAGCACAGCTTCACTTTCTGCGGATCGTCAAACTTCACTCCGGGCAGCGACGCCGTCGCCGGGTGCTTTTTCAGACCGGCCTTCGCGACCGTCCGAAACACGTCCGCGGGAATGGTTCCTCCGTAGACTCGGCCCATGGGTTTGTTGTCGTCGCGCCCGATCCAGACGGCAATGGTGTGGTGGGGAGTGAATCCCACGAACCAAGCATCGACGAAACTGTCGGTGGTTCCCGTTTTGCCGGCCACGAAAGTTTCACTCAGATTGGCCGAGGTCCCAGTGCCCGCCACGACCACGCGATGAAGCATTTCACACATGAGCTTCGCGGTGTCGCGCCCTAGAACACGATCTTCCTCGGGCTCGGCACTGAAGTCTTTGAGGACCTTGCCACGGGAGTCTGTCACTTTTTTCAGAACTCTGGTGGGGCGCAGGATCCCCCCTGTGGGCAGAACGGAAAATGCCCGTCCCATCTGGAGTGGTGTCACCTCGCCCGCACCCAATGCCAACGATACAACGGGAGGAAGTTCTGAATCGATGCCCAGACGATGGGCCAAAGTAATGACTCGCTCTGGACCGACATGAGCTATCACCTTCGCCGCCACTAAGTTTCGAGAGAACTGGAGGCCGGTTCGCATAGGGATAGCGCCCATGAACTGGCGGTCAGAATTGTCGGGAGACCAGGCGCTGGGGCTGTCGGGCATAAACGTTGCCTCAGTGTCTGCGAACTCCTGTTCGGGATTGAAGCCAGCTTCCAGGGCGGCTGCATAGACGAACATCTTAAAGGCCGAACCCGGTTGGCGTTTCGCCTGCCAAGCTCGATTAAACTGGTTCTTCGTGTTCCAATCGGCACCACCAACCATGGCGAGCAGGTCACCGGTGTTGTTGTCGATAGTGACCACCGCCCCGGCATCGGCTCCGACGGCCAGTCCCGGACCTTGGAGTTCTTCTTTGAGAGAAGCCTCCGCTGTTTCTTGCAGACCGATATCCAAGGTAGTCACTACCTGGAGTCCACCTCTACGAATGTAATTCTCAGGAAACTGTTTTGACAGTTCTCGGATGGCGTAGGTCGTAAAATAAGGGTACTTCAGCATCCCTTCTCCGGTCGGAGTGGGGCGGTCCACAAAACGGTATCCTCCGGCCGCCTTCCGGGCCTTTATGGACTGAGGCTCAGTAATCTTGTTCTCTGCCACCAGCGCAGCCAACACCTCTTCGAGACGCTTCAGACTGGCATCACGGTCTACCAGCGGCGAGGTCGCCGACGGGGCTTGAACTAGGCCGGCCAGGAGTGCCGCCTGCCAAAGCTCCAACTGATCCGGGTTCTTCGCGAAATAGACCGCCGCCGCGGCATCCACCCCGTAAGCCCCAGCCCCAAAATAGACCTCATTGAGATAGAGTTCGAGGACTTTCTCTTTGGAGAGCGTGGAGTCGATACGGTGTGCCAAGACGGCCTCTCTCAGTTTACGGGTGTACGTCCGCTCGTCAGAGAGGAAGAGTCTTCGCGCTAACTGCATCGTCAGCGTACTGGCGCCCTGTTCTACACCGGAAGCCGCGGCGTTTCCAATAGCAGCCCGCGCGATTCCCTTCCAGTCGACTCCTCCGTGCTCGAAAAAGCGGCGATCTTCTATGGCCACAATGGAGGTGACCATAATCGGAGCGATGTCTTTGTACTTCGTGAACGTCCGATTCTCGTCAAAGAGCGTCGCGATGAGGGTTCCGTCGCTGGAAAAGATCTTGGTGGTGCTCGCCGGATCGTACTGATCGAGCTTTGTGACATCGGGCAGTCCCCTCGTCAGTGTCGCGAACAGTAAGCTGCCTCCGACCACGCCGAGAATTAGCATGCCGGCGAGAACCCCCAAAAGGATTCGTAGGGGCTTTGGCTGACGCCCATACTGGTACTTGAGTCGTTCCTTCAGAGTAGGCTGCTTGAGCGGGTCAGTGTGGTTGTCAGGTGGTGTAGGTGGATTTTCCATAGAGTTCCCCCTTCGCCATCAGGCCAACAACACTTGGTCGATGACAAAAATTGTATCCGAATCTTCGCCGCTCGTATAGGGCTTCAAGCGACACGTCTCAACGGCTGCGGCCCCACCCCCCATACGGGATGCCTATACTCTTAAGGCGACCGTAATCTTGGGAAGACGTAGTGACTGTCGACTCACTATCTCGAGGGAACTCACTCTATTGTTGGACGGGCCGCTAGGAAGTTTCGACGGCTGTAGAGTTCGCCTCAAGGTCATCAAGTTGGCGTCGGATAGAGACCAACTCTTCCGGAGTCAGTACCTCACGGTAGCGCAAGAATGCAGCGAAAAAGTCTTCAATCTTGCTGTCATAGTAGCCGCGAATAAGTCGGTCAAAGAGGCCGGCGGCCAGTTTGTCTTGACCTTCCTTGGCCCAGTAAAGGAACGCTTTGCCACGCTTGGCCCGGTCAACGACGCCTTTCTTGAAAAGGTTCACGAGAACTGTCATGACGGTCGTGTAAGCTAGGAGTTTGTCTCCTTGAAGCCTCTCCGAAACGCCGGCGACTCCCAATGGAGTCCGACTCGTCCACAGGATGGCCATCACCTTCAACTCTAGGTCTCCAAGCTTCTTTTCAGCACTCACTCTACGGCTCCGCCAGTCTCCAGGGATTTAGGTTCACGTTCTCATCGCTCCCTGATTGGTAACCCAATTGTAGCGGTTCCTGTCAACTATCCAATGGAGTTAAAACCCCTCCATATTCCGGGGGATAGGAGATCTAGACGACCCAGTTAAGGGGCTGAACTTGGGCCTAAATTCGGACCAGAAGGGCTGGGCACCTGAGACATCCACCTCCCAGGCTATTTTCTTGTGGCATCCACCTCTATCCCCATACCAAAATTCTCTAGCGACAGCGACTTCCCAACGGAGTACTATTAAACCATCTTGCTGGCAAAAAACAGTATCAAACTACTACCGACTCCTTTCGCTAGGGGAGTCTATGGAAAGAAATAGAAAACCTACAGATGTTCTTCTTACGGTCTCCACGCTCTCCGCACGGAGCCCTTATGACCGAAGTTCTCATCGCGCTGGCGCTCTTAGTACCTGTGGTGGTACTGGTTGCCGGAATGTTTCCCTATTCGTTTTCCATCGACGCACGAACCTGGAACACCCGCACCGCCCAAAGTTTAGCTCGTTCAGCTTTCGAAAAGGCCAGAGGGGAGAAGTTCGAGGACCTCGCCAGCTTCAACGAGGTTGTGACCAGGAATAACACGCCCTTCACTGTCGAACTCGTAATCACGCCGGTCATGGTCACGCCGGTGGGGGGTGGCCCGCCTGAGGCCAGGGAAAAGGTCGCGGTCTGCACGGTCACCTGGCCCCGCAACAACGGGACCGATACTTTAGTGGAGGAGACCCGGATTCCCAAGCTTTTCCAACCCCGACCGACGACACCCTAGGGGACCTAGTCCTAGCTCACAAAAACGTCTCGAACATCTTCACCAAGGGAAGCATACAGGCCAGGGCCACAATTCCAACCAGAAATCCGACAACGGCCATAGCTAAAGGTTCCAGAAGAGCTTCAGCGACTTCTAAGGTGTGCTCGGCTTTCTCTCGTAACAGGGCTTCAGAGTAGCGACAGCATTCCGCCATCTTACCGGTCTCTTCACCCAGCTTTAAAAATTCCACCACCGAGGTCGGAAACACCTTGGCGCGCTGCAGACCATAGGAGAGCGTCGAGCCTTCTTTAATCATCTCGACCACGGCGTCCGTCTTATCCTGGAGGTAGATGGTGCCCGAAACAGACGCCGACAGCAGCAAACTTTTGTCGAGGCGAAGGCCGGCCTCCAGCTGTATAGCCAAGGTCTGCATATAGTCGGTCAGGACAAAGTTTTGGCGAAGTTCACCGAACACCGGGACTTTTCGAATCGTTTCCTCAATCCGCTTCATGAGGACCCTGTTTGTCTTCGCGCGCCGCCAAGCCCCCAAGGCGAACCATCCCATTCCCCCGAGGGCGGCCCACAAAAGTGGTGACCAGAGGGCATTCGAAAGAGCCATAACCCCGCGTGTGAGCAAAGGAAGCTGCATGTTCGCAGCTTTCAAAGTCTCAAAGAAATCATTCAGGAAAAGCGGCGGCGCCAGCATACATCCCATGATGCAGAGGCTCACTACAATGGTGGGATAGGTCATTGCCGCGAACAGGCGCCCCCGCAGCCCCACCTGCTGTTCCACGAAGGTAGCAAGGGAATCTGTCAGGGTATCGAGGCTCCCGGTCTCCTCGCCAACGGTGATCAGGCTACGATGGACCGCACCGAAGGTGTTAGGGAAGCGCGACATGGCCACGGACAGGCGACACCCCGAGACCACCTCGTCATGCAAGCTTCGGGCCACCGAAGAGACCGGACTGACCTGGTCCGCCAGGACGTCCAAGGCCCTGTGGACTGTGATCCCGGAACTGAGCATCGAGGCGAGAGCGCGATAAAAGGTCGCCAACTCGATGCCCTTGATGCGAATTTCTTGGAGCTTTTTCGTGCTCGCTTTCGTTTTTTTGGGGCGAGAACGACGTGCGATGTCGAAGCGTCGAAGGGGAACTCGCTCGCGCGCTTTGAAGACAGAAGCCGCCTTCTTCAGTTCCGTCATTCCAGGTGTGATCGGAACCGAAACGATGGGCTCGACAAAGGAGGCCGTCGGACTCGTTCCATCGAGCATGGTCTCGTAATGCTGCGGTAAGAGCGGTTCCAGTTGTTTGTTGAGAGCCCAGGTCATCTCGTTGACCCAGTCGAGATGCGCCGGGGTGAACGCCGCGATCACCGAGACAGTATCGGCGTAGAGCAACCCGATGACTTTTCCACTGGCCTTTAGCGGCGCACAGATCACCGAGCGTTGACCGATCTCCTGAATGCTTTTTCGCGGACCCAGTCCGTTGTCGGCGAGAGCGTCCGAGAGGAAGAGCGTGCGACCGGTACGCCGAACCCTGCGCAAGATCGAGCGACTCACTTGCTCCACCGGCATCTCTCTCCCGGGACGACCGTGGGCTGCCTTCACAGCTAGAGCGCGCCCTTCTTGCAATAAGAAGACCACGCGATCGGCGGTACGGATCTGCAGACGAACCTTCTCCAGAGCTTCGTTGAGCAGACTGTCGACGTCCTCACCCGCGAAGTTCAAAGAACGACCTCCTCCAATCGACCTATGATCTCGGGCATGGACGCAGGGCGATCCTCGGGGTCCTTGGCCAGCATGTCTTGAACCAACCTATCCAATGGCTCGGGGACGGTGGACACTATCTCTCGAGGGGAGGGAACACCCGAAAAGGTATGGGCAGTGATGACTTCGAGCGCCGTCTCTCCCTCGAAAGGCGGCACTTCCGTGAGCATCTCGAACAGTATCGCGCCCAAGGCATAGACGTCTGAAGCGGTGCTGGCCCTCCCACGAGCCTGCTCGGGACTCATGTAATGAGGGGTACCCAAGGCTTGGCCGGTCAGCGTTAAGCGTCGATCGTCATCGAGGATCTTGGCCACTCCGAAATCGAGAATCTTGACTCTCCCCGTTTTGGTGATGAAGAGGTTGGCGGGCTTGAGGTCCCGGTGCACCACGCCTTGGGCGTGAGCGTACTCCAGGCCTTGGGCGATCTGTTTGGTCAGATCAAGGGCCTCGGAAATGGGCAGCGGACCGTCATCGTAACGCTCATCCAGTGTCTTTCCGTCCACGAACTCCATCACCAAATAGGGCGCCTCTCGAAAGGTTCCATAGCCGAAGGTTCGCACCAAGTGAGGATGAACGAGATCGCGCCCAATAGACATCTCGCGCTCTATCCGCTCTAGCACCCGGTCGTCTAATAGCTCTGGTCGAAGCATCTTCAGTACGAAGGTGTCCCCATATTCCACGTGGACAGCTTTGTAAACCTTGGCGTAAGCGCCTTCTCCCAGCAGTGTCGTGATCCGATAGCTGTCGATCACTCGTCCGATGATATTTGGATCGAGATTATCAAGTTGCTGGCGCTGAGTCTCGGCTTCAGCTTCGATGGCTTTTCGAGCGGCGGTTTCCTCGAATTGCCCCTTGAAGAGCTTTCGACGAATTCCAAACCCCGCGCCCAAAAGAGTGACGACGAGGAAGCCCAAACTTCCGTAGCTGCGCACAGGGTAGCGGCGGAATTCGTGGCGAACCATAGAAAAAAGACCGCTGGGAACCAGTTCGTACTGGAAGGTCCAGCGGCCTGGAGCGGCCTGGTTCTTCGACGTCAAGAGAACGTTGATCTCCTTGGCGGCGTATCCGTCCGCCGTGAGTCGGACGGGGAACTGGTCCTGGCCGTCAGCGTGAAAGCTGCCGCCATTGGGGATCAGGTCTCCTTCCGCGGGTGGACTCCCAGGCAGAAAAACCCGTATTTCCGTTTCCGGCGGAAACGCTTGGATCACCACGGACCGAACTTCTTGGGCGGTAGATACCGACGACAGTAAACACCACACAAAGGCCCAGCCTCCCAACGGCACGCTGAGTTTTAAAACAGGTTTGTTCGCCCGCCTTCTCAATACAGTTGATTCCAGTAGACCTGGATCGGCTTCGCCTCTCCGCCGAGGGCGAGCCAATAGCTGGCGAAAGCCGTATATTCTTGAACGTGAATGATGACCGAGGTGAGAGCGTTGAGAGCGACGTTCCCCTTGGTGGGGTCCGCTGAACTGTTCGCGTAAACCGCTCCGAGAACGATCAGCGCACCGTTAGTGGTGAAGTTCCCGTGGGTTAGGAACACCCCCTGAAAGAGTCCCCCCAGTCCGAGGTTGATATCCTTTTCGCTAAAAATGGTGAGACGGTTGGAGGCCCCGGTCAACTGGAGTGCCGCCGTGATAGTCGTCTCGCCCGTGACGAACAAGGTGCCGGTTCCCACCAAGGTGGTCGCGGTGAAGTCTCCGTCCACAAAGACCGTGGCGTTGGTCATTACCACACCGGTAAGAAAATTCACGTCTCCGCCAATGCGCACAACGCCGGTCAATAGCCCGGGAAGAAGTTGAGAGCCGGTCGGACCAGCAACGAGCGCCGGATTTCCGGGCGGAGGAAGGGAAGGGTCGAATCTGTTAATATCGAAATCCGGTAGATCGTCCGGGTCCTGGTTCGTCTCCACGGTGCCCCCCACCACTGTTCCGGCGACATTGGCCCCTCCCACGCTCCTGATGTCTCCGCTGACATTGGATGACGTCAAAATCGTACTGTTGGCGGCGGTCGACCCCGAATAAGTGTGTCCGATCAAAGGTTGTGCCCCGGATGCTTGGGCCGCTCGTGCCTCGGCGCCCGTGTAAGCTCCGAAGACCGTGACTCCAGATCCCTGCAGCATCCTTGTCGCGGCCAAGGCGTATGGGAGCGCTTCTAGGCGAATCAAGGTTTCCACGGCGGCGGTCTCCCCGGCTTTCGAGGTCCCTTCGGCGACCAGTAAGGCGTGGCTGGGCGGGACGGCATCGGTGCCACGGAATTTCCCTGTCAAGCCCGCCAAATTGTTTAAAGATTTAATGCCCGGACCACTGGTAGCGAAGGAGATCCGGTATCGAGTCCCATTGGACAAAGTGGCCTGAAAGACCTCATTGTTCGTCCCGATCGCTGGATTCCTAGAAATTTCCGTCATCACCCTAGAAAGTCCGGCCTCCGCAGCCTCGAAGGCTTTCTGCCGCTCGCCGTGTTTGTTCACTATACGCAGATCGAAGGTGGCGAGATTGGCGAGCGTCAGTCCGAAGATAAAAAGTAGCAGAACGATCAGCAAAGTCGAGGCCAAGGCCCCTCCGAAATTTCGTCGCGTTCGGTTCATCGTATCTCCCTCACCCTCGGTGCTACCGCCACCTCACGCAAAACCTCCGCCGGTTCCTGACGTTGGGCGATGGGCGTACTTAAGATCAATTTCAAAAGGAACTGATGTTCCTTCCCTTTGGCTACGGCCGGCCGCAGGTTTTCCGAAGCCGGGTCGAGCGACAAGTCCGTGACCTTCTCGGCCAAACGACGCCGCTCTCCCAAACCTGAGTTGACGACCGTCCTGATGTCGGCCGGTGACACACGAAAACTCTTCTGATTGGGTAATGAGTACCCGCCGGGACCGCCGGTTCCGTCCCACTTCACCTGATACAGGATACCATCGGAGAGCTTTACATAGAAAATCACGACTTCTTTCCAGTCGGAATTCCCCGTATTCGGCTCGTATCCCGGGCTCCCGACCTGCCCTCGATGCCCTAGAAAACTGATCGCCTTGAGATCCGGATCGTTCAAGGACTGGACGGCGTCTGGCGCGGTCGCCATCAAGGAACGGACGATCCGCTCCTCGGCCACCATCGCTTGTTGCTCGATGTCAGCGATGGCTCGCGCCCGCTTCCAAATCCGCATCCCCGGCAGAAAGATTTGGCTCAAGAGAACCATGATCAAAGCAAACAGCCCGAGGGCCACCAGCACCTCGACAAGCGACATGCCGCGAACGGAACGTGAAACCTGTCGAGTGAAGTTCGAGGTCCTACAACCGTCGATGCCGAGTCGTCTATCCAGTCGTCCGTTCAACGGAGCCTCCTAAAGGTCCACACTCATCCAATTCTATCTTACCCAGTCCTTTGAGACGTTACTCGAGCGGAGTACTTTCGTCCTACTCGCCATCAGACATCCGTCTGTGCAATGTTCGTCTTTTCCTATGGTACCAGAAGAGCGGCACGAATTCTCACCCTTGGTAGGACCCAACTCCCGCTGAACGGAAATCCCTGGGCGTGCAGTACTGGGAAGAACTCTGGAACGCCGCCAACCCTGGGTGGCAACAAAATCCGCCAGAGATTTATCCTCTGCCGGCTAGTCCCTGCAACTATCTGCCCGGGCGGAACTGGACGCTCGTCGGAATGCGAGACCCCGACGTCGATAAATTGATGCGTCTGGGTGGTCAACGTTTTGGGTACCTTTACTGTGCGCCGGCTTGTTTTGCGTGCCGAGCCTGTATGCCCGCCCGCATTCGGATTCGTGATTTCCGCTTCTCGAAATCCCAGCGGCGAACGCTGCGGCGCAACCAAGACCTCGAGGTCAGCATGCAACCGGTCGGCTATACCGCTGAGAAGTTTTCTCTCCTCAAAACCTTCATCGTCAGCAAGTTCGATTCCCGCACCGAGCACTTGGTAACGGAAGAGGAACGCGAGCGCTACTACCTAGAGTTCCATCTGCATCACCCCGCCCACACCCGAGAGGTTCACTATCGATACCAAGGTGAGCTTTTAGGCGTGAGCATCCTCGATGTGGGCCTTTCAGGAATCTATTCCCACTATTTCTTCTACGACTTGACGCAAACGCGAAGACGACTTGGCATCTTTAGCTTTCTCAAGGAGATATCGTGGTGCCAACACCTGGGATTGGACCATCTTTACATCGGATTCCTCAACCCGCACTCAAGCCGCCTGAGCTACAAAAGCCAATTCGCTGAACTCGAGGTTCTCGTACCGCGAACGGGATGGACAAAGTGGACCGCCCAGGACTCTGGTCACGAAAGTTCCTGAACGCTGGTGAATTTAGGGCTGACAAAGAGAGATAGCCAAAGGTATCCCCCTAGGGGGGAAGTCGCTTCCCTAATGAGAAAGCGCGGGCATGTCTCTTGTCTTCGTCAGCCTTTTGGCCGAGCCGCTCCACAACGCCTATCGTGAACTCTGTGAAAAACTCGCCGAGAATGGACTCGATATCCGCTTCGAGGAGTGCCCGACTTGGCAGGAAGGTTTGGAGATGCTGGAAGACGGCCGGGCTCAAGTGGGTGCGGTTTGCGGCCTTCTTTACGCCAGGCTTCGGGCCAAAGGAATACCTATCGATCCAGTCGCCATCCCTGTGTTAAAGAGCCGACGGTACGAAGATTCCGGAGTCTACTGGTCCGACCTCGTTGTCCGGGCCGACTCTGAGTGGGAAACCTATGAGCAACTCGAGGGAAAGACATGGCTTTTCAATGAAGTCGGTAGCTTCTCCGGCTACAGAACCGTGTTAGCAGACCTTCAGCGAAGAGGTCTCTCGAGGACCTACTTCGGCGACCAGATTGCCACCGGGTCTCATCAGCAGTCTCTGGTACGTCTCTTGGCGGGAGAAGGGGACTTCACGGCACTCGACAGTACTGTTCTGGATCATCTGCCCCTGGACCAAAAGGAGAAGCTTCGGCTGATCGGCTCAGTAGGCCCCAGTCTAATGCCGCCCATCGTCGCCCACCGACACCAGCCCGAATTTCGAGAGGCATGCCGCACACTCAAGGATCTTCCTCATCTGTTCAAACGGCTGGAGACTGTCGATGAGCAGACCTACGCGGGTATTCGATCCGATTGGAATCGAAGTCTAGAAGTTTATCAACAGCCGTGTCGCGACGAATACTTTATGGTCCCCGAAGAGGTTTTAGAAGGGCGCGCCTTCACCAGTTCGACGCGGGCCGCCCTCGACCAAGACATCTTGAGTTCGTTAGCGAGAGGACACGAGAACGTCTTGGAAGCCGACCCGAGTCGCATTCTCGACAACGGCACCCGTTTCTACGATTGGACCATCGACCATCGTCCCCATCACATCTACCTTTTGAGTCCCGACGAATTGCGGGGCCAGAATTTTTCAGTGGTCGGCTTTTTAGGGGAGCTTTCCCACAGCGTGGACCTTGCTCGACTTTTCTCCGCCGACGCCGATCTGGTCGCGCAGTTTCACGAGTACGACGGCTTTATCTCTTACAGTTCGCGACAGCTTGAAGATGGCAACTGGGCGAATCTTGCGGTCTTCCGCGACCGCAAGAGTAAGGACCTGTGGGCAGACAACTGTGCGCACGTTCGCTCCATCACCGACATCGCGCCGGAGTCCTATTCGCACATTCGGCTTCACTTGGCCGACTGGCCCAGCTTGACCGAGCCCTTGAATTTTCTGGTCACGCGCTATCTCGAATACTCCGACAACGGCTTGTGGCGCGGAGTCCGGACCCACTAAGTGAGACGGGTTTAACTTTCTAAGTTCCTCATCAGCGCCTGCTGCAAGTCTTGGTGTCGAATCGGCTTTTGCAGGTAGTCATCCATGCCAGACGCCAAACAGCGGTCCCGCGTCTCATTGTTGGCCGAAGCGGTCAGAGCCACAATAACCGGAGTACCATACTTGTCAGGGTCCAAACGAATCTCCGAAGCGGTTTCGAATCCGTCCTTACGCGGCATGTGGCAGTCCATCAGTACCAGATCATATACATTTCTCTGTAAAAGTTCGAGGGCTTCCACCCCATCGCCGGCAACGCTTGAGATACATCCCATCCCTTGCAACTGCAGCGAGAGAATCTTCTGGTTCACAGGATTGTCGTCCACGACAAGAATTCGTCCACTCAAGGACCCTTCCAGCACGGGAGAGCTCACTGGAGGGCTGGTTTCGGGTAGGGGCAGGTAGACGGAGAAAGTGGACCCGAACCCCTCGGAGCTAGAAACCTCGACCGACCCGTTCATCAGATCCACCAAATTCTTTACGATACTCAGTCCCAATCCTAGACCCCGGCGACTGTCAGCGGCTTTCTCCTCCACTTGAAAGAACGGCTGAAAAACCGACTCAAGGCGTTCCTGAGCGATCCCCTCACCAGTGTCGCTCACCTGGAACAGCAATCCCTCATCCTTTTTTCCCGCCAGTACGTTAATGGTCCCGCTGGCGGTGTACTTGATCGCATTAGAAATGAGGTTCGCGAGAATCTGGCTCACCCGACAGCGGTCGCCTAGAACATAGTCGACACCTTTGGTGCATTCGAGATTGAGACGTAGGCCTTTGGCAGACGCTGACGGCTCGTTCACCCTGACCAACGACTCCAGAAGTGCCTCTGGTGAAAACGGCTCCAACTCAAGCTTCAGACGTCCCTGGGAGATGCGCTCTATATCGAGCGTGTCGTCGATCAGGCCCGACAACGTCTCCGCGCAAGAATGGAGCGATTCCGCCATCTCTAGCGTCATGGCCTCAGGACTGCCCCGTACTATCTCGGAAATCCCTAGAATGCCCGTCAGCGGATTGCGCAGTTCGTGGCTTAGGATGGCGTAAAAGTTTTCTTGGTCTTGACGGGCCCGCTGTAGTTTCCTCTCCCTTTCGGCCCCTTGGTTTAAGAGTTTTCTTTGGTTCTCCTCGAGAGCGCAGGTGTCGGTCATATCTTCAAGGATGACCACCACTTGCCGAACGTTCGCCCCCAAGCGAAGCGGTTGAAGCTTGGCCCTCAAGTAAGTCCGCAAGCCGTCCTCGGATTCGAAGACGAACGGTTCCACCGTCTCGTGATAGCCGGCCGCCGCCCGCCGAAACAGTTCCGCGAAATCGTTACCCGTGAACGGGGATCCCGTAAGGAAGTTCTGAAGCTCGCATCCTAGGATATTCCAAAGCCTGGCGGCACCATCGTTCTTCTCGCACAGGTCTCCGGAGAGATCATGGACCTGTATCGCTAACGGAGATTCTTCAAACAAGGTGAGGTATCTCGCTCGATGCGAATCTAAAAGTTGATTCAGCTCACCAAGCTTGTCCTTTTTGAGTTCCGTTTCCACCCAGCATGCCAGGCCTTCAAGCATGGCGAATTCTGTTTCTGTGAAACGTCTTGGCGCAACATCGAGTAGAGCGAGCGTGCCGACCGGTTGCCCCTTCACTCGCAAGGGAACGCCGGCGTAGAATCGGACCTTCGGGGTACTGACCACAAGAGGATTGGTTTTAAGAACAGGGTCTAGTAACAGATCTTCTACGACAAGATGACGATTGGCCGTGATCACATAGTCACAGAAAGAAACTTCTCGGGAGAGATTCTCCAATTCTATTCCTTCGGCGGACTTGAACCACTGACGCACGGAGTCGAGTAGCGAAATGAAGGCGACGGGAACCCCGAAAATACGCCGACTTTGGGAAACAATTCGATCGAAACGCTCTTCCCGCTGGGTGTCGAGAAGGTCGAGGCTCTTCAACACCTCGAGGCGATTCGTTTCGTCAGCCCCAACTCTCATCGTGTCCAAATCCGGCACCCTCTTCCCTCAGCCCTTGGGGCTGACAGTCCTAGTATAATAAACTTCACGGGATTGGCAAAGTTTTTCACTAAGGAGAAGGGTTTACTGAATTCGGACGGTCGGAAATGCTTCCCTGTTCCGGATTCTCGCGATAGGTGTGGACTGGATTCACGGTCAGCTTAAGGTCGATATCGCCGAGCCTCTTCTCGAGTTCTGCGCGCAATGAGAGAACTTCGTCGCGCTCCGGTAGTCGGGGGGAGTAGACTGTGGCGACCACACGCCGCCAACCGGTAGCGGGATCCGCGTTCTCGAGTCGGACATCGACAAGCTCCGCCTCCACATCGAGAACTTCATGGGTGAATCGAACCAACGAGGCCCGAACGGCCTTCTCTTCTCGGCTCCGGTCGATGGTCTGCTGCAAAAAAGCCAGCAACGGCAGGGTAATAAGGCCCACGAGGACGGCGGATACCGCGAAGCGGCGTCGAAACTTCTTATCCGTCTCGGCAGCCAGTACCCGCCGAAATCCCAGCATAGCGAAGATGACGATGGCGGACAGATTGATGGCGGCCAAGTTCGCCAGCCACAAAAGTGTACTCCCGTAGACCATAGCCATAGGCGACACATCGGTCACCTGAGCGGCTCCCAAGCTGAGTGAAAAGCTGATGCCTGTGACGCACAACGGCGGCATCAATGCCACAGCGATAGCGGCCCCCGGTAGGACGCCGGCCACCGAGCGCCTAGCTTGACCCAGAGCGCCGCCCGCTCCCGCAGCCATTCCGATAAAAAGGTCGTAAACGGTAGGGTGCGTTCTTCCAAGGATTTCAGCAGTCAGAGCGAACTCTGGAATCATCCAGGCCGAAGCCACCGCGATGAAAAATCCCATGGTCAGACCCACCGCCAGGGTCTTGAGGCCTTCCCACAGGAGCGCCAAGTCCCCCCGCACAACCCCAAGAGCAATCCCCAGAACTGGGTTCATTAACGGCGCCAGAACCATGGCTCCGATGATGACCGGCGCACTGTTGGTGATGAGCCCTAAGGTCGCAACCACAGCCGACAGAATGATGAAAAAGATGTACTCGAAGCTCAACTTGGCGTTGGCCGACAAGCTCTGTTCCGCGTCGGCCTGTTCCTCGGGGCTCAGACGCAAAGCCGACTGGAACTGGCGAAATCTTTCACCCAGATTCTCCATTTGCACTTTATAAGTTGAGCGATCTTCGATTCTGTCCTGGGTTCGAAGGGTACATCCGCCCGAAGAACAAACTTGCCTGCGGAGGTTTCAATAGACAATGACGAGTTGTTCCATACGAAGATTTCAGGGAGTTCTTTTGGCGCTCCTATGGCTAGGGTCCGTGGCCCTGGCTGAATCTCTGAACACAGCGACCTGGACACTCGACGAAACTCCAACAACGGTGCACCCTATTTCCCAGCGCCCCCTTATCGATATCCCCAAACCGCTCGCCCAACTCTTTCCCTTCCTGCGGGACTTCGGCAGTCAGGTTCGAGGCCAAAGAGCGCGAGGCGACGCTAGCGCGCTCAATGATTCCGTTCAGCAACTCAGCTTCGCGCTTTCCCTGGGACAGGCCGACCAGCTTTCAACGGAATCCGATGCCCTTTTGGCCGAAGCCACCGACATCGCTTGGGAACAGCGCGACCCCGATGCCTTACGACAGTCGCTAGCCCTCTGGGCCAACCCGGTACGCTCGGGCAGAAGCCAAGAGCGGATTCAACAAACCAAAGATCGCTTAGAGGACGTTGAGCGCGAGCGCACCGAGATGATGCAGCGTCGGCGCTGTCG
Organism: Candidatus Xenobia bacterium; assembly: GCA_037968995.1. Lineage (GTDB taxonomy): Bacteria > Vulcanimicrobiota > Xenobia > Xenobiales > JADMJV01 > JAEXNA01. Next base: position 44,678 of record JBBKWP010000228.1, read on the forward strand.
CCTCATTTTTCACAATAGAACCGAACTTCCGGTGGAACTGTCGATCAATCGCAAACCAATGGGCATTCTGAAAGCTGGAGAAACTCACGAGATCGCTGACCTTTTAGCCGGCCGCCAGCACCTGACTGCAAATCACGAAGGCCTCCAATGGGGACCTCGGCAAGTTTACGTCGGTCCAGGGGAGATTTTCAACTGGCGTCTGTTTGATTGAGGATGAAAGGGTTCTGTCCGCAACCCCCAGCGCTCATCGCGCTGTCCAAAAGCCGCCCAAAGACAGGGTTGTCCGGATCCAAATCTTGGGCGCGTCGCAAGAAGAGCACGGCCTCAGTCAATCGACCGCTTCGCAAGCAGTGCGCACCCAACATCCCCTGCGCCGACGCATGCCCCTCGTGGCGCGAGACCGCTTCCCGAAAGGCCGACTCCGCCGACTCACAGTGGCCTTGAGCGTAAAGGTTGCAACCGTAACGGAACCACAAGGCAGCCGACTCCGGTGCTTCATCCAATCCTTCCCGCAGGGCTTGGGCTGCCTCCGCGTGTCGCTCCATCCCTTCTAGAACTAAACTTAAAACGTAGAGGAAGTAGGGCGTGCGTTCGAGATCACTTTCATTGAGTTCACTAAGCGCCTTCGACAACGAACCACGGTGTTGAAGAATCAACGCCCGGTCCAACCCGTCCCCACCAGACACCTCAGCACCCGTTTTCCCAACAGCCAACGAACCGTCGGGGGCCGTCGAGGGACTTACCATGGGCCAGAATCGGCGGACCAAGTCTCTCAGCTCGGCGGCTTGAGGCACAGATTCGTAGTAGGAGTTCGCCGCGAAGATCTTCTCTTGCCCGCGAAAGACACACACGTCAGGTAGCGATGTCGATTCTTCCCGATAATGCCCAAAAACTCTGCAGGAGAAGGGTCGCTGGTTGTAGATTCCGCAGCCCCAGGCCCTCTCGTCAAAGTAAGGACAGAGCGCGACCTGCCCGTCCCTCGCTAGGAATTTTCGAAACTCCTCAATGCGTTCGTCTCCCAATTGGTCAACGATGAAATCCAACTCAATCCGAGTGACATTGTGGACCGAGAGTCCAGCACTCGTGCAGCACTCCCTGCAGGATCCACAGACGTTTCCCGAATTTTGAGGGAGCGCCTCGTCGAGTCGTCGATAAAGCTCACGCAGAAGTTCAAAATAGCTCGAGCGTGTTCCGGAAATTACACCAACACCTCAAGGTTCATCTCCAAAACGATCACCGGGTAACCGAGGCCAAAGTTTTCTAAGACCTGCGGATGCAGTTCTCCAAAGGTCACCCACGACGCTGTCTCATCACCAATCACCGCACCTCGACCTGGAATGAAAGTATGCAAGGTCTCATCGTCGTCGGTCAGCGGACGGCAGTTGCCGCCGCTGGGGAATCCTAGGTCGCGCACTAAAGATTCGGCGACGGCTTTTATCTCGGAAAACTCAGCCCGACTTCCCACCAACGCCGCAGCCACTCTTAGAGACTCTCGAACGCCGACCTCGGCTTTTTCATCCAGCCGGCTGATTCGACCAACTTCGAAAATTCTCTGAGGGAGCGGATGATCCGTATTCACCGAAAAAGTGTCGAGGAGGCCGGCCAACAGCGTGGTTCTGATCATGGTTTGGTCTTGGCTGATGGGGTGAGCCAAAATCACGTGGCGATCTTCATTCGTTCTCTGCAGTTTTTCGAACTGATCGGCCTCACTCGATAGGATCAAGGTCAACACTTCATGATATCCGAGCCCGGTCATGGCTTGGCGGACGCGGTTCATTAAAGCCCCTCTGGGGGTCTCCACGCCTACCGTGAAGGTCGGAACCAGACTGGACACAATGTTGTGATACCCGTAGGCGATGGCGATGTCTTCCACCAAATCCACGGGATGCAGAATGTCGTTGCGGTAGGCCGGAACCTGAACGCTGAGCTTGTCGCCTGAGAGAACGCTGGTCCCGTGACCCATCTTATGTAAAAGTTCCCGAACTTTACTCTGATCCGCCTCAATGCCGATACGGCGCCCCGGTAAGGCCGTCTCCAATTCGACCGTCTGAGGAGTTAAGTCGGGCGTCACGATAACCCGCCCGCCGTCGCCCTCACCATGACGGATAGTCACTTGCTCACCCTTGGAGCCGGGACACAGTTCCAACAGCGAGGTCACGATGGTGTTGAGAATTTTCTCCACCAATCGAAGCTCCAAGCCGGTCACGTCCACAAAAAGGTCCTGCGTAGACCGATTCACCTTGGTCGACTCGGAATTGATGATAGGGATGAAGGCCAAGACTCGCTGCGACCCATCGGATGTCTGCCCGGCTAACAAAGGGTACTTCGCTTTCCCGTCCAGCAGGTGAGCGTAAGCGACCCCTTTGGGATGCTCTTCTAAGACGGTCTTGGGCGTGGCCGGGTCGCTCTTCCCGAGGGGAACGAACGTTACCCCCTCGGGCTCCACTAGCCGGTACGCTACTCCCTTGGACGCATCGAAGGTGGCCATGTCGTACACTCCGATGGAAGCTCGCTTGCGATCGCGCCCCATGGCCCAGTGAAGGTTTTCCTGCAGCTTCATGATGACCTTGATACGGTCTTCGTCGAGTTCCACACCGCGCACCACAGCGCAACAGATGGGTCGGTAGAACTCGCTCTCAACTTCGGCCAGTTCCGCCTGCACTTGAACAGTGACGGTCGGGGCTCCCAATTGGTATTCGACGGGCCCAAGGTGTTCGCCGAGGTAGCCGCGCAGGGTTCTCGCCAGACCCGCGGGATCGAACATGTCAGGACGCACCGCCAGCAGTTCCATGCGGATCACCTCACTGGTGCCCCGTTCCACAATCTGATTTGATCGAGTCCTAAAGTCCTCGCCGCAAGCCGAACAGACGACCGGAGGGTTCTCGGTTTCGGTGATCTCCATCAAGAAATCACACGTCTTGCAGCAGAAACGACGCAGCGTAGCGTAGCCCTCCACATCACAGCCCAGTTGCTGCAATTTGCTGACCATGTCATCAGGAGCAAGTTGGGTGGCGATACGCTCGTTGAGCATATCCACGGGAATTCCTATAACCGGCATAGATCCACACCTTTCAACCAACCGAGGCGGGCTCGATAAAGCTCTCCGATACTGGAGAGGTCGTAAGTGAACATGGCCAAGCGTTCAAGGCCCAGCCCCCAGGCGAGCACCGGGGATTGACAACCCAGCGGTTCAGTGACCTCTGGTCGAAACATTCCCGCACCACCCATTTCCACCCAATCGGACTTCTTCTCTGACCATACAAAGATTTCGACGCTCGGTTCTGTGTAAGGGAAGAAAGCCGGTCGAAACTGGAACTTGGTGAATCCCATCTTGCGGTAGAACGCTTCGAGCGTCCCCAGAAGGTTGGCAAAGGTCGCCTTTTCATCGATGATGATGCCGTCGACTTGATGAAACACCGGAAGGTGCTTGTAATCTACCGTCTCCCGTCGAAACACCGGACCCACGCAGAAGACCTTGCGCGGACTTTGCGGCTTGTGAGCCAAAGCCCTCACCGTCGAGGCCGTGGTATGGGTGCGTAGCACCGTCTTCTCTGAGAGTTCTCGACTCCACTTGTAGCGCCATCCCACCGAACCACAGTCTCCATCGCCTTCGTGGGTCTCTCGGACTCGCCGTACCAGGTCGTCGTCGGGTAGACGACTGCGGTCGGGTCGGCCGACGTAAAAGGTATCCTGCATATCTCGGGCCGGGTGGTCCTGAGGCTGGAAAAGAGCGTCGAAATCCCAAAAACTCGATTCGACATAACCTGACTCTGTTTCTTCGAAGCCCATTTCCAGAAAGACGCGGCGGGTTTTTTCGAACACCGAAACCAGAGGATGGATCTTGCCGGCGTGCACCGGTTCGGCGGCAGCGGTCACGTCGTAAGGACGCAGCACCACGTCGCGCCAGGAACCATCCTTCAACATCTCCGGAGTCAAAAGGTTGGCTTCTCTGATGGGCTCGATGCCGGATTGGACCAGGGCCTCCCCCACTTCACTCAAAGAGGCGTAACGCTCCACTCGTTCTCTGACGTCGACAACCCCTTTGCGATCTCGTAGCAATTCCAGTCCCGCGTCCACTGGTAGCAGATTTTTCCGTAGGTCGCGGTCCGTGAGGGCATGGTCACTCTGGGCGAGCACCGCGAAGATCTTCTCGTCGGCGCCGACATCGGCAGCGGTCGCGGCTTCGCTGCCGACATCGGTCAGCTTTAAAGATTTGCCCTCTTGTGCCACCCAGCCTTTGTCTTTGAGAACCTTAAGCGTTCCGCCAACGTCACGACTCTCGAGTCCTGTCATCTGCGCGATCTCCGGCATAGGGAGGGGCGTGCCCGCCTTGAGGAGAGCCTCGACAATGCGACGCTCAGGAAGTATGCCGCTCCAATCTTGCGCTTTCTTCCCGACGGCTAGTTCCAGAAACGGTCTTTCCTCGACATGGAGTTCGGAGCCCCCTCGAGTCACGAACACTGCCGACACTTTGGCCTGGTCCAGTCCCACTCTTTGAGAAAGCTCCGCTAACTCTACAGGCTCCGTGAGCCCTGCCAGACCCGTGAGAACCAGATAATCGATCTCTTGAACTTTTTGCATCGTCACTCCATCGTCAATTTCAGCCGCTCGCAAAGCCCTTCCGCGTCGATATCGGGAGGGGCGGTATACGAGTCGGTGAGGTCCGAGAAGGCCGGGACAAAGTCCTGCAGGGAGGCCCTGCTGAGGGCATGAACTTCGAGACCAAATGAGCGAACGCTTTAATTAGTGATTGTGTCCGTCGTGGTCGCCGTGCTCTTCGACAGGGGTCATCGCCGGTGTAGGGGACGACGACATCGCTGAGTTGGGGGTAGGTGAGGCACCTACGCTCGTACTCACAACCAGTTCATTGGTCACCGTGACACCCTCAGCTACCGTGTTCTTAGCAATCTCTTCGGCCAGCGTTTTCTCTTCATCAGTCTTCACCGCGCCGCGCAGATAGACAGATTGCCCTTCGGTGTCCACATTCAAAGCCGCGGTATCGACCTTGTCGCTGGCCATCAGTGCGGATTTTACACTCGTGGTGATCTCCGCTTGGGCTGCAGCCTCCTTAGTGGCATCCATAGCCTGACCAGCGTTCTCTTTGACGTCGGATGCTACTGAACGGGTGGTGTCTTCCACCTGCTGCTGAGTTTGAGGGGTACACCCGCTCAACGCCGTGCACAACGCCAGAGCCAACAAAAATCCATAAATCTTCATAAATCACCTCCCTGAACCTGGGTATGTCATCAATCATTTTTATGACATACCCCTGCGAAATACCCAATCTGCAGGTAACTTCCTGCTCTGTAAGTTTTCGCTAGGTGCGCCCATCCTACTAAACAACTTCGGAAAGTTTACACGGAGTTCACATCCGCCAGGCTGATTTCGTTCCTGTTCCATCCAAGCAAGCTAGATTGGTAACTAAGGAGAAATACCAATGTCCCCATATTTAACCGCTCAACCTCAAACTCCGCCCCACTTTCCTGTCAGAATTTTCACAACGGTCGTCCGATACTCATAGTCTGGCACCCCCAACGATGGGTAGTCCCATGCATTCGGTCCATAGGGAGTATCTGTAAGTATACCCTCGTAGGGAGTCGAGGTTTGTGCCTTCACCTATTATGAAGCTATCGGCACGGGCCACCGCTCCTCATAGCCCCCTTCCAACCCAACCCGGAGCGGGGCCTTCGCCGACTTTATTGAGATTGCTCGTTCGCGGCATGTCTTCTTAGTAGTGGGTGATGATTTTCCACGCCCACTTGTTAAAATTCTCAGGGCAAGGAGACTCATCCCTATCTTCATCGATCGACTACTTCCGTCAGAACACGTCTCCCACGTCACGAGAATCGACCTCGAAAGTCTAAAAGCGCGGGGAATCCAGCTTCTTTTAGTCGATTTAGACAACACGCTACTCGGTTGGAAGGGACGAGACCTCTGCGATGAGGTGACCCATTGGATGGCCAAAGTTCACGCCCTGGGGTTCTCTGTCTGCCTCGTCTCTAACGCCACTCCCGAGCGCTTGAGAATTCAGGCCCAACGTCTTCGGGTCCACTACGTGCCACTGGCTCGAAAGCCCAGCGTTCGGGGACTTAGAAAAGCAATGAATCTTTTCGAACAGGACCCACAGAGTACCGCCATGATCGGTGATCAGATCTTTGCCGATGTCTTGGCCGGCAATCGTCTCGGCCTTCATACCATCCTGGTCGTACCACTGGATCTCAAAGAGCAATGGTGGATGCGCGTGATTCGCTTCGTCGAACGTTTTATCCTTAACAAAATCGATCCTCCGATATGAGTGCACCAACGGTGCTCTTTCTTGTCAATCCGAACTCCGGTGGCGGCACAACCGCGCCAACCTTAGCTGCCTTAAAGGATCAAGTTGAGCGCCACGGGGGGCAAACCGTCCTCAGCCAAAGCTCAGCGCATGCCCAACAGGAAGTTCGAAAAGCCCTTTCCGCAGGCTATCGGAGAATCGTCGTGGGCGGCGGAGACGATTCCTTGCGCGACCTTCTGCCGAGCCTGCTCACACGACCCTGTGAAGTGGGGTTGGTGCCCTTGGGAACTTTCAACAACTTGGTCCATGCTCTGGGAATCTCCCTCGACCCGGAGACGGCTCTCGCGCTCGCTCTTAGCGGGAATCCGGCCCCCATGGACCTAGGAACTGTCGCCGAGCACCTCTTTACTGAGAGTGCCGGCGTCGGTTATCTGGCGGAAGCCTGGAGTCGAGCGCCTCAGCCCGAGCCTTCGGGCTTTCTCCGCTGGGTCTCCGGTTTCGTCGCGGCAGGCTCTGCCTTTTTGGAGTACGAGCCGATCTCCTTAGAATTGGTCCTTGATGGTGAGACCTTAAAGGAGTGCGTCTGGGATCTCACCATCGCCAACGCTCCAATGTTCGCGTCCAATGTTCCTATCGCGCCTCACGCTCTGCTCGATGACGGAATGCTGGATGTTTGTGGCTTCCCCGCGCAAAACCGTTTGGAATTCCTGGGAAGCCTTCCGGCTATCGTCCAAGGACATCACCTAGAAGAGATTCCCGGCATGCTGTTCCGGCGCGCGAAGCGCGTGGACGTGAAAGCCTCCCGATCCATCCCGCTGCGGGTCGATAACACAGTGTTGATGGGTAGCGAGTTTCGCTTCGAAGTGAAAGAAGGCGCTTTGCAAGTCGTGATGCCTACCGGCACGCCACCAGAGCGAGGTCACCCCAAGCAGTAGCGAGGATTGGCTCCTGTGTCGCTTCCATCCAGGCGAGATATCCTAAGCACGATGGTAAGGATGGTTGGCTTGAAAACTCCAAGCCCGATAGAGTTGCTCGGCCAAGATCACCCGAACCAACGGATGCGGAAAGGTCAGCTTGGAAAGACTCCAACGCCCGTCGGCTTGATCGAGGCAGTCTGGAGACAAGCCGTCGGCTCCTCCGATCAAGATCGCCACGTCGCGCCCGGATCCCATCCATCCTTGCAAACGCCCTGCCAACTCCTCGGTGGTCTGCTGTTTCCCCAGAACGTCCAGCGCGATCACAATGGCCCGCTTAGGAATCGCGGCCAACATCCGAGCCCCTTCTTCGCGAATCGCCCGCTCGGAAGCCGTGGTTTTGGTTCGCGCCGGGGCGGGCACTTCATTGAGCATCACAGCACATTCGGACGGCATGCGCCGCGCATATTCGGCAAATCCTTCTTGAATCCAGGACGGCATCTTCGTTCCCACAGCAACGATGTGGATCTTCATGCTCTGAGTCTCAAACCGAATCTATAAATTGTCGGCTCACGTGACGGCCTGCAATGTAAAATAGAAACGGGAACCGCGTGGCTCATTGGTTTCCATCCACATTTTTCCACCGAAACTCTCTACCACCCGGCGACTGACGGCCAGGCCCAACCCCGTGCCCGCGTACTCTTCTCGAGAGTGCAGGCGCTCGAAGAGTTCGAAAACCTGCTCACGAAACTCAGGTTTAATACCGAGGCCGTCATCAGCCACACAAAACTTCCAAAACTCTCCTTCGCGTTCTGCCGAGATGTTCACTACGCCGATTGGGCGGTCTCGATAGGTGATGGCATTGACGATGAGATTCAAGAAGACGTGTCGTAGCGTCGGGCCGGCCAAAACGGTAGGCAGGTCTTCGACCTCTAGCTTCACTTTGGTCGTTGCGATCAGCGACCTCAGTTCTTCAAGGATCGTCGTTACCAGACTGGCTGTGAGCAATGGCTCGAGTTTGTCATTCGTGGTCCGAACGCGCGAGAACGTCAACAAGTCCTGAATCAAGTGGCGCATGTGATCCGAGGATCGCAAAACGTAGCCGAGATACTCTCGCCCCTCTTCATCGAGTTGAGACGCATGCTCTAGTTCCAGGAGTTGACAAAATGAAGTAATGCTCCGGAGCGGCTCTTGAAGGTCGTGCGAAGCGACCGAAGCAAACCGTTCGAGGTCTGTGTTGCTTCGATGCAGTTCTTCATTGGTTTCCCTCAGTTGGCGAGTTTGCTCAACCAACTCCGCAGTCCGCTGCGCAACCGTCTCCTCCGCCCGACTTTGAGACATCACCAAGGTGCTGATGAGGTAAAACAGGAGCCCGTCGATCACCAATCCCATCAAGGCTACCCAAGTCGATAGTTTGCTCCGTTCCGAACCCGCGAACTGGTTCGTGGCCGTGAAATGAATAGTCCAAGTTCGTCCCTGCAACTCAACGGTCTCGATCAGATGGAAGAGACGGCTTTCATCGGCCGAACCGACCGCTGGATTCGTATCGTAAAGCAGATTTTCCGATTCGGCCGTCCCGTCGTAGATCTCGAAATTTAGATTGGTATCCTTGGAACCCAGAATTCCGGCCATAAGGTCCGCGGCACGAAAGGCTGCATAGACCCAGCCTTCAAGATTCTCACGACGCTCTTGGAGCGTTGCGGACGGCATATCGCGGCGATAAACAGGGACATAAGTCAAGAACCCCTTTTGGACGTCTTGTTCGGTTTCCTGGACTAGAGTGACAACGCCGGACGTCGAAGCGCGCCCCGAATCGCGAGCGCGCATCATCGCGGCACGACGCACGGGATTGGACCACATATCAAATCCTAAAGCTCTTCGGTTCCGCCAATCGAAGGGCTCAAGAAAGAGAATCGCAGTATACTCGTCCCGGCTTTCGGTGGGTTGGATCTCGAACTCGGGAAAGCCTTCGGCCCTGACCTCGGCGACGACCGCTTCCCTTGCATCCTCGGCCACTGGAACGCTCCAGCCGAGCCCTTGAATGCCCGGCCAGTGATTTGGTAGGTCAAGGGCGTCCACATACCTTTTCCACTCCCCGCGGTTCACGGATTCTGAAGCCTGGAAGAGGCCGACCCCCCCCCATAGAACCTGTTCATTGACCTTCACTCTCGTGGTCACCGCAGCCGTAATCTCGGCCACTCGGTGACGGAACACCTCGTGAGTGCGGCGGGATTCCAGATCGGAAGAAACCTTCCAGACC
>JBBKWP010000229.1:0-5248 GCA_037968995.1 Candidatus Xenobia bacterium
GCCAAGCCGATGGTCCCGTTCAAGATTGTGCTGCCCAGCGAGGAGGACAGTTCCACCGAGAGTCTCGACTTGGTAGATGCCATAGTGAGGGCCTGGGAGAATGAGCCGGATGTGCTGGAGGCGGCGGGAACCTTGCGAATTCGAGAGGGCAGTGTCGTTACCCAGCGCTCGGCTCTCAACCCGAGAATTAGCGCAGGCTCAACCTACAGCCACGTAACCACCAATTCGGCCGGGGGTGGCACTGTGATCGTGGGGAATCAAGTCATTGGTGCCGGCAGCAACGGATCTAGCAACACTAGCGACCGACTGTCTCATCGGATAGGATTCGACCAGTTGCTCTTTGACTTCGGGAGAACCAGGAACCTCATACTGGAGGCAGATCTCCTACAACAGGCCTCCGCTGCGAATCTGCTGTCGGTGAAGAATGACGTGGCTCTCAACGTCAAGGAGCAGTTCTATCGCCTCATACTGGCTCAGCGTCTGGTGGAAGTCTCCGAAAACGACCTGGCAAATCGGCAGAAACAGCTCTCGCTCTCCCGTGCGCTCTACGAAGCCGGAGAGATGGCGCCCGGCGACGTGGTGAGGTCTCAGGCGGCGCTGAGCAATAGTGTGGTTTCGCTGAACCAAGCCAATCTGGAGACCGAAGTGGCTCGGCAAGACCTTAACGTCAGCCTAGGCTTGTCACCTCTGACATTTGTCGCTGTGAAGGAGTCTAGTGAACCGGACCTGCCCAATAAAGATCTCGCCTATCTGCTGGAGAAAGCCCGCGAACAGCGCCCTGACCTGCTTTCGTCACAACGCACGGTGAAGGCTCGGAAGGCCGGTTTGGGGGCGGCCTATGCTTTGAACAAGCCCGAGTTGTCCACTTTTACCGGCGTGACCTATCAGGGCACTCTCGACGGAGTGCAGTATCCAACCCTCACCGCTCAACTCAATCTGACCTTCGATGTCTATGACGGCGGTGCCAGAGCAGGAGCGGTAACGACTGCGGAGGGTGCGCTTGAGGTAAGTCTAGCTCAACTCAAGCGCACGGAACTTCAGGTCGAGCAGTTGCTGAGTAGGGCCTTGATACAACTGGCCACGGCGGAGGAAAACGTGGCGTCCGCACGTGATGGAGTCGAATCGGCCAATGAGGGGGTGCGCATTGAAGAGGGACGATATCGGGTCGCTCTAGGAACCCTCACCGACGTGCTGGCTGCTCAAGCCGCTTTGGTACAGTCTCAGACCAATCTGGCGACCTCACTGAACGCCTTAAATTTGGCTCGTGCTCGAGCACGATACTCGGTGGCCGCGCCGTTGGAAGAGAATTTCTAAAGTTTGGGTCAGCACGGCAGGAGCACAGAGGCGGGAACTCCACGTTTTTTGGAGAATATAGAAACATTGAAGCAATTTGGCGCCGGTTTGTACACTGTGGCGTTTCGTTCGGTTTCGGGATGGCCGTTTTCCGAAGGATTGCAAGGGCGGATAGAGCCCAAGAAATGGCGGTTCCAGATTGGACATAGCACTCGTCGGCTTGCTCGTAGTGGGCTCAGTGGTGCTGTTCGTTTCCGAAGTTTTCCGTGTGGACATTGTGGCTCTGATGGTGTTATCGGCCGTCATGGCTTGTGGTCTTGCCTCACCCGCGGAGGCCCTGGCAGGCTTTAGCAATCCCGCGACCATCACCGTTGCGGCGATGTTTGTACTGAGCGCCGGGCTAGATCGAACGGGGACGCTCAATCCGCTCAGCGATTGGATCGCGAAACTCATAAGAACCAAAGGAACCGTGATTTCGCTGTTTGCGCTTACGGCAGTGACTGGATTGGTTTCCGCCTTCATCAACAACACCGCGGCGGTGGCTATCTTTCTACCCGCTGTCATGTCGGCGACCAAAGAAGCCAAAGTCAGCCCTTCTCGCTTTCTGCTCCCTCTGTCGTTCGTTTCCATGGCGGGTGGTACGATCACGCTGATCGGTACAAGTACCAATCTTTTGGTCAATAGTGTGGCAGTGAGCCATGGTATTAGGGAATTCGGCTTTTTTGAGTTCGCGCCGCTCGGTTTCGTTCTGCTGGCCGCATCTTTACTTTACTCCATCACATTGGGGCTTCGCCTCACTCCCGAGCGTCGCAGGCCGCAGGATCTCACCGAAGAATTCGAGATGGGCTCATTCATCTCAAATCTCTCGGTCAATCCAGAGGGAAACACTGTGCGCCACACCTTGAAAGATTCAGGTCTCAAAAGTGTGAAGGGTGACATCCTCACTTTGAAGCGCCAAAACGTCGAAAGAAAGCCCTCCGAAAATGAGGTCTTGGAGTCTGACGACGCTTTGGTGATGAGAACCGAGGAACCCGAACAGTTGGAGAAAGTTCGCGACGAGATCGGGGTTTCGGTCGGCTACCAAAAGCTGAGAGACCGCGATCTTGAAGGGGATCAGGCGATTTTGATCGAGGCTACGGTGAGTTCGAGTGCCGAAGGAAGTACTCTTCGAGCCAGGGACGTCAAGAAGACTTTCGATGCCGTACCGTTGGCCATGAGTCGGAGAGGCACACTGACGCACAAGAAGCTGGAAGACCTTCCGCTTCGAAGTGGCGATACCATTCTCTTTCAGGTTGAGCGTGATCGTGTGGACCAACTTCGTCTGGCCGGAACCTTCCTTGTGCTGAGCCAAGAGGAGAAACAAGTGCGGCCCAGGCACGCCCTGGGCGCGGTCTTTATCGTCTTGGGAGTCGTACTGGCCGCAGCGTTCAATGTGACCCCGATTGTAGTTTCCGCGACCATTGGCGCCCTTGTGATGGTGCTATCCGGATGTCTCAACACGGAGGACGCTTATCGCGCTATCGACTGGAAAGTGATATTTCTCCTAGCCGGGATGCTCAGCTTAGGAAGCGCCATGGAGACGACCGGCGCCGCGTCTGTCTTCTCTGAGGCGATTCTCGAGGGTATAAGGCACCTTGGTCCTCAAGCCGTTCTCGGTGTGCTGTATGTTGTCACTACGCTCCTTACCGCGGGAATGTCCAACAATGCGACAGCAGCCCTATTGGCACCGGTGGCGATCTTCATGGCTCACAGCATGGAGGTCAGCCCTCGCCCCTTTCTGGTGGCGGTGGCTTTCGCGGCCTCGGCCTGCTTCACTAGTCCGATTGGCTATCAAACCAACCTCATGGTGTACGGGCCCGGCCGCTTCAAATTCATCGACTTTATCAAAGTAGGAGGGCCCCTGAACCTCATTTTTCTACTGATATCTGTTTTTTTGATTCCTCTGATTTGGAAGTTCTAACCTAGCTGACGGACAACCTCAGGGCGCTCCTACCTAAGGGCCAGAGCCTGCACACCGGTGATCACACTCACGTCGACGAGGTCTTGCACTGAACAGCCTCGGCTCACATCGTTCACAGGCTTGTTCAGGCCCTGTAAAATGGGACCCACAGCAGAAGCTCCACCTAGCCTCTCCGTGATTTTATAAGCGATGTTCCCGGCATCGAGGTCAGGAAAGATAAAAACATTGGCCTGGCCGCCAACGGGACTTCCAGGACACTTTCGCTCTGCCACCGACGGGAGAATGGCCGCGTCGAACTGCATCTCTCCGTCAATCGCTAGATCAGGATCCGCTTGTCTTGCGAGCGCCAAGGCTGCGGTGACCTTATCGACGCGAGGGTGATCAGCGCTTCCGCGTGTGGAAAAAGATAGGAATGCGACTTTCGGTTTGTGACCCAGTGCTCTCACGGTATCGGCCGTGGCCAGGGCTATGCTGGCTAGAGTCTCCGAGTCAGGGTCTATGTTCACCGAGCAATCGGCGTAGAAATAGGTCTTGTCCGGCCAGCACATGATGAAGACCGAAGATGCTTTGGAAACCCCCTTTCGCATCTTGATGATCTGGAAAGCGGGTAGAAACGGCTTGGTCTCCGAGTGGAGACCGGAGACCATTCCGTCGGCCAGTCCCTCCCGTACCATCAAGGCGGCCAAGTAGTGGGGTCTGAGGACAACCTCTGAAGCCTGCTTTTCGGTCATTCCTTTATGCTTTCGCAACTCTAAACACACCGAAGCGAGGCGTTCCCGTTCGGGATATTGGGCCGGGTCGTGGGTCTCTACTCCGTCGATAGGGTGGGAGCCCAATACGATCGGAACACCGAGGCTTTCTCTGGAGAGTTGGCGAGCAGCGTCGACGGCTCTCTGGTCGTGGCCCTCGGGATAGACAATTCGTAAATCGCGTCCGCGCACCAGGTCGCGGCAAGTTTCCATAAAGCTCATGGGCTGGGGTTCGGACTCTAAGAAGAGGATTCCCGTAGAAAGGACATCTCCCTTCCAACGAAAGGTTGGCTAGAGTGCCGCGCGCAACGGTTGATTGAGCTCCTTCTTGCTATTTCTGTCTTGACGATTGATGTTCCAGAACATCCAGATTCCCCCGGCGGCGGCTAGCAAGAACGAGACGACGGCAAAGGAGGGGTACCCCCACAGAGTGGGTCCGCTGACACGCGCGACCATCATCAGCGAGGCGCCCAGAATCAAAGCGCCGATGATTAGCGACATACCGATCCGGTTGGCGATTTTTTGGAAGCTGACCAAAAGCTCGCGTTCGTCGATCGCATCCACCCGAACCTTGAAGGTCCCTCGTTCGAGGTCGCGCAGAATATTGTTGGCCAATCTTGGCCCTTCTTTCAAGAGGGTGCGAGCTTCCAGATAGCCGTTGAGAAGGACCTTGGGATTCAGGTCTTTCTGTAGGCGCTCTTGAAGGATCGCCGGGACATGGCGCTCCATGGCCGCGGTGGGGTTAAACTCCGGGTCAAGACGTCGACCAATCTCGTCAAGACTCATGAGAGTTTTGGCCAGCATCGTTAACTCGTAGGGAAGCAGGATACCGTTTTCAGAGGCCGACTGTGCGATGTCCATGATCAAAGCACCACACTGGACATCGTTGATAGGTCGTCGGTGATAGTCAGACACCAGTTCACAGATCTGGCGTCGGAAAGCATCCTGGTTAGCGTCTTCCGACTTACCGCTGGCATCGAGTGCCGTTTCGGCCGCTTGCTCCCCATCCTTCTCGGTGATCGCAAGCAACAGTTGAGCGAGCACCACCTGCAGCGACTTCGGCATGTTGCCGACCATGCCTAAGTCAAGTAAGCAGAGTTGGCCCGAGGATGTGATGAGCAGATTGCCGGGGTGAGGGTCGGCGTGAAAAACTCCATCGAGCAGTACGTGTCGTAGATACACGCGAAAGAGTTCATCGGCCAGTCTAGGCCCCCGACTGTGACCAATCAGGCTCTCTTTCGGGAGC
>JBBKWP010000230.1:0-27771 GCA_037968995.1 Candidatus Xenobia bacterium
TTCTCGACCTTAGCCTCATCGGCTTCAGAGAATTCGGCGATGGCCTCCCCGACGATAGGGTCACTGATAACCTGTTCGAGCCCGGTCAACCCTTCGACCAACTCGATCACTTCCGTTCCGCCATAGTCAACATCATCAATGGTTTCACCCATCATGATGCGTCTCAACAGTCGCTGGGCTTCTCGATCGCCCTCTTCTTGAGAACGTCGCAAAATTTCTCGACGAACCTCATCCGAGCTCGGCTGACCCGAGTGATAATACAGGCGGCTAGCCTCTCCAACCGCGAAAGTCCCGGCGAAAGCTACGCTGGCCTTCATTCCGGGGCCCACCACGGGGATCATTTTAACTAAGGCCCTGGACACGCTCCGAAAACCGAACGCACTCCCCACGATTGGCCACAATTCACTGATGCGGTCAAAGAAGTCCAGCGGCCTACCGTGGACAGCGGCAATGACGAACGACAACCGAAGTTGACTGGAGGTCAACATCATCGTTTCCGCGGATGTCGCAAGCAGAGACAGAGCGGGACCGATGACCGGAACGGATCGTAACGGCAGGGAACTGATACCCGCCCTTACTCCGTTGCGCAATGCGGTCCGGCGGGTAAGAGTTTGGCAGAAGACCTCTCTGAGATGGGTCCAGTCCCTGGCGAGAACGAGTGAGACCTGGGGAAGGCTTGCTAAGAGAAGGCGCAGGAAGACCGGTCCCGACTGCGCTCCGGCAAGCGACCGAACGGTGGGAAGGGTCAGATCGCGTTCGTGGATGGCTTGGGAGGCCCCTCCGTCAGAAGCACAGACCCACAGAGTTTTGACATGAATCGGGATCCTCTCGGCCAACTCGTCGAGAGCTTCCACTTCTGGCGGACCGTCGGGGAAATAGACCACGCAGGCATCGCAGACGCGAAGTTCCTTTTGACTCTCCTCATCGAGGTCCCAAGAGATCTCGATGAGGTCTTGGGAAGGATCTCGCTCGTCCATTCCCGCGATCGGTTGCCCCAAATAGCCCCTGATCGTTTCGAAATGACCCTCGGGAGCCAGCACCGCCAGACGGCAACCCCGGTCGAGAATCTGTTGAAGTTGATTGAGTGAATACCGGACTCTAAAGGCCTGATATAGAATTTCCAGGGTGTTCATGTGCTCAAACGCTTCTCGCTCTGACGGCCTCGGCCTTCTCGCTGCACGAGTTCCAGACAAAAAAATACGGCCTCTCAAATGAGAGGCCGTAAAGTGGTGGACGTAAACGGACTTGAACCGCTGACCCCTACGATGTCAACGTAGTGCTCTAGCCAACTGAGCTATACGTCCAAGCTATGGAGGTGACGAGCAGAATCGAACTGCTGTGCAAGGTTTTGCAGACCTTTGCCTAACCACTCGGCCACGTCACCGTGCTTGAGAAGAGCGGAAGACGAGGTTCGAACTCGCGACCCTCGGCTTGGGAAGCCGATGCTCTACCACTGAGCTACATCCACTCAACTTAACGTTGGGCGATCATAGCAAATGGCGTACTCAGTGTCTACATTACAATCCACCCCCTTGTCAAGCTCTGGGGAGGCCCCAAAAAGGTTCCGATTCCAAAAGAAGGGAAGCGCAGCTACTATGACTTCGTATTCCCTAGAAGAAGATCAACGGCTCCGCGCTGTTCGAGAACTGGATCTTTTGGACCGTCCAGAGGAGGAACGGTTTAGGCGAATCACCCGATTGGTCCGGCGCCACTTCCACGTCTCCGCGAGCTCCATCAGCTTGGTAGATCAATCGCGTCAGTTCTCGATTGCTCAAGAGGGATTGCCCTCGCGCGAGCATCCCCGCAGCGAATCCGTCTGCTCTTTAGTCGTGGCCGACCGCTCAGCCCTCGTCATCACCAACCTTTCGAAGAATCGAAGAACCAAGGACTTCCGCCTGCTGATCGACCGACTCAAGCTCCTGTTCTATGCCGGTTTTCCTCTTCTGTCCGCAGAGGGATGGCCCGTGGGAAGCCTTTGCATTTATGACCACGTCCCTCGACGCTTCTCCGAGACGGACCTGCAGTCGCTGGCCGATTTCGCGGCCATCGTGGAAGAAGAGATGGCCATGACAAAGATCGATCGAACCAATCGAGATCTCGTGGAACAGATTGAATGGCTTCGGATGCGGGCGTTCATCGATGCCCTCACGGGAGTCTGGAACCGAGGAGCCTTGTTTGACCTTTTGAACCGCGAAATGGAACGCATGAAGCGTAGCAAAGCGGAGCTTTCCATCGCCATGCTCGACATCGACTTCTTCAAAAAGGTTAACGACGAGTATGGGCACCCTGTGGGCGATGACGTTCTCAAAGAACTCGCCGAGCGGGTAAAGACGGCCGTACGCGCCTACGACGCCGTAGGACGCTATGGTGGCGAAGAGTTTCTCATCGTTTTTCCTGAGACAGACTCCGAGCAGGGTGCCGCTCAAGGAGAACGGATCCGCGAGGCGATCTCTAATAAGCCCTTCAATCTTGCCGGCCAAGAGAAAACCATCACAGTCAGCCTAGGTGTCGCGACTCGCAAGCCCAAAGAGTCCGTAGAAGAGCTTGTTGGTCGAGCAGACCAAGCTCTCTACAAGGCCAAGCGCTCCGGTCGAAACCGGGTTGTCTCGGCGTAGCAGAGCAAGAAAATGTCCGTGCAAAAGTTTGCCAGGCCGGCATGAACTTTCTCCTCATCCTTCTCTGTCTCGCTGCGGGAGTTCTGCTCCGACGTTTCGGTTCATTGCCAGCGAATACACATCTTGGACTGAATGCCTGGCTCATCTGGGTCGCGATTCCAGCGGCGGCCTTGTTATACATCCCTAAAATCTCATGGCGGGCCGACATGGTATGGCCGTTCCTCATGCCTCTCGTCGTATGGGTCGGTTCTTGGCTTCTGCTTGGCAAAGTCGCTTCAAAATGGCTCGACAAGCCAACCAAAGGCGCCTTGCTACTGAGCGGGGGCTTAGGCAACACCTCCTTTGTGGGATTTCCCCTCACGTTGGCCTATTTTGGCGAGGCAGGTCTTGAGACCGCAGTGATCTGCGACCAGGTTACCTTCCTTTTGCTGGCGACCTTGGGCGTCTTGACCGGCCTGCGACACGGCTCCGGCTCAAATCCCCCGGCTCCCCTGTGGAAAGGGGTGTTGAGATTTCCGCCATTTTTGGCCTTTCTACTTGCTCTGGCTTGGCCTAAGGGGATAGGGTTTGGAACCCTCCCGGTGCTCTGGGAATCCTTGGCCCTGACCATCGCCCCCATCGCGCTCTTTTCCATAGGCCTACAACTGAAAATCCCGACCGGCGGCGACACCAACGAAGGCGACCGAATTACGGCCCCCTTGGGGTTGATCCCGGGACTCGTCTACAAACTTCTACTGGCACCCGCTCTGGTGTTTGGCCTGCTCTACCTTTGCGGCGCCGATGGCTTGGTGGCGAAGGTGACGGTTTTTGAGGCTGCCATGGCGGGCATGGCCACTAGCAGTGTCCTGGCCGTCGAGTATCGCTTGAACGCCAATCTTTCCAACTGGTTGATCGGTCTGGGAGTGCCGATTTCTCTCTTCACCACCCATCTGTGGTGGTGGCTGCTGGAGCGTTGCTTCTAGAACAGCTCTAGTCCGGTTCTCGAAGGGCTTCGTCTCTCCCGCGGCTCCGGGAGGACTGGCGCTTCCCAGCGACACATTGAAGTCTATGAAACTTTGGATCTTGTTAGGAATATTGTTAATGACCTCTCTGGGCGCGCCGGCTCAACCTTGGGCGACCGAAGAGATCGGGTTCCCGATCGTGGCCCAACCCGGAGAGGCAATCCCCATTATCGTCACTGGTCCAGAAGGTCCTACGCCAATGATCGGGATGGTTCATGAAAGTGATACCATGCGGGAACGCATCGAGATACCTATGAGTCAAATCGGCCCAGGAAGGTATCTCGGGCGGTTTCACGCCCCCGCCTCTGGGCATCACCGGTTGGTCCTCGAGCGCGGTTCCCACCAGGAAACCCTGGGCGAAGTCATGGTGCAAAGCGGTGAGCGCACCTTCCTCGCCAAGGAAACCGTCGTCACCCGCCAGGGGCCCGACGGCGTCTTCGACCGCCTCACCGCTCTACCGGCGGGAACCACCGTCGCCATCGACGGGAGTCGCGGAGATTGGCACCGATCAGCGAACACTGGTACTTGGCTTGACGGGCGCTCCGGCGAGGTCTCTAGCATAGTTCCGCAGCCTTCGCGCATCAGCAGGGTCACCATTGACGAGTTTCCCAATGGAGACGCTCGGCTCACCATAAGCTGTTCAGAAATACCCGAAGTAGAAGCGATTCATCAAACTTCCAGTGGGCGCCTCAGCCTGGTCCTCGCGAACACAGAACAGACCCTCCTCGACATCAAGCGCCCTGTGAACACCGCTACCTTTTTGGGAACCGTAGCGATCAGACCACAGGCCCGACCACTGGCCACCATTTTGGACATCGACACCGGCGTCGTCGGCTTGGCCGGGTACCAACTTCAGCCGGGCGAAACTTCAGGCGACCTCATTTTGCGCCTCCGACGCCCCATTCCGCAGTCGCTGAAAAACCTCATCATCACCGTCGACGCAGGCCATGGAGGTCCTAAAGACTCTGGCACTGTGGGGCATCGGGGACTGCCGGAAAAAGTTCTCAATTTGAGAGTCGCCGAAGCCTTGACCCGACAGCTTCGAGCCAGAGGCGCCACCGTACTGATGACGCGAACCACGGATGCGGACGTCGCTACCAGCGAAGAGGGGGCCGGTAACGAATTGCAGGCCCGAATCGACCGCTCGATCGCTGCCGGCGCCCACCTCTTCCTAAGCCTGCACCACAACGCACGCCCCAGCGTGGAGGACGGTAAAACATCTCACGGCACCGACGTATACTGGTATCAACCGTTGAGCGCGTCGTTGGCCAGAGCCTTGGCCCAACCCGTGGCCCAGGCGGTCGGTGAGCCTTTATCCACTTCGCGATATCGGTCTTTTCACGTGATACGCCAGACGTTTTCCCCGTCGGTTCTCATCGAGTTCCAATATCTTTCCAATCCTCAGCTCGAAAAAGACGTTCTCGATCAAAACGACTATCCCGAGGAAGCCGCCGCCGGTGTTGTACAAGGCTTGGAAGACTATCTGAGCTCATTGCGCTAGGAAGCCGACTGAACTCGCTGTCGAAGCGTTGCAGAGCTCGCCGCTTTGGACAGCCGACCGCCCACATTGCTACCTTGACTTCCTAAATGAAAGAAGCCCCCCAATTCCTTGGAGGGCCTCCTTGCGTTGTTCACAGAAGTGATGGGTTAGCTAGGCTTTGACCGAGCCGCCGTCCTCAAGACCGCTGAGAGCGACCTGGTAGAAAAGACAAGCCAGTCCGGCCATCCAGACTGTGGAGGCAAGCAGCATTCCGCTGACGCCGAAGACCTCCCAAACCAGCGAGGAGTGTCCGTACGACGAGCCGCACATTGTCATGATTGAGGCCAGCGGCGTCATTGCACAGCCCGCGACCACGATTCCCAGTAGGCCGCCGGTGAAGATACGAACCTTTAGCAAGTTGGGCATCGAAGTTTTGAACAGCAGACCAGCCAGCAAAGCGCCCAGCAGAAAGGAGCCGGTGGAACTCATCGGGAGAACCAGGAGCGCAGCCGAGAAGACCAGTGCCGTTCCTTGTGCCTCATGACTGGTAGGGCGAAGTGTTGAAGCCGCCATACCCAAGGTCGAAGCCGCTGCGAAACAGCTGACCAACAGACCCATCACTAGCAGCAACTGGATAGGCGTGATGACTCCGAAGAGCGCGAACAGTCCCAAGACCGGTGAGGCTACCAGCATCTGGCGCATCGGGAAGGCCAATACCGCGGCCAACTTTCCAGAGATGTAGGTCTGGGGCGTCACTCCGGTGAGAGCGATCTGGTCCCACGCGCGTCGTTCTTTCTCACCGGTTACCGAACCAGCCATAAAAGCTCCGCCGCGGACAAAAAGATAGATGATCGTCAGTAATAGACCGCTCAACAAGCCACGACCCAGTTCGTATTCCAGGATGGAGCCCTGGCCGGCCGTCATGCTACTAAAAGCACTGGCTGTCGTCCCAGGGGTCTCCTTGGCGGACTGGAATCGCTCGAAGGTTTCCAACGAAACCTGTTCGACTTTGCCCGTGGCGGTCACGATGGTACGGGTGCTATCGGTAGGTAACGACTGGTAGCAACCGGCGTGAAAGACTGGCAGGCCCATCACTTTGGAAAGACAGAGATGGCTGTGCATGCGAGGCATCATGGCCTCACCTGGAATATCGCTATCCGGGGATGTACCGGGGTTCCACGACCCTGGCTTGGTGGACAAGACGGGAGCGGGTTGAGCGACTGGTAAAATATCTTGTCGGACGACCTTGATCTCTTGGACGTCGTGGCCTTTGTGATTTTGAGCTAAGCCGTAGAGAAAAGGTGCTAAGAAGAGCGTCAAAAAGACCGCATACCCGGGCCAACGGCCGGCGCCGCTGCGCAGTTGCCAAGCCAATTCTCGAATAAAGAACGGATTGGCGCTCAATCCGCAGGGAAAGGTTTGAGAGTAGGCGGCGTGACGCGTACGGTCCTCTAAGTTGGCAGCGCCTTCGAAACTTGAATCGATGAGCCGCGCGCTCCATAGAACGCCCAGTCCCGCCGCTCCAATAGAGGCTAGAGTTCCAAGCCACAACCCAACGATGGGGAGACCGTTCAGTTCGAAAAAGGAGGCTTGTCCTACGTGATAGGCGACCCAAGCGGGATCGAGGTAGCTTGCGAAGTGAACCGGCCCGTCCAGAACGAACACAGCTTCAAAGACTTTGTCGAGAAGGGGAAGGCCGACAAGCCACGCGCCCTTGCTGACCCAACCGCTGACAACCGCCGAAGAAGTGGTCTCCGAGCGTGTCGAGACGCCCAAGGCCAAAGCGATGGATAGTAAGCCTCCGGCGGCCATCGCCAAGCCTCCTGAGAGGACCCAGGGTGCGGAATCTCCAGCTACTAGTCCGGCCGCGAGCATCAATCCCAACAGCAGGACGTTTCCGCGGGCCCAGGTCAAGAGTTCCGAGCGACTCTTCAGGTGAAGGATCTCCAACGAGGAAAGTTGCGTCAGTCGCAAGGCGTCGATGGTTCGCTTTTCTCGCTCTTGAGCCATGGTGGCGAAGAGGCTAGAGCCTAACCAGACGCCGTTGAACAGAAAGCTCAAGAACAGAACGGCTGGTAAAAGCGAGCAAAAACAGAGAAGCGTCCCGCCGAAGAGAAGGAAGAGAACCCCTCCTCCCAGCTTCATGGCCTGACCGCGACCGTTGCCGTCGCGCGCCCCTGGTATGATGTTGTCCTTCATATGGCTACCTTTCCTTTTTCTGCCTCAGCGAGATGGAGATACGCATTCTCGAGGCTTGCCTTTTCCTCACGGAAGGCTCGAATCAGGAATCCGGCCTTAATGAGATCTGTCAAAAAAAGTGACGGGTCGTCGCTGTTAGCTTTCGTTTCACTCGCTTCGGGGTCCATCCACCTAAAAACAAGTTCGTCTTTATCCCAGCGAAGTCCCGCCACATCACTTCGAGATTGAAGAAATTCGAATAGCTCCTCAGATCGTTCAGCGACCTGAACTCGAAGGCGTCGACTGCCTTCTTCCTTGACCAGATCATCAGTGGTGGCGACCCGGATAAGATAGCCGTTACGGAGCACTCCGATGCGGTCGCTCACCTCCGCCAAATCCTCTAAGACGTGAGAGGAGATAATGATGGTGGCGCCCTGTCGGGCCATTGAAAGCAAAAGCTCCTTCAGTTCTAAGCGTGCCAACGGGTCTAGACCGCTCGCGGGTTCATCGAGTAGCAGCAAAGTCGGCTTGGCGATGATGGCGCGGGCGAACGCGAGACGCTGCTTCATCCCTCTGGACAGTCCATCTACGGGCTGCAACTTCGACTTCAACAGATCGACCTGCACCAGAGTTTCTTCCACGGAAAAGTCCACCATGTGCGGGTCGATCCCGCTGGCTCGGGCGAAAAACTCGAGGTACTCTCCTACCAGCATATCGTCGTAGACGCCAAGCACGTCGTTTGTGAAACCTATACGACGGCGAACTTCGCGGGCCTGAGTGTGGGAGAATCCATCCACTGAGAACTCCCCGGAGTCCGGGCGAGTCAGAGTTGCGAGAATCCGAAGCAAGGTCGTCTTGCCCGCCCCATTGGGACCGATCAGGCCAAAAATCTCGCCCCGACGAAGACGTAAGGAGACATCAGCTAAGGCCACGGTCCCTTGAAACCTCTTAGTTAAGCCCGTGGCGACCAAGGCGAACTCCGATTCTCGAGCTTTGCGGATCCCTGCCAAGCCGCCTTCGGGAATCTTTTCTAGAGTGGAACTTCTGTCGGGTTGCTCGCCTTGAGCGAGTAGCGTTTCCAAGTGTGTCCCGAAATCCGACGACGAGCCGCTTTGCGACTCGTTGAGATTTCTGGTGGGTCGGCCTGAATTTTGGTTGGACGATTGCATACTCCCACAGTGTAGCAGATGAGAGAAACTTATTTCAACGTCAGGCCCAGAAAATCAGACAACTCTAAACTGCTATAGGAACGGCTTCTGCCTTTAACCGAAGTCCAGCCCGTGTTCGACCCGCATCACCATGGCTCGAGTTTCGTAACCCGCGGCCAATTCTTCGCGACCGGACGCGGTCAACACCTCGGCATAGTTCTCCAAAATGGGAATAAGAATTGCGTCGTCGGTTCCTAAGTTTTTCTCTAAAGAGGTCAACACGAAATCGTAAAGCTCCGAGGCCTGCACAGATTTGCCTTCGACTCTCAACATTTCCGCCAAAGTCACGGCGAAAGTCGGATGTTCCGTGCCGAAGACGCCGTGCCGTATAGTGACCGCTTCTTCTAAGAGTCGGAGTTGCTCATCCCTTTTGTCTTGAGCTTCCAAGATGCTGGCCATACGAACCAAAATTTCGGCTCGCTCGGAGTGGTTCTGACCCAAAGTCCGCTCCACGATTTCAAGCCACTGGGCAAGCAGAGGTTCAGCTTCGGAGCGTTTATCCTGCAACAAGAGGGTCTCTGTGAGAGCCCGCAAGCTCAGGGCGCAGTCAGGGTGAGTCGGACCCAAATGGGTCTGACGCACCGACAGTGATCTTTTGTAGAGACTTTCGGCTCCCTCGTAACGACGGTGGTTGCGGTAAAGCTCAGCGAGCAGTTGCAGCGTTCGTGCGTTATCAAAATGGTCGGGCCCAAGAACCTGTTCCCGCAGAAAAAGGGCTTTGAGATAAAGAGACTCCGCTTCGGCAAAACGAGAGTATTCTCGAGCAGGTTCCACCGCTTGGACGTGCAGCTGTTCAGCCTGTTGCCTCACCGACGCTAAACGAGATTTTTCAGGCTTGGGAATGGCGGCCGGGGACAACAAAATGTTCGCCGAAGTCTCGTGAATTTCGTAGGCGGCCAGATAAACGCCCCTCGCGACCTGCTCTTCGCCTGAGGCGCATAGCAGTTCCGCGTAGGTATTGAGAGACGTCGCGACATAAGGATGCTGGGTTCCGTAGAACTGTTCGGCGATGGCCAGCGCCCGTTCAGCGCATTCCATGGCTTCAAAGTAGCGCTTCTGGACGCGATAGTGTCGCGCCAAGACTTCCAGGCAAACAATGAGGTCGGGATGCAGGTCTCCCAACAGAACTTCGGTCATCAAAAGCGACTTAAGGAGATGCTCTTCAGCCTTTTTGAATCGATACTGCTCGTCGAAAAAACGACCCGAAAGGCCGTGAACCCAGGCCAAGTCTGGGTGATTAGCGTCAGCCCCGTAGTGCTCTTCCAGTGTCGACAGGGCCTTCTGCAGCAGGGGCTCGGCCTGACCGTACTTCTCCTGGACCTGATAGAACAGTGCCAAGGCGCAGAGATCGGGAACCGCCTCTAGGGGCGGCGCACTGCCGTCGCCTTCTTTGAGCTTAAGGAGCTTAGTGTAGAGCGGCTCAGCCTTCTCGAAGTGTCCGTAGACTCGGTAAAGGACGACAAGATCGTTCACGCGTTCGACCACATCCGGATGCGTCGGACCGAGAAGGTGCTCCCAGACTTCTAGAGAGCGAAAGTAGTACTGACCAGCCTTCTGAATATCACCTTCGGTTTCAAACACCGCTGCCAACCGGTCAAAAATCTCGCCCACCTGCTCGGACTTGCTTCCGAGCAGCTTTTCGCGAATGGCCAAAGCCTTGAGATAATATCCCTCAGCTTCATCAAACGAGCCCCGCAACCGATGAAACTCACCGAGATTCTGCAGGATAGTCGCTACTGTGTTGTGGGTCTTTCCGTAGTTCTGCTGGTAAGACTTCAAGGCTTCCTGAAGGAGCGGTTCGACTTCCACGAATTCCGGCGCCGGATATCGTTTATGCTTGAGATAGAGGCGACCCAGCAGTTCGGCGGCCACTCCTCGCTCAGGATCGTCCTCGTCAGAGACGGAACGTCGCAGGGCTAGGGCTCGTTGGGTGTAGTCGATGGCGGTTTCTGGGTCGGCATCGTAGATACTCATCAATCGGGCGGCCCCTAAGAGGGCGGTCGCCACCAGTTCTAAGTCTTGATGGTCCCCATCGACCTGTCCCCAATAGTCCAGAGCACTGTTGTAAAAGTCGAAACTCTCCTCGGCTCGATCCGCCCGTTCTAACATGCGCGCCAGTTGGGTCAGGTGGGAGGCTCGCGCGTAGACTGGAAGCTTTGGCGCCGCGACCATGCGCTGAAGAACCGCGACGGCTTCTTCGATCTCCCCTCCGGCGCGGTGTGTCTCTACCACGAGGTCCAGAGTCTCGAGAACTGGTTCCAACTCGGAGTCTTCAATCTCTCCGACGACATCAATGAGGTCCGCCGCGCCCCCTAAAATATCGGTTTCGACATCGTTGAGCAAGTCGTCAAAATCCGAATTCTCTACCAATTCGTTCAATTCGGGGTCCGTCGTCAAGTGATGCGCGATCACCACGCCGGAAAAGCCTAGTTCATCGGCCAGTGGCAAAGCCACTGGGAACTGAAGCCCTCGGCAGATCACAAAGCTGCTGGATTCCTCACCGCCGAAAAGAAAATGTCCGAAATAAGACCCGCGACTTTCCTGCTCACGCTTGAGATGAGAGCGACAAGAGACCGATGGCAACTTCTGGGCAAATTTCTTCGGATTGAGAACCAACTGCATGACACCCTTGCCAAGTCGGATCGTCTGGTTGATGTCCTCCCCGTCCACTGTGACACGAACGCCGCTGTGTTTGGCCCGCTCGGTCAGGAGTGCCACCGCAGCCTGCATCTCATCGCTGCCACCCACGCGGAAGAGTTCCCGCTTGAGTCCAGTACGAAAACGAACCACAAATCGAGAGGCCGCCGCGCCTCCTTTCCAGGGGGACTTGGAAAGAATTTCGTCTTTGACGCTATCGGAGGTTAAACGCCAGCGGACTCCGACCTGTCCATTCCAGCTTTCGAAATCAACTCTCGGCGCCCCAGACAAAAGACCCGCCCTACAAGCTACGGCCATAGCACGCTCGGGCCAAGTCCGCTCCTTGAGGTCACCCACGAGCAAGACGTCGGCCAGGCGTGGATTGTAAGCGAAATAGTCGAAAGTGGCGCTTACCTCGTTGCCACTGGTGACGATCTGCAGTTCCTGACTGGCGGCCGCCTCCGCCGCGGCGGCGATGGCCAAAAGGTACCCGCCCTCGGAGGTTGGCGCTCCGGCAAACTTATTCTTCGACGACGTCTCAGCGCTCACGACCGGCCCGGCCTTCCCAGCTGTTCAGGGTCTGGCCGCTCCAGGGAGAATCGGTCCGTCACAGTGCAATAGTCTGAGCCGGAAAGACGTCCCACAGGAGCCAAAAGATCAATGTCCACCGCGCCGTCTACTAAAATACTGTCCGCCACCTCGATAGCGACGACCTCACCCAACACCACGGCCCCGCTACCCGGACCTGCTCCGACGTGGATGATCTGAGTCAAGCGACACTCCAAGAAGGCCTTGGCCTCTCCCACCCGGGGAACCGAAACTTTGTGGCTCTTCGCTGCGGTGAGTTCAGCGACTTCGAACTCGTTCACCATCGAGCCGAACTCCCCAGAACTGAGGTTCATCTTCTCGACGAGGTCACGAGTCGCGACTTGAATCACGAATTCCGGGACGGCTTCCAAGTTCTTGAGAGTGTCTTTGACCCGCCCCGTTCTGCCGCTGACCATGGGGCAGAACATCACGGTAGGCGGATCCGCGCAAACGACATTAAAGAACGAAAAGGGAGCGAGATTGGGCTGCCCAGACTCCGACAGCGTCGAGACCCAGGCGATCGGACGGGGCTGAACGAGAGACGTCAACAGACGATAGACGGGGATCCAATTGGACTCGGCCTGTGGTTCGAGAATCAAACTTGAGCTTCTCCCTCTACACGTTTCTCCCCGGGGCCTGAACTTGGCGTATCGGAAATTATCTCCTCCATCGCGTCGATAAAACGGCGATTCTCCGCGGCATTCCCGATGGTCACCCGCAAGGCGCTCGGCAGACCGGCTTGAGCGAGCGGCCGGGTAATGACACCGCGCTTCTGTAGTTCCAGAAAAAGGTGACTGACCTCGGCCTCGCTCGAGAAGATCATCATGATGAAGTTGGTGTAGGTGTCGTAAAACCTAACTCTAAGTCGACGCAACTCCCTGGAAAGAAACCCTTTCCCCTGTTGGTTCACCTGCAAGGTCTCGATCAGGTGCTCATCGTCCTCAAGGGCCGCGGCGGCCGCGGCCTGGGCCGGTGCACTTGGCTCGAAGGGAAGCTTAATTTTCCAAAGGCACTCAATAAGCTCCGGGTGCCCGAATCCGTAGCCCACTCGGAATCCAGCCAGCCCATACGCCTTGGAGAAAGTTCTCAAAGTGATGACATTGTCGTACCTATAATCCATCGAATCTGGATACTCGGGAGCGGTTGCGGCGTACTCGCAATACGCCTCGTCTTGAATCACCAGAACGTGGGGCGGAACGTTTTTCATAAAATGATCAAACTCCGCGCGCGTAAAAATTGTGCCTGTGGGGTTGTTGGGATTGCACAAGTATACGAGTTTCGTTTTCTCGTTGATGGCCGCGCCCAACTTCTCGAGATCGAAGCGATACTCCGCATTCAAGGGGACCGTCGTCGGTTCGACCCCCCGAGTCCGACAGAGGATAGGAAATCCCAAGAAAGCCACATCCGCGGTCAATACTTCGTCGCCGGACTCCAAAAAGACTCGAACAATACTTGACAAGATGCCCTCGGAACCCGCTCCGACGATCACGTTCTCAGGCCCCAACCCGAAACGATCCGCCAACTTTTTGCGTAAAATCCTAGAGGCTGGGTCGGGATAACGATGACATCCCTCCAGAGACTCCATCGCCGCGGCTACTGCCTTGGGAGAAGGCCCCAGAGGGTTTTCGTTAGAGGCAAGTTTGACGACGCTCTCGAGACCGAATTCAGAAGCGACTTCCTCGATCGATCGGCCTGCTCTGTAGGGCTCCAATTTCCGAATATTTTCGGGGATAAGAGCCCGCAGGTCGGAAGTGAGGCTCTCGCCGGAGTTAGAGCGCTTCTCGGAAGTTTTAGTGGGCTTTTGCAACGGGCTCCACGATACGCTTCAAGAAGGCTTTGATCACAGCTTCATTGTTCGTCTCCGTCACTTGGCTGTTGATCTTTTCGAACACATCGGGGGTACTCGCGTAACTCGACGCATAAGCGGTCATTCGGTCCATGAAGTCGTCACGACGCAACTCCGGATGAAACTGAAGCCCGTAAAAGGGCTTTTCGGGATGACGAAAGGCTTGCCAATAGCATCGCTCGCTTTCCGCCAGTCTCAGCCAACCGTCGGGCATCGAGAGAACGACGTCGTGATGCCCCTGTTGCGCGTTGAACTTGGTAGGAAGACAGTCCAAGATGGGATCCACCTGCCCGGCTTCGGTCAAAGTGACCTCATAGGTTCCGGTTTCCTCGAGGTCAGCTCGCGTTTTCACCTCTCCGCCCACGGCCTGCGCCATGAGGTGAAAGCCGTAACACAAGCCCAAGGTCGGCACGCCGCGCTCGAGGAGACCGTTGGTCCAGTCGATCATCGGTTCGAACCAGTCTGGCCGGTCCTGGGCCACGGAGAAGTCGCCGGTCCCGCCGATAAAGACAGCTTCATAGTCGTCCGATGAAAGTTCGTCCAAGGAGTCGCGAGTCACATCGAATATGTGAAAATCGTCTCGCTCAAGATCGCCAGCGCGGAGCAAGCATCCGAGTTCGTGCTCTTGCATCTTGGGATCCAAGCGCGCTTCAATGAGGAGAAAACGAGGTTTTTTTGCAGCCATAGCAAGTCAATAGAACGTTGGGGACGGAATTCCTCTCGGCTGCCTCTGTAGCCTGAGAGTCTACCCCCCAGCCACAGGATATCCATCGCCGGGTGGACGCGACCGACAACAGGGCCCGCTAATATGATAGCAGGAGGAAGAACAAATGGCTGCCCAAGCGACAAAAAAGAATAACTTTCACGATGAAGTGACAGAAATGGCGCACTATTATAAACAGATCTCGCGTCGGCAGCTTCTCACCGCGGAACAAGAGCGTGATTTGGCTCACCGTATTCGGGAAGGGGATTCCAAAGCCCGCGAAATCCTGGCCGAAGCCAATCTCCGACTGGTGGTCAAAATCGCCCGCCAATATAAATTTTCAAAATTCTCCCTGTCAGACTTGATCCAGGAAGGCAACCTGGGCCTCCTGGAGGCCGTGCAAAAATTCGATCCCGACAAAGGATGCCGTTTCTCCACCTACGCCTGTTGGTGGATTCGTCAGGCCATAACCAGAGCCGTTTCCAATAAAGGACGAACCATACGTCTTCCCGTCCACATCAATGAGATGCTCCAAAAATACTACCGCTTAAACAACCGCACCCGCGCCGTTCGTGGATGCAACGCCACACTCTCCGAAGCCTGTTCAGAACTCATGCCGGTCGACCTAGATTTGGCTCGAAAGAAAGCCTCTCGCGGACTGAAAGGAAAGCCGCTCGGCCCGGAGGATCCTCGAGTCCAGCAGATGGTCTCTCGGATGGAACAG
Organism: Candidatus Xenobia bacterium; assembly: GCA_037968995.1. Lineage (GTDB taxonomy): Bacteria > Vulcanimicrobiota > Xenobia > Xenobiales > JADMJV01 > JAEXNA01. Next base: position 14,981 of record JBBKWP010000230.1, read on the forward strand.
CGCGCCAAGTGCCGCATGGAAGAGATTCTACGGATGGCCAGGCAGCCGATTTCCTTAGAGCGTCCTTTGGGAGAAGAGTCAGACAGTTCTCTCAAAGATCTCATTCCCGGAGAATCCGACCTCCAGACGCCCTCCCTCGAACGCAGTTCACTGGCTTGGTTGTTATCACACCTGCGTCCCAACGAGCGAGCCCTTTTGGCTCTACGCTATGGCTTCGACGGCGGCGACGGAAAGACGTTCGCCGAACTCGCGAAACTCTTTGGCATCTCACGAGAATCGGTGCGACAAAAAGAACTCAAGGCTCTGAAAAAGCTCCGAGAGTTGGCAGCACAATCCCGCTGGAACTAAAAAATCTCCGGCCGAACTTTTCCTGGGGACACAGGGTTGTGAGCCCCGTGCTGGGAACAAATTAGCCAGATGACTTCCTCGGTTCCTGTAGCCTACCAAAAACTTCTCGAAGTGACACGATACATCACGGCGATCACCGAGCCAAGGGCGCTTTTTGAGAAACTCATCGACCTCGCGGTGGAAGTGACCGGCGCGGAGCGAGGGTTTCTTCTACTTTTAGAAGACGGAGTTCGGCCAACCGAACCGCTGGCCGGTTTGCGAGTCGCGGCGGCCTGTCGGATCCATCCGGAGGAGATTGAAAAATCCCAGTTTCGGGCCTCTCGTACGGCCATCCTGAAAGTCGTATCCGAGGGCAAGGCATCCCACTGGTCAGGGGAAATCAGTACGGAATGGCGCTCTCAAAGCATCGAACTGTCGGGGTTGCGCTCCATTCTCTGCGAACCTCTGACCGTTCACGATCGCATTCTCGGCGTTCTCTATCTTGACAGTCAACTGACCGCTCAATTCAGCGCCGATCACAAAGAGCTTCTCCCCAGCTTCGCGGCTCAAGCCGCGATCTGCCTTGAGAATCTTCGCTTAGTATCAGAGCGAGAGCAAGCACTTCATCGAGAGCATAACGAACAGGCCCGTGCCTTAGAACTGCAGGTCTACCAGGAGACATTGTCTTCCTTTATGGCTATCGCCTCTCACGACCTCAAGGGACCGCTCACGGTCATGAAAACCGGTATCGCGCTTTTGAAGCGGTCCAACCCGAGTGCTTCTCAACAAGAAGTGATCGGGGATCTTGAGCAAGCAGTTGAACGTGCCGCACGCCTCGTCTCCACCTACCTCGACATTCAAAAACTCGAGGACGGACACCACCTTCCGCTAGAACCCGAGTGGCTCTCTCTGCGAAATATTCTCGACGATGAAATTCAGATGGCTCTGGCTCCGTTGCGCAAAGAGATCGCGAGCAGTTTCCAGATCGTTATGGACGTGGAGCCCGAAGCCCGCCTTTTCGCGGACTCGTCCCGATTTTCGCAGATCATGGGCAACCTCATTGAAAACGCAATGAAGTATTCACCTAAGGGCGGAGAGATACGCCTCACCTTCAAGCCGGGAGAGACCTTCGATGTTCTGACCATCGGCGATCAGGGGTTAGGGATGTCGGAGGAAGGGCGTCGACGTCTTTTCGCACGATTCGTGCGCCTAGAACAGGACCGTTCGATCCGAGGAACTGGCTTGGGTCTCTTTATCGTGCGTCGCCTGGTGGAAGCCCACCACGGTCTCATCGACGTCTCCAGCACCGAAGGCAAGGGGACCTTGTTTACCCTTCAATTTCCTCACCCTTAGAAGCCAGGCCGGGGCGTCTAGGAGCTATCCTTAGACTTTCCCCTCGGCCAATCCAGCTTGGACGGCGAACAGGACCGCGTCAACCCGATCCCGCAATTCGAGCTTTTGCATCATGCGATTGACGTGGGTCTTCACGGTGGTGTGACCGATACAAAGAAGTTCGGCCAGTTCTTTGTTGTTGAGGCCCCTGGACATCCCTTCTAACACTTCGCGCTCACGTGACGTTAGGCGCTCCAATTTCTCTTGACGATCGACTTGAGCCGGACTGACCGAGACTTCAGTCGAGGGCATAGAGACCATCATGCGAAGAATCTTTTGTGCCACTCTTGGCTGAATCAAGGACTCTCCATCGTGAGCCACTCGGATGGCACGGACCACTTCGTCCACGTGCGTGTCTTTCACCAAGTAGCCGGTGGCTCCGGCCTGAATCAATTCCAGGATGAGTTGATCGTCCTCGTAGGCCGTCAGAATCACAACCCGCGTGGCGGGACACTCCTTGACGATGGCTCTGGTCGCTTCGACTCCATTCATTTTCGGCATCTCAACGTCCAACAGGATGATGTGAGGACGATGCTTGCGACACTCTTCGACAGCCTCTAATCCATTCGATGCGTGAGCCACAATCTCGATGTCGTCTTCCTCATCGAGAGTGTGCACGAGCATTTCCCTAAAGAGCGGAATGTCGTCGGCAATGATGAGCCTAATAATATCTGCGGGTTCGGTAGAATCTGGCATATTGACCTGTTTCTGTTCCCCGCTTCCTAGGCCTCTACCAAGGACAGGCAGAATTCGAAGGTGGTCCCCTCGCCAGACTCTCCCCGGACCACGATCTCTTCGTTGTGGCTCTCAAGGATTCGGCCGACAATGTAGAGACCCAAGCCTAAACCGGAGGAATTCCCCATACTCGATGGAGCCCGGGTAAACTTCTCGAATAGTCGGCGTCGGTCGTCTAACGGGATCCCAGGCCCTTGGTCCACGATCTGGATCCGAACCTTGCCCAAGTCCGTCGGTTCCCATCTCAGGGTCACGTGAGGAGTTCCCTCAGCGTGCTTCTGCGCGTTGCTCAAGAGATTCGATAGAACCCTTTTTATACGAGTTCTGTCAGCTTCCACCATGACATCTAGGTCGGTCTCCTTTCGCACTGGAGGCAAACTCTCGTCGATATTGAGTTCATCGACCACCTCTTCGGCCAGCAGACTTAAACTGAACGTCTCCATCACGGGCTGCAGTGTCCCGAACTCTATCTTCATGGCCTCCAACAGATTACGGACGAGTTCTAATGCGTGACTGTTCGCCGTGGTGATTCGCCGCACGTAGGTTAGGTGCCGCTCTGTCAACTGTTCCGGCTTGCGCTTCAAAAGGTCGCAGTAACCCTGAATAGCTGCCAGCGGGATGCGAAGATCGTGTGTCACCAAAGAAAAGAACTCTTTCATCTCCAGAGTCTTTTCCTCGACCTGATCGCCAAGGTCTCGGTTGAGTTGCTCGAGTTCTCTTTGGTATTTCAGCCGGTCAAGGGCCAGATGATGCAGTGTCTTGGAAAGATTCACCAATTCGTTGTGACTGGACAACTCGATGTTGTCCACTTCTGTGTCGAGGTGACGCATGGAGTCGACCAGTCCCTCCAAGGGGCGCTGAATGGCGTGCTGCGACCAGAGGTGGATGGACATCAACGAAGTGAGCAGAAAAGTCAGGCCCAGAAGAACGTTGCCCGCGATCACGAGATTCAGTCGGCGAGAAGAGCTTTGAACATTAAAGGAGACGTGGAGAATCGCCTTCAGCATCACCGGGTGTTGCGCTCCAGGGAGTAAGCTCTCCCTGGTTGCATCGGACCGAACAAAGACTGGGTAGAGATGCTCGTAAGTGATCTGACTACCCGACGATACGTCCTCGAGGATCGGAAGATCATCTCGGTATGGGATCTCCATAGGTCCCGAAAAATCTGGGTTCTGCACCAAAAAAAGATGGGTCGGAATCGGTTCCACGCGGAGGCGGCGCAGAAGGGCTTCCTTCATGGGGAGATTGGGGCCCGTTTCACCAGAACGGAAGAGAACGCTCCCGTCGGCGTCCCACAATTCGTAGTATCGCAGCCCTGGAACCTTCGTCTGGTCGAAAGTGGAGTCGTTGGACTGTCCAGCGACCCGAGGAGCGTCCGGATCAAGGTAGGCGGGAGCGACTTGATCCAAAATCCTCTGAGCCACCCTCATTCCCAAGTGCCTTAGACGCTGCTCTTCGTCGGCTAAGAACGAGAGTCGATAGACTCCAATATTAAAGTAGGCGATGACCGCTAAGGATAGGCCGATTAAAACAAAAAACAAGGTCAACAGTTGGCTGCGCAGGCGAAGGCCCACTAAGTAGATTCCTCTGAGGACCGAGTGGAGAAAACCGCGTCAACTGCAGCCCGCCCACCGACATCTAGGCCGGTCACAATCCCGTTCATGGCCAAGTAGCGTTGCCCAGGCGCGAAGTCGCCCTTCAACTCCTGACCCTTATCTTTGAGTTCGAGCGAGAGCCTGGGCAACTCTCTGAACGGGAAGTCTTCCCTTTCAAGATATCGATCAATTCCATGATGATGAATCTCTTCAAGAGTTATTGCATCATTGATTTGAAATGGCCCACTCACCGTTCGGATCAAGAAGGCCAACGCCCCACCCACTCCTAAGGCCTCCCCCAGATCACGGGCCACGGAACGAACGTAGGTCCCGGTCGAGCAAACCAGGTAACATTTTAACCTACCCCTCTGAGGATCCCAGTCAAGAAATCGGCAGCTGTCGATAATCACCTGTCGGGCCGGCAGTTCGACGGTCTCTCCTTTGCGAACTCGCTCATAGGCTCTCTGGCCATCTTTTCGAATCGCGGAAACTTGAGGCGGCACTTGCATCAAGGCGCCCTGAAAAGGCTCTAGATCCCGCTCCCAACGATCTTGGGTAAAGTCGCGTAACGCCTCGTGGCTCTGGGACTCCAAGACCTCGCCCTCAAGATCATCGGTGGACGTCGACACGCCAAACGCGATCTCGGCGAGATACGCCTTCATCCTGGCTCCGCGGTCGGGCAGCAACGGGATCAGCCGGGTGGCCGGTCCAACAGCCAGCGGTAAAACACCCGACGCCGCGGGATCCAAAGTGCCGAGATGTCCTACCTTCGTCTTTCTAGGAAGCCGTCGACGGACATGGGCCACCACATCGTGAGAGGTCATTCCTGGAGGCTTCAAGATATTCAGAAAACCTGAAAATTTCGCGCTGGCCATCTACTGTTTCACCAAATCTTTCGCGGCCTCTAAGCCTAAACGGTAGCCCATCGCCCCAAGTCCGGCAATGGATCCGGCGCAAACTTCGGCGATGACAGAGTGCCGCCGCCATTCTTCGCGCGCAGCAATGTTGGTTAGATGAACTTCGATCACCGGGATGGAAAGCGAAGCGATAGCATCGCGCAAGGCCCTCGAGGTGTGCGTCAGCGCGCCCGGATTGATAAGCACAGCTCCGACTTCTTGCTGATCTTCGGCATCGTGAAGTGCCTGAAGTAACTCGCCTTCGAACTGGCTGGCAAAGACTCGAATGTCCAATCCCTGGTCCGCTCCCCAACTCTTCCACTCGGCTTCGAGGTCCCATAGTGTTCTTCGTCCATATTTATCGGGCTCACGCCGGCCCAAAGAGTTAAGATTGGGACCGTTGAGAATCAAGATGGCTGACCTCATAATCTGGCCTCATTCGTCTGCTTCAAGGAGGTGAAGGCGACCTCCACCAGGTCTCGCGAAGGGGATAAAACGGTATCCACGCGACCCACACAGAGCGGCAAAATGAAGGTCCATCGCCCTTCACTGTTCTTCTTATCGCGATCCAAAGCCTGACAGATATCCGTCCAATTCCAACAAGGGTCATCCGGGAAAGGTAGGGAGGTTGGAAGCCGAAAACGCGACAAAAGAGAGAGAAGGTTTGACTCAAAATCGGTTTCAAGAAGACCCAGAAGACGACTCAAACGCACGGCCGCTAGCAGACCTAAGGCGACAGCTTCACCGTGCCGCAGGCGATAGCCAGAACACCATTCCAAAGCATGACCAAAGGTGTGGCCCAAGTTCAGGGTCGCACGCAGGCCCGACCGTTCGTAAGGATCCTCGGTGACGACTCGCAACTTCACTTCGACAGCTTGGACCAGCAAAAGTTCACGAAGTCCGATATCGTTACGATCGCTCCACTCAAAGCTTTCCAGAAAGCTCCACAGGGAGTTTCCGTCTAAGATCGCATGTTTGACCACCTCTGCCATGCCCGACGCCCATTCGGCCTCGGGCAGGGTTTGTAAGAGCTCCGGATCAACCGCTACGGCTTTGGCAGGATAGAATCGCCCTACCAAGTTTTTTCCCTCGGGGAGATCGATACCGACTTTCCCTCCCACTGAAGCATCCACCATGGCCAAGAGCGAGGTGGGCACGGAATAAAACGGAAGCCCACGAAGGTAAGTCGATGCCACAAACCCGGCCAAATCGCCAACCATCCCACCACCAACCGCCACCACAGCGGTCTGTCGGTCCACCTTCAACTCGCAAAGGCGTGACCATAAATGAGCTGCGCTTTCCAAGCTTTTCGAATCTTCACCAGAGGGTACGGAAAGCCACGGCTCGTTGGGAAAAATTGCCGACCTGACCAGGGGCTCCACCTGCTGGTCACTGATCACGACGATTCTCTGGCCACTGTCGACCAATCTTGAGGCGAGAGCTAGAGAGCTCCCGTTACCCTGGTATAAGTCGCTTTGATCAGTACCGATCGCTAAGGTTCTTGGGGTCTGTGCCACTTCGTGAGGTTCGCGAGTCACCCTGAAAGTTCCCCGCTAGCAGCTTAGGCTCTTTGGGCTTCCACGGCGGAATCGGCATCAGTGTATATCTCCGTGCCTTCGCTTTGTGTCATCGTCCGAAAGGCGCTGAGCAACTTGTTAGTGATCGGACCCGGCTTGCCGCTTCCGATCTCACGACCACAAAGATTGACCACGGGAATGATTTCCGCTCCCGTACCTGTCACGAAGCACTCGTCGGCCACATAGAGGTCGTGAGCCGTTAGAAACGCCATCTGGACTTGATAGTTAAACCCTTCAGCGAGTTCCATCACCACGCTGCGCGTGATGCCCTCTAAGATTCCCACCACCGCCGTCGGCGTGAAGAGACTATTGTTTTTGACCAAGAAGATGTTCTCCGAGGTGCATTCCGCGAGGTATCCGTGGCGGTCGAGCATCACGGCTTCCGCACAACCCGCATTGATGGCCTCAATTTTTCCCAAAATATTGTTGAGATAGTTGAGTGATTTGATCCTTGGCGACAGGGCATCTGGAGAGTTCTTGCGTGTAGATGCGATCATCAATCTCAGACCGTTTTCGTAAGTCTCTTGCGGATACAATTTAATCTCGTCAGTGATGATGATGATGGAAGGCTTGGCGCATTTTCTAGGATCGAGTCCCAAATCGCCCTTCCCACGGGTGACCACTAATCGGATATAAGCATCGCGCAACTTGTTGATTCTGAGGGTCGCCAGTACCGCTTCTCGCATTTCCGGAAGCGTCATGGTTATGTCGATCAGGATCGAACGGGCGGACTGATAGAGACGGTCAAGGTGCTCCTCGAGTCGAAAGACTCGGCCGTTGTAGGCTCGAATGCCCTCGAAAATACCGTCGCCGTATAACAGACCATGGTCGTAAACAGAGACCTTGGCCTCTTCCTTGGGGAAATACTTTCCATCTATGTAAACTTGAAGACTCATTGTGACCTCCTAGCGTCATCATGCCCCGTGGATCTCGGTCAATAAACCTAAGTGGCTCAACTTTTAGGATCCGGGGGACTCTTTTCGGACGAAATCCATATGCCCAAGGCCTTAAGTGGCACACCCGAGGCTGATCGTCCTGCAAGGAAATGGATCGGGTGGCGAGAAGCCGTCCTGGCAATGTCTTACCTCGATCTGATCCAAGCCTCGCTGCAAGAGGGCGTCGCCCTGAGAAGCTCCATGCTCACGCAAGTTCAAACCATTGAGGCGGGCGGCAAGCTTTGGATCGAAACCTTAGAGCGGGGACGCGTAATCTACCTCGCCGGCAACGGCGGAAGCGCCGCCGACGCCCAGCACCTTGCCGCCGAAATGATCGGCCGCTTCGAACGGCTCAACGGGTTTCCCGCACTGGCCCTCACGGTAGACTCATCGTCGCTTACGGCACTGGCAAACGACCTCGGATTCGAGCGCATCTTCAGTCAACAGGTGAGGGCGCTCGGACGAGAGGGGGATCTTTTTGTCGGCATATCGACCTCAGGGAACTCTCCCAACGTGGTCGCCGCAGCCGTTGTCGCGAAAACCCTGGGTATGAAAGTTCTGGCCATGACCGGGGAGAGCGACAGCCAGCTGAGCGAACTAGCCGACGTCTGCCTCAAGGTCCCGTCCACTCGCACATGTCGGATTCAGGAGATTCATCTCAGCGTGGGCCATATCTGGTGTGAGATGGTTGAGCAGGCTCTTCCCAGTCCCGACTTGGCGTTGTCAAGGCACACCGTTTGAACGTCGGTCTCTTCAGCAATGCCTACCACCCCATGGTGAGTGGAGTGGTGAACTCCCTGGATGGAATCCGCCAGGGTCTCTTGAAGTCCGGTCACCAGCCGTACATTTTCGCTCCAGAGTTTCGTGATTTTCGCGATATTCAGTCCCAAGTCTATCGCTTTCCTTCGTTAGAAGTGTTCAAGCGCATCTCATTCCCGATCCCCATTCCGTACTCCACCCGACTCTTTCGAGTCCTCCGTGAACTCCAGTTGGACCTCATCCATTCTCATCACCCGTTCATGCTCGGGGAAGTCGCCGCTTCGGTGGCGCGCCAGAAGCAGATCCCCTTGATTTACACCTTTCATACTCAAGTCGAGCATTACAGCCACTACGTCCCCATGAATCAGAACGTCGTCCGGGGGGTCGCCCGTTCCAAGATCATACGCTACCTCAATAAATGTGATCTTGTCATCGCCCCGTCCTCCGGCATACGCGGCCTGCTCGATACTTACGGCAGCAAGGCCCGCATAGAAACTTTACCGAACGCCATCGATCTCGACCGATTTTCCGAGCTCCCGTCGGGCAAGAATTGGCGCGAAAAACTGCGGATTCCAGATCTCGCCACGGTGAGTTTGTCGGTGGGGCGTCTCGAACCGGAGAAAAGCCTAGACTTTCTGCTCAAGGCCTTTCGCAAAACGAATCCGACTCCGGATCAGATCTTGGTCGTTGTAGGTGACGGCACCCAACGCGCTCGGCTGATAAAACTCTCTCAAAGTCTGGGACTTGGCGCCAACGTTCGTTTCCCCGGAGCAGTCGCTTACTCGGAAATGCCCTCCCTCTATACATCAAGCGATCTGCTGGCCATCTGCAGCACCACGGAAGTGAAGCCTCTGGTGGTCTTAGAAGCACTAGCCTGCGGCCTTCCAGTTCTGGCCGTTTCAGCTTGTGGCACCGCGGACACCCTCCATCATGGTCGGGACGGCTGGCTGTGCCCCAATGATCTTGATTCTTTCGTGAACGGATGGAGTACTCTTCTCGCGGATCGCACGATGCGACGAGACTTGGGAACGGGGGCTCTGCGCACAGCAAGAAACTACTCGTTCACGAGCTACTTGACCCGTCTCATCTCTCTTTATCAAGAGACGATGGCCACCCATCAACCCCAGCGAAAAAGTCGCTCCTACCGGCTAGCTTTCCCAGGGCGAGCCACGCTTCGCGGCATAAAGTCTCCAGGATCCCTCTAGGTGGCGTTTGGATGACCGCGGACCCTTCCCTGGCGAGTTCGGCCTATACCTTAGAGGTCGCTCGTAGCTTTCGAGACATTTCCGCCTCTGACTGGGACCGCTGTGCCGGCGCGGACAACCCCTTTGTCAGCTATGCGTTCCTGAGCGCCTTAGAAGACAGCGGATGTATCGGGAGAGGGACGAGTTGGCTACCGCTCCCTGTGCTGCTCAGAGAGGCCTGCTCCCAACGAATCTGCGCAGTCGCTCCAAGCTTCGTCAAACTGGACTCCAAAGGCGAGTACATCTTCGACTACGCTTGGGCCGATGCTTACGAGCGACTCCTCGGCGCAGGAAAGTCATACTATCCAAAGATCCAGGTCGCTGTGCCTTTCACTCCGGTTCCTGGACCTCGTCTCATGGTCAGCCCCGAGCTCGACGAAGCACGTCAAGCTGCAGCACAGAAGGCACTTCTCGGGGGGTTACTGCAACTCGCCGAGGACAACGATTTCTCTTCCGTTCACGTCACTTTCTGTAGCGCCGAGATTAGCCAAAGGGCTCAACAAGGGCTCGGGTTTCTGCCTAGACTGGGAGAACAGTTCCACTGGCTCAACAACAGCTACTCAACCTTTGAGAATTTTCTCTCGGAACTCTCCTCGAGAAAGCGCAAAGCGATTAAGAAAGAGCGTCGGATCGCCAATTCCCATGGCTTGGACTTAAGAAGATTCCATGCGCCGCAAATGTCAGTCAAACGGTGGGACGAGTTTTTCTCCCTATATGAGGACACCTCGCTGCGCAAATGGGGGCAGCCCTATCTCAACCGTGAGTTTTTCACCCTTTTGGCCGAGCGACTCGGAGCACAGGTTGTTCTCTTCTTGGCCCTCGACACTGACGACAGTATCTGCGCGGGCGCTTGGAACCTGCTAGGCACCGAGGCCCTCTTTGGGCGAAATTGGGGGAGCCGAAGACCGTACGACATGCTACATTTCGAGATCTGCTATTATCGAGCGATCGAGTACGCCATCGAGACCGGTCTACAGCGTGTTGAGGCCGGCGCCCAGGGATTTCATAAAGTGCAACGTGGCTATCGACCCGTCCCGATTCATTCGGCCCATTACCTCATGGATTCTCAATTCCAAAAGTTGGTATCAGACCACCTGAGGATGGAACGAGCCGAGGAGTTTCAGCGACTCCAGGCCATAAGCGAGCTGGTCCCTTTTAAAAAGGAGTCGTGACCCGGGTCTGGCTCGGAATAACTTTCTGGTTTTGGGCGTCGTGGCCGAACCAGACCCTTGCCAACCCCTGATGGTATCGCCTTCTCCAAGGGGGACAGAGACGAAAGACGGTAAAATGTCTTTTTGTGAGTGAGACACTGCCTCAAAAATCTTTAAAGCCTACCCTGGTTTTGAAGAAGAAACTGCTTTTGGAAATTAAGAAGCGGCAACTGTTAGCGAAGAAGCAGGCCAAAACGCTTCACGCTTACAAGGTCAAAGCTCGCGCACTCAAGCTGGTCAAACTGAAGCTCATCAAGTACCAGAAGGCCTACCTCGCTCTTAAGAAAAAAAGCACCGGCGTTCAAGACCCTGAAAGAGTCAACGCCCTGGAAAAATCCGTAGCGCGCTTGGAGACGGATCTTCAAAAGTCTGGCGACCGGGTCACCAAAACCCTAGGCCTTCTCAAGGGAAGCAAAGCAGAACTTAGCAACGCAAAGTCTCGGTTGCGAGAACTCGAGAAAGCCCTTCGAGAGGCGGAGTCAGCGCAGGCCGGCGCCGAAAGCCTGCAAAAGGGCCTCGATGAGGCCCTTCGAAATCTTCAAGAAGCGAGAGAGGAGGCTATCGCCTCCGGGGTGGAGATCGCTGAGCGCGATACCGATCTCGCCGAGCTACGGAAAGTTTTGTCCAAAACCCAAGCGGCCTTGGCCTGGATGGAGCGCGCGCATCAAGACGCCGAAGCTCAGCACCTTGAAGGATCCGCGGTCGCCCAAACGTTGACGGATGAACTCGAAGAAGCCCGGCGCTTCTCCGAGGAACTGCAGAGCCATTTGGACGAAGCGCTGGCTGAACTGTCCTCCGCCCAGGCCGAGCGGCAAGCGCACGCGGAGAAGCTAGCGACCCTGGCGGACGACTTCGGGCAGGTGCAGGACGCTCTTGGTCGCTCCCGCTCCGAAGGCGGTGAAGAACTCGAAGAGTTACGCATTCAGATCGCTGGTCTCCAAGCGACTCTACTAGAAGAGAGTGCTCGGAACACAGAGCTTGAAACCGCCATCACGCTCGCGGAGAACCGTCTAGAGAACCGTGAGAAAGAACACGAGGACGCGCTGCTCAAACTCTGGGATCTTGAGGAACGGATCAAAAATCATGGCGGAGAACTTGAGGGCGCTTTAGGAGCAAAAGACGCCGAGATCACCGAACTCAAGAAGCTGCGCGGTGAACTCGAAAACTTACAGGAACAGTGGGACCAAGCGCAAGCTGAACTGTCCACGGCGCAAACGTTGACAGGCGAACTCGAAGAGGCTAGGCGCTTTTCCGAAAAACTTCAGGCTCAGTTGGATCAAGCCCAAGCGGAAATGTCCACCGCCCAGGCGGGGCGGCAAGTGCAGGCGGAAAAGTTAACGTCCCTAGCGGACGCCTTCGCGCAACTGCAGGAAGCGCATAGTCGCTCCCGCTTCGAAGGCGGTGAAGAACTCGAAGAATTGCGCAGCCAGATCGCTGAACTCCAAGCGACGCTGCTAGAAGAGAGCGATCGGAACACCGAGCTTGAAAACGCCATCGCGCTTGCGGAGAAGCGTCTAGAGAACCGTGAGAAAGAACACGAGGACGCGCTGCTCAAACTTTGGGACCTCGAGGAACGGATAGAGAATCATGGCGGAGAACTTGAGGGCGCCCTAGGGGCTAAGGACGCCGAGATCGCCGAACTCAAGAAGCTGCGCGGTGAACTCGAAGACCTGCTTGCTTCGGAAGAAAGCGAGAAAGAAAAAGCTCTGGCACGACTCAAGGAGAGTCGAGATGAGACGGCACGATTAGAGAACGAGCACCTTGAACTCAGCGACAGTTTTGAGCAACTGAAGGCGCGGGTCACCGAACTCGAAACGCGTCTTTTGACAGTCGGACAGAAAGCCGAAGAAGACGCCGCGCAACTGGTCATGGTGACGGCTGAAAAAGAGGCGGCCGCCGAGGAGTTGGTAGCAGTCAAAGCGCGCTATCAAGAACTGGTGCAAGCCATCGGAGAAACGCCCAAAGACACCGTCCGGGCCGAACCCTCCGAAAAAAGAGCCCAACGGGCCGAGACACGACTTAAAGAGATCGAAGAACAACTCGTCGAGACTCGCTCTCGGCTTCTCAGTTCCCACAACGAGATGGACGTAGTGGACCAAGCCCGGATCGCCGCGGAAACT
>JBBKWP010000231.1:0-5882 GCA_037968995.1 Candidatus Xenobia bacterium
GGGTGCCATTCTTGGGCGTCGTCGACCCGCAATCGGACTGCAGGTGAGGCAAAGTGGCTAGCGACCCCCACCCGGCGAAGGGGTCGACCCGCTGCCTGACTGAGGGTGAGGGCGAGCGCTTCAGGGCCTCAAGGGGTTCGCCCGTAGAGCCTCGCCCACTCTTGTCGCGCGATGCGAGTGAGGACCGGGCGGTCGAGTTGTGCGTAGGCCGACTCATACAGTTCGGTCGCCAGTTGATACCAGTGATCACGGTGACCGAGCCACCAATTGAGGTCCCGCGCCAGAGCCAAGGCGGCTCCCGGCGCACCGACTTGAAGCGCCTTCATTCCGACATCTCTCACTGTGTTGGGATTGCGCTTCTCGATCAGTCCGCAGCGCAACTGCTCGTGCAGCAGTTCTAGCGGCGCGTTCTCCGGTGGAACGACCACTCCCATCTGATCGGCTGTTTTGTAGGTCACCTGCCCATCCCGAAAGTCGCGAGACTCCGCAGGTTGGTAGGCCGAAGACGAGGCACAAATCCCCAAATCATCGGGGTTGTCGATATGGGCCCCGAGCCAACGAAAAAGTTCTTGCTCATCCCGGGCCACCACCCCTGAACGGTGCGGGCATTCCGGCACACAGATCGCAAACAGAGTCACTGGCTCGGTATCCAAGGAAGGCGAGTCCACCAGGAATCCTATCGTGACCTCCGGTGACCCGGTTCGGCTCGCGAAAGGAAAGAATTCCGGCGGCGTTTGAGGCCCCCGAAGCGATTGGGCGGAGCCCCCAACGAAACGAGAGAGAGGCCCACCCAACGTCAGCCCAAACTTATCGAGTCCCTTATACGGTTCTTGGGGAGCCCGTGCGACGGCCGCACGTATGGCTGTCTCGAAGCCTGATGACACGGAAAATCCGAAAGCTTCGGAAAGATTCTCTATTGTTGGTTCAAGTTCCATAGCATGAATCGTTCTCGAACAAAAGGGTGAACGCCTGGTGTTTGGTCAGCTACTTGAGATTTATTCTCCCCGTTTAGCTCGGAAAGATGCCTCCGAGGCCAGCATCAATGGTTGTTCGGATACTCGTTGATCCAGTGAAACCCCCGGGAGGTGAGGGGGAACTCGAGCTTGCCCGGCTCGAGCTCGATACGAACCGGCTGTCCTCTAAACTCTCCCGTCAAGGTTAGGCTCTCGCCGCTCCGTCTCAAAGCGAAGCGATGGGCGATCTTGTCTCCTTTCAGCTCGGTCTTGAGGTTCCACTCGGAAAGCACCAGTGTGCCCGCCTTCTCGTTAAGCTCGGAGGTCATGCGCAGGCGCTCCCCGTTCATCCCGTAGATGTGCATCGCACCAGGCTGAACCACGGTCAGACGCGACCAACGGTCGGGGTCCGTGAGCAAGGGAGGAACCTTCTGTCCAGTTCTCTCAAAGCTGCGAACCTCCCACAGGCCGTAGAGCGGGGGGCGGGGCGCGGGCTCGTCAAACAAGCCGCGGGCCGGTAGCACGAAGAGCGCGATGAAGGCACCGGCCTTCATGACCACCCGGCTCCGGCGCATCCACACAGAGCGGAAGGGCGCTCGCTCCGGGCTGGGAGCGGCGGGCCGGTTTAGAAGCAGCAGGTGGACTAAGCGCCGCCCGTCCCGGGCCAGGAGAAACACGGCCATCAGGAACAGGTGAGTCGAGTAAAGCTTGACCGGCACATCGTAGCAGAGATTGATCATCACAACGTTCCCCATCACTCCCGCCACGAGCAACGCGCCCAGAGTGGTGGTGCGTTGCCAGAGCAAGAGAAAACCGCCGACCAACTCGAGCAGACCACCAAAGATGGAGTAGGCCGGGGAGGCGCCGAGGAAGGTCCAGGCTAAACCCATGGGCGAGGATTGACCGTAGGGTTGCAGTAGCCGATCGATGTCGGGCGGCTGGAACTGGCTCAAGGCCACTTTGGACCACCCGTAGCCTGCCATGCTCGCGGCAAGCACGTATCGAATCAACACTCGCAATGCCTCGTGCAGGGCGGGCTCGTAGCAGGGACCGCGGCGCAAGACAATCCAAAAGAGCGCGCCACTCGCGGACAGGATCAGCAAGCAGAAGATCTGTACATAGTTGAAGGTCATGTCCCCGCTGCCGCTCTGGGAAAAATTGATATCCGTGGCCAATCCCAGCACCTGCTTGGCCACCCAGGGTACCAAGACGTGCCAGACATCGCTATTGGCTGTGAGGCTATAGAGCGCCAGGTAGATCAGTCCGAAGCGAAAGGTCAGGCGGCTAAGCGGGGTCGAGAAAGGAGCAGCATCCATGGCCACAGGATACCCCTGGCGAAGGACAAGGTCGAGTCTGCTAGGGGGGTTCAGTTTGATTCCGTCCGGCGAGTGCTTTAGAAAACCGCAACCTTTTCCGAGCAAACGCGGCGTGCCGCCCCGAAAGATAGTGAGGCGGTGCGAAACTCAAGTCCACCGCTTGCTCTGGTGAGCCAGGAGAACAGCCTGGCCTGGCCGGCGGGCAGGGCTTTCAGCGTCCTTTGGTTCGAGGGACGAAGCGACGCCCCAGCTCTTAGCCGGAGGCGCTACGGAGGCAGCAAGCCTTGAGGAATCGAGGTCGAGGGCTCAGATGTAGGCAAGGCCGGGACGGGGTGGCGGCTTCGGAGAGAGCTGCGCACCTGGAGCATCGCCGCTAGCGGGTCCGGACAGGGGCGAGAGCCGGGGCGATGTTCGGCGGTGAAGGCCGTGCGAGTATTGCGGTGGGCGCTCCTGGCATGAAAAGCAAAGGCTGGATCTGCGGGTGGAGGCGCTTTAGGCGGCTTTTCGTTCTCGCAGATCACTCTTCGCCGGCTTGGGAGCAGTGGCGGGGATGGCTAGGGGTTTCTGAAGGAGATTGTTCGCGAGAGCCCCGGCCGAGACCAGCGGAAACGCACGTGCAAAACTGAGATCGCTCTACCCCTCAACTTAATTTTGACGAAGCACTAGGTGCGATTGCGGAAAGCACACGTTTGAGAATCCCTCGTGGCCGTCGTGTAGCGCAAGTGTCGTTGAGTGTTCTGAATGTTGGCGTGGCCGGTCGCAGACGAAACCCACGTCAGCTCCGGCATCGAGCAGATGCACGGCGATGGAGTGCCGCAGGGCAGGAAAGCGCAGCCTCTCCTTAGCCGAAGAGCAGCACTCCATTCGTGGGCAGACATGGTTGCAGTGGATTCCACTACAACCATGTCTGCCCGGTTTGTTCGTATCGGCAGCAAACCGATTCGAGGAAATGGCTCACCTCGTACTGACGGAATCCGGCTAGGGATATTTCTTTCGTGGGTACCACGAACGTAAAGCCGTACTTTCCGGGATCGTCCACGCTCATGAGAAGCGAAGAATCGAAGCCTCGCCCCCCGCGATCTTCGGGGTCGAGGATGGGGTCGAGCGTGTTCCACTTATCGCCGGGGAAATAAAGCTGGGTGGTCAGCGGCTCTTGGCCGGGCACGTGGATTTTGATATGCAGGTAGGTGCTGTGGGCGAGGGGGCCGCAGCGGGCAAGTAATTAGCGTAAGCTCCCTGTCTGAGGGCGGCTTGGCGAGAGTTTGACAGGCTTCGAAGAGACCCGCTTTAGAGTCCCATCTACCTTCACATCGATTTCGGCGTGGACACCTGCTGGTGAATTCTTCTTGAGCCTCTCGGAGAGAGTGGCGTAATGGATCCGATGTTTCACGGATTTTCCAGAATTCAAAGTCGCCCATCCGCTTTTCCATCCGCTTCTCATTTCGTCCCGACGGTGGGGATACAGAACATCTTCGCCTAGCCTTGATGCTTCGGTTACGCGAGAAAAATGGATCTGGAACCCGTGCGAGCGCTAGACTCTGGAATTAGCTGATCCTGGGAAGAGGAGCCAAACCCTTGTATACTCTCCCAGCAAGGTAACGATCTCCTGGGGAAGAATTGTCCCGCCGCGCCTAGCTAGAGAAGCCCTGGCGACACGCTTCAAGGACATCTCATGATAAAAAGACAGGTTCCCCTACTCTGCTACCTTGCTTTCCTGTTGATGCTAGGCTGCGGCGGCGGCAGCACGTCCTTTCAAGGTGAAGGGACGGTCAGCGCAAGTTCCGGTACCAGTTCGCCTGGCAACCCAGCGCCCACCAGTGCGACCGTTCGACTGGAGAGTGCCCTAGCCCGCGCCGTTCCCGCGCAGGTCACCAGCCTTCGACTCACGGGCTTCGACCTCGCCGGCGGGGTACGCTTTGGTCCAATCACTCGTGCCAAGTCAAGAGTAATAGACTTTGAGAACGTCTCACTGAGCGTCCGGCGTATCATGGTCGAATACTTGGTCGACAGCAGAGTCGTAGGTCTGGGCTCACGCGACGTCACTTTGAATGCCGATCAGATCAACGTCATCTCCGACCTCGATTTCAGAGACGTTGAGGCTGTCCTGTCTTCTTTAACCATAGAACCCGGTGAATTGACACTGCCCAAAGGTTCCAGCGGGCGGCTGGCTGCGGTAGCTCACTATGAGGACGGGTCTGTGTTTGATGTCACTCACTCAGTCAACTGGAGCAGATCGGGGACCGCTGTGGATGTCGACGACGTTGGGCGCGTGGAGGCACTCTCGGTTGGTGCAAGCGACGTCATCGCGACTTTGGGTTCTCAAACCGCGACCACCAAAGTCATTGTGACCAGCGCGAGCTTGGCTTCGCTAAGATTCGAGCCCTCATCGCTCAGCCTAGCGGCGGGCACCAGTCAACGCCTTCTGGTGCGAGGGGTTTTTACTGACGGAAGCACACTTGATGTCACCGAAGACACAACGCTCGGCGTGAGTGACGACGCTGTGGTCAGCCTTGGATCCCCCGCCGGCACGATCTTCGGAAGGACCGCCGGGCAAACTGTCGTGAGAGCGGTTTTGCTCGGAAAGAGCACTCAAGCCGTCGTAACGGTCTCAGCCGCCTTATTGACTCGGATCGACGTCACTCCCCGGATAGTTGACCTGCCCAAAGGCACCACGCAGCAGTACTTGGCGACCGGCGTCTTCACAGACCAGACGACCCAGAACTTGACAGCCTCCGCACTTTGGGTCAGCGCAAGCCCTGACACTGTCAGCGTGACACCTGAGGGTCTTGCACAGGGCCTTAGCGTGGGGAGCACGACTGTCCAGGCCCGTTTCGGGGGGAAGACGGGCCAAGCCGACGTCAACATCACCGAAGCGACCCTCTCAAGTCTTACTCTTGATCCGGTCCAAGTCGACCTACCCAAAGGCCTCACCCTTCAATTCACGGCGACCGGCCTCTACAGCGACAATACAACCCGCGACGTTACCGCTACGGCAGGCTTTGTCTCAGACTCGAACTTCGTTAGCGTGAACAGCTTGGAAGAGCGCGGACGGGTTACCGCGAACCAAGTAGGTCGTGCCACCATCACCGCCACCTTCGATGGTAGAGAGGCCACCAGTCAGGTTGTCGTCACACCAGAAGTTCTTGAGAGGCTCTTAGTAAGCCCAGCGGAGAGCGAACTCGCCAAAGGGTTGAGCCAAGCCTTCACGGTCAGCGGAGTCTTCAGCGACGAAAGTTCGCGGGACCTCACCGACCAAGTCGACTGGATTGCTCTGCAGCCACAGTTCGTCGCCGTGGATGCGAGCGGTCTGGTTTCTGCCCTGAGCCCAGGGACTTCCGCCATCTCGGCCTCCCTATCAGGAATCGAGGGCAGGGCCGCCGTCACCGTCATCGACGCCGTTCAGAGTGGCTTACGCGTAGAGCCCGATAGGCTCACTTTGAGTCTCAAAGAGACCCTGCCCCTAACAGCCTACGCGGTTTTCACCGACGGTAGCGAAAAAGCCGTAACCGAGACTTTCGTTCGGGAAAAAATCTCGCGGCGGACCCCAACCCCCGAGCCCATCGCCCTTTCTCACAGCGAAACCTCGATAAGCGGGTAGCTCACTCCAGAGGTC
>JBBKWP010000232.1:0-3738 GCA_037968995.1 Candidatus Xenobia bacterium
TTCGAGCAACGCGATATCGAGACTCTGAGTTCCATAAACGACAAGGTCGAGTAGCAGGGTTTGGGGAGTGCTAAGGATCTGGCCCTGTGCTTGTTCCCCGCCGGGTCCTCGAGATTTAGCACCCCTATTCTTGGCTAGAACCTAAAGGTCATCAAAACGATTTGGCCCCCACGCGCTGGAGTTCGCCGAGGAGCGCGGCGGAAAGCTCGGGGTTCATCGCTTCTCTTTTCTATCACGCCAGCCAATTCTCGATTTTCAGCTCCGGAACATGGTGGCAACTCAGGCTGAATCTTTAGGCCAAGAAACGATCCTAGAGATTATGCGTCAACACGGTCCCGAGGAAATGCAGACACCGATGGTGTGCCCCTATCGTATCCACTTGCTCATTACTCGGTGGTATTTCGACGACTAAGCTGTTCGTAGGTTTCAAGCCATGCAGTAGCCCTTCGGAATTCGGATGGAGGGGCGCAACTTGGCTTCGGGATGAGATGATGACAGTGAGTTTGAGTGAAGTATGCCGGAAGACACTAGAAGATACAAACCCCCCTATTCAGACAAAAGCGTCTGGCCGGTGCTCGTTGCGATTGCTGTCCTTCTGGTTGTGGCGTACGCCGTCTTCTCGGACAGTCCGGACAGTCGGGAGCAAAGTCGGACGTCTGCACTCGATGGTCGAGAGGTCTATCCACTGCCCTCGGCAGGCTCACTGCCGCTGATCACTGAGATCCCCACTCTCTACTCGAGCGAAGTTGTCAGTGGGAAAGCTGAGGTTGCCGACACGGTCGGTGAGCGCGGTCTTTGGCTGGCCGACGATGAGCACCAACGTAGAGTTTTCGCAATACTGAGTGAGTCGGCCAGCGAGTTCTCATTGAAGGTGGGGCAATCCGTTCAGATCGAAGGTCAGGCCTATCGTAGGGAAGGCCTGCACAAGATTTCGTCGGGCCAGATAGATCTTCCCGCTCTCAACACGCTAAGGGAACAAAAGGTGTTCATCTACATTGAAAGCCTTCATCTCGCCGCTAGTCCCTGAGAACTCCCCCCTCTGCCTATGGGAATCCCATGAAAGAGATCGACATTGAACGGCACGGTTCCCACACACCCTAGGTCGACGGGGAATCACCTGTTGCGAACGCCATGTTCGTAGGCACCGCTTGGTCGTTGGTTCCTCCTCTACTGGCCATCGTTCTAGCCATCGCCACCAGAAACGTCTATCTTGCCTTGGGGACCGGCATTCTGAGCGGAGCCATCATGCTGGAGTCGAGCATCCCGGCTGGACTTGCGCGGTCCGTCGGACTCGTCTGGGAGACCCTCCGCCAACCTCAAAACGCTCTCTTCATCTGCTTTATTTTTGTGGTAGGAGCTCTCATAGGCAGCATTGCGGGGGTAGGGGGGACCCAGGGGCTAGCAAGCTGGTTGGAGAGGAAAGGGTATCTTTCCACACGCCGCTCGATAAGGTTGTTAGCTTGGTGGTCTGGTGTGTGCTTGTTCATCGAGAGCAACATGACCATCATGTTGGCCGGAACTCTGGCGCGACCCCTCTTCGACAAATGGAAGATATCCAGAGAAAAGCTCGCTTATCTGATCGACTCGACGAGTGGCCCGATCTGCCTGATCATCCCTTTGAACGCCTGGGGAGTGTACGTCATTGGCCTTCTGCGAACAGTGGGAGTGGAAGATCCCGTAAAACTGCTGGTGGAATCGATCCTCTACAATTTCTATTCTCTTTTCACCCTATTTCTGGCATTGGTGGTAGCGATTACCGACTGGAGCCCAGGACCTATGAAACTCGCCGAGCAGCGTACTCAGGACGGCAAACTGCTCTTCGATAGCTCGAAACCCATAGCTGATGAGTCTATCTTTGGCCCTCCCGAAGAGACGGCCCGTCCCTCCCAATGGCTCATCATTCTCCCCCTCTCTACGGTCATGGCCGGCATGCCGCTATCTCTCTTGTTGACCGGCCACCTGAACGCTCCCGAAGCGTCTTCGATCGTAGAGATGATAGAAGCCGGCCGCGGAGGGCTCTCCCTTTTGGCCTCAGCGCTCGCGGGGTTGCTGGTCTTGGGAGTCACCCGGCTTTGGCGAGGCGGAAAAGAGTTCGGAGCAGTGTTCCGATTGGCCGCTCGAGGCGCGCGGGGTATGGTGGGACTGGCCGGCATTCTTTTGCTGGCTCTCACCCTGGGATTGCTCACCAAACTGTTAGGAACTGGACAGGTGGTGGCAGGGCTCGCTTCGTCCAACCTTCATCCGGCGCTCTTTCTTCCTCTCATCTTTGTCTTGTCCGCTATGGTCTCATTCTCCACCGGCACGTCCTGGGGCACCTTCGCCATCATGGTACCGGTGGTCATACCGACCGCCGACACCTTCAACCTCGCCCAAGCCCCCTTCCTGGCGGCGGCCCTCTCCGGCGGGATCTTCGGAGATCACGCTTCCCCCATCAGCAACACCACGATCATAGCCTCCATGGCGGCTCTCACAGATCCTACCGATCATGTGCGAACACAGTTGCCGTACTGCCTTTTGGCCGGCCTTCTGGCCGCGCTCTGCTATCTGCTGGTGGGCCTTAGCTAGGGACTCTTCCGACTCAACGCCTCTTGTACGAGACTTTGAAAGAGTCGCTGCTGCAGGCGGCTCACCGGGAGATACTCGGGGTGCCACTGAACCCCTATCATAAACGGTTGTTCCTCGACCTCGATGGCCTGGACAACTCCCGTCGAATCCAGCGCGGTGATTCTGACCTGCTCGCCCAGATGGCTCACGGCGTGCTTGTGCAGGCTGTTGACGCGCAGGCTGTCCAAACCCAGGATAGAGCGTAGGAGGCTCCTTCCTTGGAGTGTGACTCGATTCTTTGGGAGAAGGCTCCACGATCGGCTCTCCTCACCATAGAATCCCGGGATGTCATCAGTCAGGTCCCCCCCAAAATGGATATTGATGAACTGGGCCCCGCGACAGATTCCGAGAACAGGAAGCCGTTCGCGAATCGCTCGCTCCAAGCAACTCTGCTCGAATTCGTCGCGCTTTTTGTCTATGCCCGTCGTCGACAGTGAGCTAAGACCGCGCCAAAGGAAGAGCAACGGGGCGAGGATGCGAAACAGGAGGCGGCGTCCCAAACTCCTGGGCTCTAGCTCCTCGTCTTCCTCTAGGAGGGCTTGAAGTTCTTCGCCGTACCGCTCCGGATCCACGTCGGCTCCACCACCTAGGATCAGACCGTCGAAGGGCGGCAGTGAGGGATCATCTTCAAACATGGAGGGAGTGAGTCGCAACGGATATCCCCCCGCTCTGCGCACGGCCAGCCATGTGCATGCCCACGCGGGGAAGCCCCCTTCGTCGGGCCCGGTGATAGCGATCATCGGTTTACGGGAAAGCAGAGGCTTCGTTCGCCACATTCGGCGGAGCCAGTAAAAGAACGGACCCTGCAAGCGCTTCATTTCATATCGGCACCGTTTAGACAACTCCTCAGAATCCGCCGCCAGGCGTTCGACCCTCATCCAGATCGCCCACTCACGCTCTATGCTCCAATCGGACTCATCAATAGATGAGTTGGGGAGCCGGTAATGGAAGGCGGGGCGGGCGGATATCTTCTCCCTAGGAAGTCTCCGTCGGACCCGCTCGGAATCCATTTCGGCCAAAAGAGGGAGAAGGTCGAGAGGACGATTTCGGGTCGGGTTGGCCTGGAGGTAATCGTCGATCAGTTGATCTTGGTCGGGTTGGTAATCGGGGTTCAGCACCAGCATCGAGTAGCGC
>JBBKWP010000233.1:0-10710 GCA_037968995.1 Candidatus Xenobia bacterium
GTGAAAAATGGAGCAGGGGTAGCATACATACCAGAGCAATGCGCAGCGTTTCGTCTGAAGGCATTCGAAACGAGGCCCGACGCGCGTATAGCGGCCCCAGCAATGGGAGCGATGTCGACAAAACTCTTCGGAGGGAAAGTCGACGCCGATATCAGCGGACCACGGGAGCTTGGTGCAGGAGAGGAGACTCGTCGCAAGATGGGTCGTGGCGGCCAAGCAACATAAAGAAGAGGTGCTTCCTTCGGGATGGCGCCTCTTTTTTTTTGTCCATTAATTTTTCTTTGAGTCGTCCTCTTCGAAGCCCCGCAAGTCTCGGCCTACAAAATTTAACATCCGTTTCTTCCTATCGGAGATCAGGCGGCGGCCAGACCGCTAATCTGTGGTCATGGATAAGTCTTCAAAAAGAGTAAATATGCTAACGAAACGATCAGAGTCGCCGTCCTGCAGACGCTTAGGCCGACGAGCGAAATTCGAGAGCCTAACGATCACCTACTGGAGCGACTGGAGCGCCCCCCGTCGAGTGGCGGCTATCGAAGTTGATGAGAAAGGCGCTCGAATCGTTTTCCCCGATCGGGTAGAAGCGGGCGAGTTCGTGACGATTTCGGTCACGAACAGTTTGGGACACTCGAGCACTCGGATGGCGCGCATCGCCTGGGTTCACAAACTCGAGGTGGTCGGCAAAACTGTCGCCGGCATTCAGTTCGGTGAGAGACTCGCGTGCGCGGCTTAGGTGTCAAGAACGAATTTGCGGGGGGGAAGGCCCAGCACACCGACAAGGACTCTCTTTTCTGCTATTCTTAGAAAAGTGGGTAAACACAACGGGGGCCGTGCCACGGGGGACGCTCAGAAAAACGGTTTTTCTCTGGGGGGCACTCTGCTCGCCGTGGCGCTTCTGGCTGTGTTGGGGGTGGCTTTGGCGAGCATGGGCATGACCCATCTGCGGTTGGTTACTCACACCCGCAATCGAACCACTCTCAGCAACGCCGCTCGGACGGTGGTGGAGCGGGGGATCGCGAAAGTCTTCGAGCGCGGAAACAGCACCGCCCAAACCCCGCCGACACTTCCCGCCTCCATCGTCTATGACCGCGACGGCGTTCACGCGGTATTGCGATTCGAAGAGTTGAAAGCGTCCGACGATGATGTCCCCATCTCAGTGGACAACCTCGACAGTACCGTTTCCAAAGTCATCCCCGGAACCGCCGATGTCCTGCCCGCCGCCACCGCGCGACTGGTGGGTCGAGCGACAGGCTACGGTCAAGTGCGAGAGATCGAGGCCCTCCTCTACATTCCGCCTTTCCCTTACGCTCTGGCTTCCGAGGGCCAGTTGAGCGCCCCGGGAGGGCTGGTGGTGGGGGAACTTTTGTCCTACCCGGTTCCGTCCATTGACACGGACTCGCTTCCCAAACTTGGCCCAGCCGACATCGGATGCAACAACCCGGCGGCCGACTCCATTGTTTTGGGAGGCAACAGTGAGGTCTCCGGCAACATCGATTCTTCCGGTGGTGTTCAAGCCGAGAATACTGTGATGATCTACGGGCAGTTGCGTTCTCAGCTGCCCGCAGTCAAAGTTCCCACCATCGAAGTTTCGACCTACGACCCCGACGGTGCCTCCCATTCCACCCCGAACACACCGTATCCCGGCGACGGTATCGCTCTTACCGGAGTTCATCGACACAACGGCCCCTTAGTCGTGAACAAACCGCTCAGGATCATCAACGGATTTCTTTATGTCAACGGGGACCTGACCGCAACCCAAGGAGTATTAGGCCAAGGCGTGGTGGCTGCCACCGGGGACATCACCATTCACGGCGGCACGAAGCTCGAATCTTCCGGTGCGACGGACCTGGCCCTCGTTTGCGGCGGCAAACTCACCCTCACAGGTGGCGGACCGGCAATGGACAGTTTCAGCGGTGTGGTTTACGCGGGAGGCGGTATCAGCGCGACCAGTGTGAGCATCGTGGGGACCCTCGTCGCGGGAAACGCGAACGTTCCGGTCACCCTGGAGAACGTGGCGGTGTATGAGAAGCCGGGGGAGGTCGGGGTGAAGAGTGGGATAGCGACCTCGTTGGGAACGCCGGTGGAATTAGGGGATTGGGTGAAGTTCAGGGAAATTCTATCCTTAGGCGATCCCTTGGGTGTCCAACGTGGAGAAGTCATAGGAGGCCCTGCGGGGGGACAGGCAATGTTGAGAGTCGAGCTATCGCTCAATAGCTTGGGTCCACCTATTCAATGGAAATGGACACTCACAGGGCTTGATGACGACGGCGCGACAAACCTGGCCGAGAGCGGGGTAGGCGGCCAATTCGAACTCGGGGAAGATTTGAAAGTGGTGTTGGGGAGTTTAATAGGCTTCGAGGGCGGAGTACCTCCTAGGCTATACCAGGTTGCAGCGGATAGTATCATCGGGTCCAGCGGTCCCGCCAATGCGCCTAACCCCACCGTCAACCCCGCCATCATCCTCCAAGACCTCAGCAAAGTGCTCAGCATGGCCGACAAAGTCCGCATCCTCAGGTGGGAGGAGTCATGAGAGCAGGGGGGCACGGCGGTTTTTCCTTGGCCGAAGTCATCGTGTCCATGTTCCTACTGGCCCTGGTCTTTGGTGCCTTGTTGAACCTCTTCCCCGCATCCCTACTGGCCGTGGACGGCACCGAGGCCCGCT
This sequence comes from Candidatus Xenobia bacterium, assembly GCA_037968995.1. Taxonomy (GTDB): domain Bacteria; phylum Vulcanimicrobiota; class Xenobia; order Xenobiales; family JADMJV01; genus JAEXNA01. The sequence goes on from JBBKWP010000233.1 coordinate 2,660, forward strand.
ATCAGGCCTCGGGTCTCGCCCAAACGGGCTTAGAACAGGCAGCTTTGGAGCCGTGGTCGGTTCTGACCGCGTCTTACGAGAAAATCACCGATCATCAACTCGGCGACAGGCCTTTTCATTGCGTGGTCCAGGCCGCGAAAATCTCCCCGTCCTTGTGTCGCATCACCGCGACCGTCACTTGGCAACAGAAGGGCCCCACCTGGAAAGTCGAGGAGATCTGCGATGTCTCAGAACTCCACCGCTAAAAGCCCGGCCCGCTTGGTTTCCATGCGGCGTGGGTTCACTCTGGCCGAGGTGATCATCGCCGCCAGCCTTGCCATGCTGGTGGGAGGCATCCTCGTGGGCTTGATAATCCCCAGCATGAAGCAGACCGTGCGGGGCTCCCTGCAAACTGCCCTCGGGCAAGAGGCGCTGCTTCTTTTCGACAAACTCGAAGCCGATCTTCGGATCTGTAGTCCGCCCAGCGTGACCTTTCTGACCGGATCGGCGACAAATCCTTCTTGGCTCTATGCCGGTAAGCTCTACGGGGTGAGCGCGCAAGGTCAGCAGCGCTGGTCGCGAGTTACGAAGGAGCCTAATACGTCGGTGGCCTATCGATTTCGACCGGGCCAAAACGTCGTTCCCACAGATCCCGAGAAGTCAACGGTCGTCTCTCGAGGCGCGAGTGCCGAAACCCCGACGCCGAGTTGGCAAAAACCCAAGGCGTTAGAGATCGCCACAGCCTTCAAAGACGACCCTCAGAAAAATAGAGACCTAGCGCCTCATCTTAAGGCCCTGAAATGGGAAGAGATCAAGGATAAAGGCTGCTTCACGTTGAGAATGGAGTTCCAACGCGACGATCTCCAAGGAAAGCCCTTGCGCCTCACCATCGAGCGCACCTTCGTTCCCCGCAACAGCCTTCGCACGAGCGAGTAGGTTACCCCGTCTGCAGCAACTGCATCGTCGGCATCATGGTCGCGACCAACACACAGCCGACAATGATTCCCACGATGAGAAGCACTAGGGGCTCGAGAATGGAAGTGAACTGCTCGATGCGATACTCGAGTTCGGCCTCGGCCATCTCCGCCTGCCACAGCAACAGTTCGTCCAATCGCCCCGACTCTTCACCCGTCTCCACCATGGCCAGATACATTGAGTCGAAACGCCCCGTGTCGGCTAATGCGCGCGTCAAACCACCACCTGACATCACTCCCTGTCGAAGTTCTTCGGCATCGAGATCCGGGTCCCCTGAGACATCGGCCGCTTGTTGCAAAGCGGGCACCGCCGTCTGACCGGCCTTTATCCCCATGGCCAAAGCGCGAGAGAAGCGTGCCTTCATCTCTTCTTTCAACACCGAGCGAACGAAGGGCACACGAAAGGCCAAAGAACGAAGCTTTCGAACCCAGTCAATGGTCGCGGACGAGCGCTTGATGGCCACGGCGGCGCCGACAACGGTGACCAATGCGATGAGCCAGAGGATCGGCATCTGGACAAGATCAGAGAACGCGATCAGCATTTTCGTCAAGAGGGGCAACTCGATGTTGGAGCCCCGCAGCATGTCGAGTTGCCCTTTCAGGAGAAAGGGAGGAACGAGAATCGCTCCTCCGAGGCACACGACCAGCAGAAAGAGCGGGTAGACGAGAGCGCTCCGGATCTTGAGGGCCAGGCCGTGATTTTTCTCGGCGAGTTCACTGAGCATTTCGAGAACGCCAGGCAGGTTTCCAGAAGTCTCGCCTGCCCGAACCATGTTGATCTGAAAGGCCGAGAACACTTTGGGGAAACTCTGCATCGCCTTGGACAGAGGTCGACCGGCCAACACCTTGCGGCTCATGGCCTCCAACACTTGTTGCATCGCCGGATCGTCGTGGTCGCATAGCAACACCGCGAAGATCTCCGCCATGGGCACCCCGCAGCGGAACATCACTCCCATGCTCCGCAACATGATGATTGTCGAGCGCGCCGAAGGTTTGGCGGCGACTCTCGACCCCGTGACGGTCTCGACCTGTGCTTTGGGTCTCTCGTCGATTGCGCGCGCTAGCACTCGGTTCGGCGAAGGACGCACTGTCTCGCCCGCTTGACGCAACGAAGCGGCGTCAAACCCTTTGTCCTCAAACAGAGCGTCTTCCAGTCGCCGAGCGCACAGTAACATCCATTTCAGGTCGTCGAGACGAAAGGGTGGCTCGTCCGTTTTCCGATCCGCGTAGAGCAGGCCCCACACCCCGTCGCGAGGATGAAAGATTGGGGTGGAAACAATGGAGCGGATGTCGCTCAACTGCAGGCTGAACGACTGCCCGAGGTCCGGGTGAACTTGTGCATCGGCCGTCCAAAGAGACTCTCCGGTGGAATAGACCTTCTCGAACGCAGTCATGGAAACGAACTCGTAACGCAAGGCATCGGAGGAGAGTCCATGACTGGCCCCGATCTTAAAATCGTATCCGACGGGACGAGAAAGAATCAGAGCGCGCTGCGGACGCAGGTAAGTGACCATGGCCAACATCGCGTCGTTCATGTAGCCGATACGAGTGAGGCTGTCCCCCGTCGCGGTCGCCACTACCTGTAACCCTCCAGGGCTTGACTGAGGTGGAACATCGTTTCCTCGGTAGTGGCGAACCGATCGTCGGGCTTCTTGGCCATCATTTTAAGGATCACGGAATCGATCTCATCGGGCAATTCCGGGTCGTGAGTCGACGGCGGAACCGGCTGCGCGGAGAGTTGTTGGAAGATGATCTGCATGATGTCGGTGCCTTCGAACGGAACCTTCCCGGTCAGGACTTCGTAGGCGATGATGCCGAGGGCGTACTGGTCCGTACGGGAATCTAATCCGGTGCCGTCGATCTGCTCCGGAGCCATATACGTCGGGGTACCCATCACTGTTCCCGTTTTGGTCAGTTTGTCGACGTTTTCGCTGCGGGCCAGTCCGAAGTCCATGATTTTGAGGGCTCCTTGAGGGGTCACCATCAGGTTCTCGGGTTTGAGATCGCGATGAGTCACGCCCTTGGAGTGTGCGTGGACCAACCCGTTGCAGAGGGCCAGAAGCAGGTCCCGCCGCTGTGCTTTGCTCAGCTCTCCTTTCTCCACGAGGTTCGCGAGCGTTCCACCGGTAACGTACTCAAGAACCAGATAGAATCTCTCGTCCTTGGTGCCCCAGTCGATCAGTCGCACGATGTTGGGATGAGACAGCGTGCGGCAGATGTCAGCCTCGCGTTGAAAGCGGGAGGAGTACTCGGGATTGGCAGCTAGGTCCTTGGTGATGATCTTGACGGCCACGGCATCTGCGGGGTCCATGGTGTCCCAAGGAAGCGCCCGATAAACCGCGGCCATTCCGCCTTGACCCAGTAGGTCGACCAAAACATAGTCACCGATCCGCTCAGAGAACATGCTGGCGATCTTGCTGCTGTCCGTTTCGTACGTCGAGAGCACCTTGGCTCGCTCTTCAGCCGTCACGACTTTTTGAGCCAACCCTTTCATGCGCGAGCGCACGACAAATCCTACCGCGCCGATTAGGAACAGACCGGCCAGCGGCCAATGGTAGCGATAGCGAAGAAAGTCCTGAAGGGCCACAACGGAGCTGCTGGCTTCCAATTCGATGACATTACCGAAAGTCGCTTTCAAAGTCTCCACCGAGGTGGTATCGGCGGTCAAGGTTTTGGGCTCGTGACCATCGAGGAGTAAAGACACACTCACTCTGGGGTCCACCGGCGGTCTGTCGAATTCGATGACGCTGTTGGTAACCCCAACCTCTTTGGTTCCAATCTTCACAACGGCCCCTGGTGGTAAGGTCTTGACTTCGTAAGGAACGGCGTCGTCACTCAAAGCCACCCGCGACGTTGCCGCCATGAAAAGCACAGCGTAGAGTAAACTTCGAGCACCTCGACTCACTGGAGAGAAATTGAACATATCAAGCCGAATCTATTTGTCATTCTAGGATACCTCCCTGCAGTAGCCCCCTCGGCCAATCGCCTATTGGTCGAGGAGCGAAGAGGAAAGAGTTGACCCCCTCAGTTTACTCAATCCGTTTGACGATTTCGATCGCTTCGAGATTCGCGCCAAGGCGGTTCGGGGAATCGCGACCTGCTCTACCGAGGATCCCGTTCCGGGGCAACTCTGGCCAGTTGTGCGAGGGGTGGTCTGCGCGCCGCTAGCGATCCAATTTATGAAAGGCCGCTCCCTTCAGTTGCCATGCCTTGGCGTGACCCGGCTCAAGGGCAAGGAGTTGCTCGAAGCATTCCAGCGCTTTTTGCGTCTGGCCGCTCTGCAGATGGTCGGACCCCTGTTGTCCGAGCTTCATCACCTCTGGTGTCCGCGCTGCTCCGGCCAGCCTTCGAAGAAGGCTTGAGCGGGGCCATGCAAGGCCAACAGGTCGAGCAGAGAGCTGAAGGGAATGCTCCTGCCGTGAACATCTTAAGGGTTGAGGGTCTAGGGAAGCGCTACGGCAATCTGCAGGCCTTAGAAGAGGTCAGCTTCGAGGTTCCGACCGGGAGCGTGTTCGGTATATTGGGTCCCAACGGAAGCGGGAAGACGACGCTGCTTGGTACCGTTCTAGAGATTCTTTTCCCGTCCTCAGGTCGATTCGAGTGGTTTTCCGGCAAGGATTTGTCGGGTGCGCAACAGCGCCGTCGTATTGGAACTCTGCTGGAAACCCCCAACTTTTATCCTTACTTGACCGGAGGGCAAAATCTAACCATCACAGCCTCCATTCGCGGATGTGGCGTCGACAGCATCTCTGGGGTGCTCGAGCGAGTCGGTCTAGCCGATCATCCCAAACTGCCTTTTGCCAAATACTCTTTGGGGATGAAGCAACGCCTAGCCATCGGTGGCTGTCTGTTGGGTGAACCAGAGGTGCTGATATTTGATGAGCCTACCAATGGATTGGACCCGTCCGGTATCGCTGATATACGGGATCTGATCGGGCAACTGCACAAAGAGGGAAAGACGATGATCGTGGCCAGTCACCTCCTCGACCAGGTCGAAAAAGTGTGCACTCATGTCGCTATCTTGAAAAAGGGGCGCTTGCTGGAATCCGGCCCCATGGAATCCGTGCTGCGCTCAGAGGTCGCTATCGACCTCAAAGCGGCCGACCCTCGGGCGCTGCACCAGGCCCTGCTGGAATTCTCTGTTGAGTTGTCCATCAAAGAGCACGACGGAGGCTTTCGGGTGTCCGGCGATGTGACGCCCGAACAACTCAATCGGCACTGTTTCGACAAAGGCCTGACGCTGACTCTGCTGAGCCCTCAGAAGCGTGATCTGGAAAGTCGTTTTTTGGAGATCACGCATGGTTAATCCTCTGGTTCTACTTCGTACCGAATGGCTCAAGCTCAAGCATTACCGAGCCTTCTGGGGCATCGTGGGCCTTTATGTTCTCTGTTTCGGAGGCGTGCTGGCCATTGCGCTGGCAACCCAGCGTAATTTTCAGAAAATGACAGCGGGGACGAAGGCCGCCTCCACGGTGGCCGAAAATTTGCCGTTCGGCTTCCCCGCGGCCTGGCAAAGCGTTCCCTATCTGGCCAGTTGGCTCTTCTTCATCCCCGCGCTGCTGCTGATTCTCATCGTCTGCAACGAGTTCACTTTTCGCACCCACAGACAGAATCTGATCGAGGGGTGGAGTCGTGGTGGATTTCTCTTGTCCAAACTGTTCTTGGTGATCGGAATCAGTGGATTCTGCACACTGGTCGCTGGTATCGGTATCGCCATCGCGGGGGTCGCCAGCCAAAGCTTTCCGACTCTGGTTGGGATGAGTTATTTGGGCGCTTTCTGGCTGCAGAGTTGGGTCTATGGATTGGTCGCTCTCATGGCGGCCCTGATGATCAGGCGGGCCGCGTTGGCGCTGATGGCTTACCTAGCGTATGTGACCATTCTCGAGAGTTTTCTGCGCTTTCTTATCGATCGACAATGGCCGGGCTACGGAGCCTATCTCCCGCTGAAGACGGTCAACGCTCTGCTACCCGTTCCGTTTCTCAAAGAGAAAGCGCCCGACGCGCTCAAGGCTTTCCTCGACGTCCCCGATCTGCCGGTACTGCTTGGCCTAACGGCCTTTTACTCCGTTGCGATGATCGCCCTAATGACCTTTCGGTTTGGCCGCGAAGATCTATGAAACATCGTTGGTAACTCGGGATACGGAGCTTAGGATGCGCCGTCCGATTGGTGTGAACTATCGAAAAAGGCCTGAGTGGTTGCGAACAGACCATAGAATCGCCCAGAGCCCACTGAAAGTCCAGGTGCTCCCCGTTAAGGGGAAAAAAGGACGGTCGATCCATCGGCTGTGAGCCTTCGCGAGGCAGTACCAGGCCATAAGTCCGCAGACGAGTTCGGAGAAGGTCTCGGTCGAATCGGCTCTGAGGAACCTAGGGCGTTGCGACAACCTCAAAAGTGATCGCACCGACCTCTTTTCCCTCGTGGTCGGAGTCGTACATTCTGACATCGTAATCTCCCGGTTCCGTGGGAACAATGAGTTTCACTTTGCCTCGACTGCGGCCGTCGAGATGAACGTATCCAACCTGGGCTTTGTCGTTGACGTCCTCATCCCCGTGAGGAGTGGCGCTGGGTACGATTCCGATCCAGGCGTCTTCCGCAAAGCTGAGCGGCGCCTCAAACTCAATTACGACCTCTGAGCCTCCTAAGATGGGGGCTGAAGGTTCCCACAGCATTTTCGGTTCAGCGACTGGGGAGGGATCAGGGGTCACTTTGAAACTGCGACTGGCGACTTCTTTGCCTTCCTCGTCGGAGTCGTTGAGCCTGGCATCGTAGTCACCGGGCTCTCTCGGTGCCACCAACGAGACTATTCCTCCCGCGGTTCTGATATATCCAAGATCGTTGGAGTCGTTGTCTTCTTCCGAGCCGTGGGGAATGTTTGCCGGGATGACTCCTACCCATGCGGAGTCGGTAAGACCCGGGCCCATTACGGTGACCTGCATTTCATCGCCGGGGAGATAGGTCTCCTTATCGAGTTGCACATCGGCCACTTGCGCCGCAACAATGTCGGAACTGGCGTCAGGCGTCGGGATGACTGCCGAGACGGGTGATCTCGTTGTAGCCGGAGGCTCGGTTAGAGGTTTTTGTTGACATCCGAAAGTACCAACTAGGGCCAGGCCGATGACGAAGTATTTCATATCAGACAAGTATCCGTTATGCGCCTATAAAACCTCCTGAACTCGCTATGCAAAGCTAGGCCGTTTTATCTGCCGACTTTCAAACTAGCACCATTTGGGTTATAACATCGGCCATACAATGTTTTTGCAGGAAGACTCTTAGATGGAAGTCCTATTCTGGCTCGGTGGCAGTCTGCTTTGGCTCTTTTTGTATCGCAACTGCCGTGACCTAGGCCTCCTCGATTCCACGCCACGGGACCCTAAGGCCCGTGCCGCGAGCCACGGCTTCGCCGCTCTCGCTCTTTTGAAAGAGGAACTGTGTGGCGCTCACGTGTTGAGTTGGGAATCCAATTTTGTTCAGTATCAGAGAAACTCTACAATGAGAGAACTGCGAGGTATGGACGCGACCCTTCGTCTTCGGAACGGGAGTGAGGAACGTCATCTGCCTCTCGGAGAGGGTGGCCGATGTGTCTTTTGCCTCGTACAGACTCAAATGACCGTAGATATCTTGGTGACCGACGCAGACGATGTCGTACATACAAACTCGGTTTCCATTCCCATAGCGCTAGAAGAGTTGGTTTCGGGAGCGACATGATTGGAAGGATCGGACCTCGACGACGTAGAGCGGCAGACGTCGTCGGTCTGACATCGCAAGGCACAAAGTTGGTGTCGTTCTAGTAGCTCGTGTCGGGCCAGGAGAGGAAGCTCGAGCGGCTTTTCGGCTATCGCGACTCCGAGCTGATTGGACAAGCCGGTCGGACCTTTAAGATCGGTGAGGAAAATTCTGCCGGGAATGAACCTTGAGAGCGCGAAGCTTTCAGCATGCCGAGTTCTCCGCTTAGACCCCCGATTAACTTCTCAATCATCACTGCCGTCTTCCTTCTCGCCGTATCAACAGGTCTGACCGCTGAGAGAAAGGCCGCGCCTATCTTCGATAGGGGTACGGTCTTTGTGGCGCCGGAGACGATCACCGCCAAGGACCCCACG
>JBBKWP010000234.1:0-4211 GCA_037968995.1 Candidatus Xenobia bacterium
TGGTCGAAGCGCTGGTTCATCTGCTGACTGAGGCTGGTGATGGCCTCTTCTATATTCTTAAGGCGTGACTCTTCCATATCCCTAGCTTACGCCATGACCCACGGGCATTCCGGCGAACAAAATGTTAATTTTCCCGGGACTGCGTCTCAAGCGAGGTATCGGCGAGTTTGGGGACGAGGTCTTCCAAGCATTTGACCTGCTCTTCGGTCAGTTCCAAAAACTTCGAGCCCCCGAGATGGTGTCCGCCTAACGGCTGACTTCTCAAAAGGATCACTTCCGGCACTCCCAGTTCGGGATGGTCGGGGATGCGAATGGAAAACGATTCGCCGGGAAAAAGCTCGATCGTGGTCGCGAAACTTACCCCTCCAACGCTCAGGTCGAGAACCGAGCAGGTCAACTCTTCGCCGGTGTCATCTCTAGTGAGAATCCCCTCGAGTTGACACGGAATACGCACCACCTGGCGGTGATCTAAAAGTAATTCTTGCCAAGGAAGTTGCGCCTGCAGATGGTCGGCCAGCCAACCGCGAAAAAAGGCGTCGATACCTCCGGCGAAACGTAGACCCGCCTGGGAACCGTCGGTGTTTTCTTGCCAGCAGACTTCATAGGGCAGCGGGATGATCGAAGCTCGGTCGAGATCGGTCTTTTCCGGGGTGATTTCTATCCTTTTGGTCGGAAGCTCTTTCTTCCCTAGAATCCGCGAGCCGCCTAAACTCAAATCCACCAGTTCTCCATACAGGAAGCGACCGGCGGCATGGATGACCACCGGGATAGCACAATTGGTCCTTTGGAAAACTCGGCGGTTCCGCATGTCCCGAAGTTCGCAGGAGCCAAGCGGGGACCCTTTAGCTCCCTGAGTATTGAGGGGAAAGAGCCGGGAAAGCCAGAACAAACCGCCAGTGATGAACACAACTTACAAGCGTTTGGAAGCGAGAGTAGAGGGGCGGGTGCAAGGCGTCTGCTTTCGCTACTACACCCGTCAACGCGCCACCGAGCTAGAGCTTCAGGGCTGGGTCAAAAACGAGCCAGATGGAGCCGTTCGCGTCGCCGCCGAGGGGGCCGAGGACCGTCTCCAGCAACTTCTGGAGTTTCTCGATCACGGGCCGCCGTCGGCCAAGGTGACCAACCTGAAGGTCACATGGTCTGAGGCCTGCGGAGATCTCGGCCCCTTCGCCGTGGTGCGATGAGTGGCGACCGTCAAAGAGAATCTCAAGTACTGGGACACTGTTTACGACTGGAATCAAGAAGGCGAAGAGTGGTCGCGGGGTTTCGGTGGGACCGAGGCCCTTTGGAAAGCCTGCCTCAGGCCGCGCATCGCTCGATTCTTACCCGCCCACACCGTTCTTGAGATCGCACCGGGCTTCGGCCGCTTCACGCCGCTTTTAGGCGAAGAGTGCGAGCGCTACCTCGGAGTCGATCTCTCCCCGAAGTGCATCAAAGCATGCCAAGAGCGCTTCCGAGACAAACGTTGGTCGTTTTTCGTGAACGACGGAAAGACGCTTCCCATGATCGAGTCCGAATCCGTCGATTTCGTTTTCAGTTTTTTCTCCCTCATCCACGCCGACCTAGACACCGTGCAGTCCTATGCCAACGAATTCGCGAGAGTCCTCAAACCGAACGGCGGCGGATTTATCCACCACTCCAACCTCGCCGAACACGCCAAATACTTTGGTGTACTGAACCGCCTGCCCAAAGGCCTTCAACGCCGACTCTTCGAGTGGGGCCTCGTCGATCTGTCCCAATGGAGAGCGCCGGCCATGTCCATCGCCGTGTTCGAACAGTGCTGCCGAAACGCCGGCCTGACTTGCATCACCCAAGAAACGGTGAACTTCGGCTCACGACGGACCATCGACGCCTTCTCAACTTTTGTTAGGGCCGACAGTCCTATGGCGCGGACCAATGCAATCTGGCGAAACCCCCATTTCCTGCACGAAGCCATGAAGATCCGGGCCAAGGCCGAACAAGGCAAAACCTCAGACGGTCGGGTGCCGGCGCGGTTTTATGGCCCGCTCGAAGATGGCTAGGCGCTTCTCAGGGGGGCGACGAGCGCACAGCCTTAAGTCTCTGGGTTGAAGGGTTCGGGCGGACGGAATCTCAAGCCGCCAACACCTCGGCGCCGCAGGTATAGAAACGGTGAAGATTATGGGCGTAGAACCGGTAGCCCATGTTCGCGGCGATAGCCTTCAAGAGCATGCGCCGACTGCCGCCTAAACGGCGCCCGATGTTGAGCCAACTGTAGGTGTCTTTCCAGGCTTTCTCAACGCCTTGGTGCAGCGCGTCGACCGACATGGTTTTGGGTTGGTGTACCACGTGCTGTCCGTCATAAAGACTCCAGTCCTTGGTGATAATCCGACTCTCGCTCTCTAGGCGTCGGTACAGCGGGGTGGCCGGAAACGGCGTCAAGATGGAGTAGCGGGGCAGGTCGATGCGGTGACTCACCACGAACTCCACCACTCGGTCGAAAATGTCCAAGCGGTCCGAGTCAAAACCGAAGACAAAAGTCCCCATGATGGCGATGCCCTCACCGTGCACTCTTTTGATGACCTCGGAGTAGCTGTGATGCATGTTGAACTTCTTGGCGCTTTCCGCCAGGGCCTCAGGAGAGACCGTCTCAAATCCGATCAAAAGCCCTCGGCAACCGCTTCTCGCCGCCGCTTTCAGAAGGTCTTCGTCCCAGGCGATCTGAGTGGTCGCCAAGCCCGCCCAGCGAATCTTCAAGGGGGTCAACTCGCGGAACAGTTCCTTGGCGTAAGCCACGTCCCCGATCAGGTTGAGATCGAGAAAAAGCACCGATTTAGCGCCCATTTTCTCAATGTCTTCGACCACCTCGCGCACCGGCTTCTGTAGAGGACGCCCCCAAGCCGTGGGCACCACACAGAAGCGGCAGTGGTGGATGCAGCCACGCGTCGCCTCCACCGTGTAAGGAGTGAGGTATTTGTCGAGTTCGATCAAGTCGCGACGAGGTCGAGGCCGCCCGCCCAGATCCAGGTTCGGCGCTTGGCTGTAGCGCGGCTTCATGCGCTTTTGCGAAAAGTCGCGCAATAACTCCGGCCAACTATCTTCGGCGTATCCCGTCACCACCGCGTCGGCGTGGAGTTGAGCCTCTTCCGGAATCAACGTGGGGTGCACTCCGCCCAGCACCACGGGGATGCCTCGCGCTCGATAGGCGTCGGCCAACTCATAGCTTCGCGACGCCGTGCCGGTGATGGTGCTGATGCCGATCAGATCCGCCTCCAGATCGTCTGGGATCTCCTCGATCCCCTCGTCGAACAGCACCAACTCCGCCTCCAACTCGGGCGGCACCAGGGAAGCTAAGGTGGTCAGAGTCAAAGGCGCGTACCGTAAAGACTTCCCGAAAATTCCGGAACGGTGGCGATAGAGCGGGCCTCGAGGCGAGAGCAGAGCGATCTTCATAGTGATCATGATAAACGACTGCGCCCAGAGGCGCTAGGGACATTCGCCCCGGCTTATCACCGCTTGGGCCAAGCTGTGGAATGGTCCCGGACCGTTTCACAAGGCCCCTCAAAGAAATTGTCGAAATTACCCTTATGACTGTGCACATGAAACCGAGGCGATTCACGGTCGGGGAATACGCCAAAATGGGGGACGCGGGGATCTTCGCCCCTAGCGAGCGTGTGGAGTTGATCGAAGGAGAGATCGTCCCGATGAGCCCTCAAAACCCTTCCCACGCTTACAGCACCCAACGACTCACCACCATTTTGGTCTACGCTTTCGGAAAAACCCACGGAGTGCGCGTTCAGTCGCCCCTGACCTTGAACGAACTCAGTGAGCCCGAGCCAGACTTCGCGCTGGTCAAACTTCGACCCAAATTCAGCGGCCCGCGCCATCCCGACCACGCTGATCTGGTCCTTGAGGTCGCCCAAACTTCCTTGCCCTTTGATCGCCGCGAAAAGTCCAGTCTCTACGCCAAAGCCGGAATTCTTGACTACTGGATCCTCAATCTCAAGAAGGGTCGGCTCGAAGTTCGCCGTGACCCCATCCAGGACGACCAAGCCCCGTACGGCTGGGACTACGCTTCTTTGCGGATCTGGGCCCCAGGAGAAACAGTGTCGCCGCTATTTTCTCCAGAACAGAGTTTCGAAGTGGCCGAACTCGTGGGGTCCGACGAGGGTTAAGCCGAACCTTTAAACCGGTTGAGGCGCCTCGGCCTCCACGGTGGGGCGTCCCACACTGTAGTAGCGAAAGCCCCGTTG
>JBBKWP010000235.1:0-7408 GCA_037968995.1 Candidatus Xenobia bacterium
TGCCTGAGCGGTAGCTACATCGGCCTCGCTGCCATCGTAGCTGGTTTGAGCGGTATCCAAGTCCGCCAGTGCTATCAACTCACGTCCCTGTAGCTCCTGACTACGCTGAAAACTCTTACGCGCATTGTCGCGGGTGCTCTCGGCTTTTTTCACTCTAGCTTGTGCCGAGGAAATGGCGGCCTTGGCCGAGATCACACCCACCTGAGCTTGGGACACTGCCGCCTGGGCTGAAACCACAGCAGCATCTGCCCCACGCACGTTGGCCTGAGCATTGGCTGCATCAGCCTGAGCGTTGGCCAAAGAAGATTCGGCATTGTTCACACTTGCCGTAGCCTGGGTGATGGCCGTCTGATAAGTGGAGGGGTCTAACTGAGCCAAGATCTGTCCCTTGGTCACCTGCGAATTATGGTCTACATAAACCTGATCTATCATGCCCGAAACCTGGCTGCCCACGTCGATCGACATGACCGCCTGCAGAGTACCCGTAGCACTGACCTTAGAGCTGATGGTCCCACGCTCAATAGTTACGGTGAGATAACTCGGTGCTTTGACCTCGTTCTCTCTTTTCCACCAGAACCAGCCGCCGCCCAACAGGGCAAGGATGAGGCCGAATGTGATCCACTTCTTCATTCTACTGTCTCCAAGTTCGCTCTATTTAGGTCGGGGGCTCCAATGGCTAGAGCCAACTGCGCCTCCGCGCTGCGTGCGGCAAAGTCCGCGCGAGCAGATTCTGCTCGGGACAGGGTCAAAGACAGTTCCGCATCAGAAAGTTCCAGAGCGCTACCCACACCGACCCGGTAACGCTCAGAGGCCAATCGTCTTCCCTCCGAGGCTGCATCCACTCCCACCTGGGCAGTGCGAGCCTGCACTCGTGCCTGACGCCAAGCCGCCAAGGCCGAAGCCACTTCACGGTGGACATTGTCCCCGCTCTGAAGAACTTGCTCCGTCAAAACCTGGGCAGAAGCTTTGGCCTCGGCTGCACTTGCTTTTGCCACGCCACCATCGTAGAAGGACCAACTCAAAACCAAGCCAGCATTCCAAGTTCGGTCCAGAGGGGCGGGTTGACCGTTCAATCCGTATCCGGCGCTCACCGACAAACGAGGTAAGCGGTCGGCGTAAGCCGCATCGACTCTTGCCAATTGTGCTTTGACACGAGCCCAACCGGACTGAAGTTCAGGGCGGTGATCGAGGGCATAGGCAAAAGCTGTGTCCAGTGAAATTTGAGGAGCCTCTTCCACCACTTCAGGAAGCAACTCATAAGTAGCCACACCTGGCTCACCCATTTGTAAATTCAGCTCGATCCAATCCAACTCGAGAGTCGTTTCTGTACGGGTCAACTCCAGTTGGGCCTGAGCCTGAGCAGCCTCAGCTTGCTTCACCTCAGAGAGAGCCACTGTTCCAATTTCGTAAAATCCTCTGGCCTGCTCGAGTCGCTGGGTGACATTGGCCAATTGTTGCCCAGTGATCTCCACCAGTTCCTCGTCGAGCAAGAGTTGGTAGTAGGCCGAACGAACATTGAAGATGAGATCCTGCGCGCTCTGTTCAAGGTCGCTCTGGGAAGCTTTCGCTCCCTGCTTTGCACTCTCTACGCTGGGCCCTCGGGTGGCGTCAAAGAGGGCAAGGCGAGCACCCACAGACATTCCTAGGCTGTTTCGAGTGGTGGTGATTTGGTCAATGCCACTTCCCCCCGCTAAGGTGCTACCACTTACGGAATAGTCACTTGAGAGATCGAGAGTGGGTTTGTAGGCTGTTTGGGCCAAGTCCACCCGGAAACCCGCCGCTTCAGTGGAGTAGCCCGCAGCCTTGAGTGTGTGATTCTTTTCAAGAGCGCGTTGAGTGGCCTCTTGCAGGGTGAGCAGAGAGAGACCATCCGGTGGCGCCGCTCCCGCCGGGTGAGCAAAAAACAAAGCCACCAGCATCGCGAAGATTGTGATATGTCTTAGGTCTCTCATCTGGGCTGATCATATCTTGAGTGCGCCCAAGGAGACTGAATCTTTCCTAAAGAGAATGTCCAATCTAGTAAAGGAAATGTCCCCAAAATGTCCCCAAGACTCTATGATCAGTTCAGCCCAAAAAGAGAGCAGATCCTCTATGGTGTCTTTTGTGGGGAGGTTGTGACGCGGGCCTGTTTCTTGGGTTGTAAGGGTTATCAAGGACGCCTGGGATTTTCATGACTATGGACGCCGGTCTTTCAAATCACACCTTAATATACGAACGTCAAATATTCTTTAAAGGATGAGCGCCTGGGACGGCGGGTCCACATCACTGTCTCCCACGGCTATCGTAGCAGATGACTGTGGGCTATCAGAGCACTATTTCCGGACGACCTGCCCGCTCACTACGCAGTAAGTTTACTTCGCTTGCTGAGGGGCCGTCGGGTCAAAGAAGGCTGTATATGCTAGATTCCAAACATCACAAAAACGTTAGTTTCAGGAATTTTTCAGTCAACGATGCTAAGGTGGAATAAGAAGGGGCGCCTCGAGATGCCCCTCTGAAAAAAAGGTTCACGATGCTCACACCTCACTCGCACTTACCCTCATCCCATAAAGTTAGCCTGCTCTTCACCTCTGACGAGCACGGGTACGTCGCCCGCCAGTCTCAACTTCAAGGCGTAGTCACCGCCGCGCGCGAGGCGAATCCCGAAGGAACACTCCTCATTTCGTGCGGCGACGTTTTCGAAGGCTCCGCCGAAACCGGTGTTCTCGGTCTCGAGGCCTCCAAAACGATGCTGAAGATCGCCGGCTACGACTTGATGACCCTAGGCAATCACGACTTTGACCGCGGTCCCGCGATCACTCGCGACTGGGTGAAGAACGCTCCTTGTCCCGTCATCGTCTCCAACGTGATCGACACCACGACCGGCCGAAATCTGGAGAACACGTCGCCCAGTAAAGTCGTCGAACTCAACGGGGTCAAAATCGGACTGATCGGTGTGACCACTCAAGAAACGGTCGCCATCCTTCCTAAAAGTAAGCTCGAGGGTCTCTCCATCACCGACCCCATCACCGCCGTTAAGCAAGAGGTCGCCAAACTGAGAGCCTCCGGAATCCAGGTCATCGGACTGATTTCGCACCTGGGACTGCCCGCCGACCACGAGATGGCCAAAAGCGTTCCGGACCTCAACTTCATCTTGGGCGGCCATACTCACGATGCCATGGAAGTTCCTCAGTACGAAGGAGAGACACTCATCGCCCACTCAGGTTGCTTCCGACAGTCCATCGGGCATCTCGACCTTGAAGTCAACGACCAGTCCGGCCAAGTCGAAAGCCGAGACTACCGTCTGGTCAAAGGCGCCGAGCAACCCCAGGACACGGGTCTTGTCGGCAGCACCGCAACGGCTTATGAGGCCAAAGTGAAAGACGTGATGGGAAGCGTCATTGCCAATTTTCCAAAAAAGACGAATTACGACCCCAACGTTCTTGGAGACCAGATGGAATCGTTGGTCGGAAAGGCCATCCTAAAGTCCACCGGAGCCGATATGGTGATGGTCAATCAAAAGGGCATGCGTGCCGGACTGCCAAGCGGAGACGTCACGGTTCAGGATATCTTCAACGCCTTTCCTTTTGACAACCAACTGGTCACCACCAAGATGACAGTGGCCGAAGCGCTTCTCATCGAAGCCGACAGCCTGGAGCGCGGAGACCAGACCAGTCTGATGTTCACCGACCGGGGACTGCGCCCCTCGATGAATCTAGCGACTCGCGAACTGGAACTTTTGACGGGCAAAACTGACGGAATGCTGGAGGTACCCATACCAGCGTCCGACACCGACCGAGTGGCCGCTTTCGTCACGGACGACGCCATCGACCCCAACTCCGAGATCACCGTCGCCACTCTCGACTTTCTCATGCAGGGTGGACTCGGCTACTTCCAGCCTGGGCGCGACATCGCGGGCGACTACGGTTCGGCGCGCGACGTACTGACACAATACATCTCAGACCTGGGCAAAAAGTAAGAGGCTTCATCTCCTACGGAGACACCGAGACCCTAGCTGAGTAAAAGACGCATTTCGGCCTTTAGGCCCCAGCGAGCTTCAGGCTGAGCAGTGAAGCGAGACCACCATAGGTAACAAAAATTTATGTTCTTCGCTGCAACCGGTCGACGATTGAATTCGTATCCGTCGAGAAGTGAATCAGCTTTCTATGCCAGAAGCCAGTGGTATGAGATTCATCCTCCCGTTTTTATTGAGCATAGCAATGCTTACTTCTTCGCTCTCAGCCGAGCATTTGTCTGAAGACCTGTTGAACGCACTCCAAGAGGGAGCCGTACAAAGCCACAGTGATGCATTCTTGGTATGGCAAGACAACGAACTTCTGGTGGATTATCGTTCACCAGAATGCCCTGAACTGATCGAGACTATGTCTGTCACCAAGTCCATTGTCTCCTTAGCCTTTGGTGTGCTAGTGGCGCAAGGAAAGTTGGAAAATACTGATTTGCGGATATCAGAACTCTACCCCGAATGGAAGCAAGGCCAGAAGAGAAGTATTACTCTTCACCATATACTGTCCCACACTTCAGGGCTTCAAAATTTGCCCACCACAAGCGAGGAGATCTATCCAGCCTCCGATTTCGTTCAACTCGCTCTGACGGCCGAACTATCTGATGAGCCGGGAGCCAAGTTCTCCTACAACAACAAGGCAGTCAATCTGCTTGCCGGGGTAGTGGAGAAACTCACGAAAGAATCTCTGGACTCATATCTGAAGGAGAAGCTTTTCCAGCCGCTCGAGATCGAAAAGTTCCACTGGACGAAAGACAAAGTCGGGAATCCTCACGCCATGTCTGGGCTTCAAGTTCGCCCCCAAGACCTGTTGAAACTAGGTCGTCTGGTCTTGCAAGGAGGGCAGTGGGATGGAAAACAGCTTTTGGATGAAGCCTGGCTAAGCCAAGCACTGGCGCCTCAAGGTTCTGAGAGCTGTGGATACTTGTGGTGGCGCATTCCAGAGAATAGGAAGCTCATCATAAGCTCCGAGTCGTTGAAGCTGTTTTCCGCACGAGTGGAGAACAAAGACTTAGTCACCTCGGCCGCCGCCGTCATTGGGGCATATTCCCAGAGCTCAGAGCTTCGCGAAAAGCTTAAGAGGATTCTGCCACCGGAAGTGTTTGAGCACTCTGAGTTTCAGAGGGCTGCCAACGAAGTCTTAGTAGAGGTCGCCAACGAGGGCCTGCTCGGTTACAACGCCAACGGATACTTAGGTCAGTATCTTATCATCATACCCAAGCACAATCTGGTCATCGTTCGTATGATTGCTTGGTCCGAGGATTATGATAAGGACACAGACAGTTACCAGGACCTCTTGCCATTACTGTCCAGTTCCTTCAGCCGCTAACTTGTACGGGGAACCCTATATTTTGATGAAGGACGTGCTTACGAAAGAGAACAACGTTGTAGCTGTGGACGATCTCAACATCACCCTCTGGTCCCGAGACCAGACTTAAGGTCCGCCCGCTGGTCAGATATCTCCATGGTGAGGGGCGAGCATCTTTGAAGCGGAATATCTCGGGTTTTTACCCGGGTCGCAGGTAGGGTTTGGGTCGTTTGCCTCCGTTACGGAGTTGAGTGGGTAAGTGTCCATAGTCGAGATCAGTGAGCAGGTTGCTGTTCTGGGTTGCCGCGATGGCGTACGGGCGCCTCTCATCTCGCGGACCTTGGTTGGCCTCCTTGTATTGACGCGCGATCAGATCGGCCAAATTCTTCTTCATGGAACTCACGTGGGGTCGCAGGCTTTGGTGAGCAAGGTCCATGGTGAATCGCCGATCAGGCAACCGACTGCCGTTAACATCGATGGCTCGTTTGGTAACTTCGATGAGCTCGGAATCAGGCCGAATCTCATAGGTCACCTCTTCCATTTGCTCTTTCGCCACATCGAGGGACTCGAGGGCAAAGCCGAACCCAATTCCATTGACGGCCTCTGACACAACCGTCAAGCTCAGGTTCCCCTGCTCGGCCTTCAAGGATTCCGTAAAGGTGGGCTCTCCCCAACTGTTAAATTTCTCGTTAGTGAGGCGGACTTTCTTAGGCAATAGGACCGCACCGGGATCCGAATCGTTATCTGATGGGCTGCCGTCCGCTGCCATCATTCTCTCTGCAGAAGACGTGAAATGGTCATACTGCGCTTGAAAATCCTCAGTCTGCTCCTCGGCCCGATTTGACCATTGGAAGAGCCGAGCGACTGTCTGATTGTTGGATTGTGATATCTTCATTGGTTGTCTCCCCGTGTCGGTAGACTCAATGTAGGTGTCCTGAGTGGCGGGAGAGTGAAATCTCCAACGGAGAATGTTAGTAGGAAGTAAACATCGATCGGCGCTCAAGGATACAGTTGCTTGAAAGGCCTGTTCCTGGCTCCTGCTTCGCCCGAAATGCTAATGGAGAACT
The DNA here is from genome assembly GCA_037968995.1 of Candidatus Xenobia bacterium. GTDB lineage: Bacteria > Vulcanimicrobiota > Xenobia > Xenobiales > JADMJV01 > JAEXNA01. The sequence goes on from JBBKWP010000235.1 coordinate 6,374, forward strand.
GTCGGCTGGGAAGCTCTGGAACAGAGAAATTCACCAGTTGCACCAAACCGCGCAGGGTGCGTTCGTTGGGCTGCCCGTCGAACTCCTCGGGGACCAATCCTAGGCTCCCTCCCTTCACCTCGCCTCCGGGGCCGTGGCTCAACATGAGCCGACCACCGGTCACACCCGGTGCCCAGTGCAGGGTTTCTGAAACCTTATCCTCCAGGGTGCTGAAGTACAGCAGACCTGGGCTGGGCGTTCTAGATGATGGAGACGGAGTTTCGGCACTGGGCAACCCGTGGGCAATAAGCGCGCCCCGTGCCGCCCAAAGTTGGCTTTCCGGCACGCTGATTTGAGCGTTTTCGAGGTCCACTTGCGACTCAGCACCCGACTCCTTGAGGATCTGGGGGATGGCGTTCAAGTCCTCTCTACAAAATCTCGTCTGGTAGAGGGGAACCCACTCTCCCCGCGTTTGTGGGACAGTGGGCGTCTCTCCCACCGCAGCGTGAGATGTCGGCGCCGAAGGGTTGGGGGATGCGACTTTTCGCTGCCAAACGGCAAGGAGGCCGGCGGCGACAAGAACCGCGAACAGGGCGAGATAGGAGGCGAATTGATGGCGGCGGGATCGTGACATGCCAAGACCTTATCATGTTGGCGGGCATGACCCAAGCCGGATAGTCCCTCTCCTAACCAGCCCTCGGGGATCGGCAGGGATGAGCCTACTACGACCAAGAGCGCTTGAACACCGACGCTTCGGTGCTCGAAATGAGTCCCCTTCGCGAGACCTCCATCGACCCTTTAAGGGTATCCTTTGGGACTTCCCAGGGGTTGCTGCCAGACGCTCACCTGACCGGTGTTCTGGTCGCGCTCTATCTTCGTGAGGTAGCGGTGATAGACTGCGTAAGAATCAGCAACGCGTTCTACCTCAATAGTCTCTAGGTTGCCCTCGAAGCCGTCAAAGAGGGCGACCTCCCTTCTCATAAGGCGCGATACGCCATGGAACAGGTCCAAATCGCGCTCCAAGCAGGCCTTCCCTCCGGACCTGTCGGCTGCATC
>JBBKWP010000236.1:0-3083 GCA_037968995.1 Candidatus Xenobia bacterium
GTCGCGCCTTCTGGGTCGAACGCCCCCCGCATCTTGATGGCCACCACCGACTCCCGACGAATATCATCTTGAGGAAAGGCGCGCAAAACCTCGCCCATACCCCCACTTCCCACCTTGCCAACGATCACCCATTTGTCGAACGGACGCTCGTACTCCGCGCCCAGTTCTTTGAGAAGATCTTGACGGGCCAACTCGGCTCGGTCCGATCGTTTACGCAGTCCAAGGCGGATCAAAAGTCCAACAGCGAAAACGAACATTAGACCCATACCCGCCGCAAGCCAGCGGTGAAATCGGAAAAAGTCTTTGAATTGACCTCCAAAGGTGGTCGGCTCCAGTTGAACAGAAACCACTGGATTCACTAAAAATTCTTGTGTTTGGAAATCGGTCGCGACGTGTGAGAGCTTCTTCGTCTTTCGACCAGGAGCCGTCACCAGAAATGTGACCGGACCGCGACCCTCGAAGATCGACGCGCGGTCTCTCTTCTCATAGAATTGAGCTACAGGAATCGGTCGATTGGGGTCGCTTCCCTGATAGTAGACCTCAGCATCTGGTGGATACACATCGAACTGAACCACCTGAGCTGAAACCGGGCTCCCAAAGGCCCAAGCCGCACCCACTAGCGCTCCCGCCAACGCCCTGCGCCAACGCCATCCCCGCCCGAGCAACAGCCTCCCTCGGGGCATCACTCGAACTCTCTTCTGAGAAACCATCATAACGGGCAAGTTTTCGCGGGTCCCCGTCGTCACCCTACATGAGAGCGGTGCGCTCAAGGCGTCGTAGTTTTGAACGCAGTTTCCAACAACAATCATAGCCTGAACATAAACGTTCAAGCGGAAAAGGCCGGTGACAACCATCACCGTATCGAAAGTCTCTCGGACCGACCTTAAACTCCGCGACAAGCCAACCAGCGAGCCCGTGTCGCCGAAACACTGGCCGGGCGTCCTTCCGGATCGCTCTTCAAAAGATCGCAAACCAGCGCATCCATCTCCGGCGGAACGTCGGGGCGAAGAGCCTTCACCGGAGTGAACACGCCGGCGTTGTGCAACTTCAACAAATCATAGCGGTTCAGCGCCGTCCAGGTTCGGCGTCCCGTCAGCAGTTCATAGAGAACGAGCCCCACCGAATAGAGATCGGAGCGCTGGTCCAAAGGAGCCGAGCAGTTCTGTTCCGGCGAGGAATACAGCGCCGTTCCCAGCATCGCCCCGGAGGCCGTCATCAACAGTTCGTCTTCCGCTTTGGCCACCCCAAAATCCAAAATCTTGAGAATCGGACGTCCCGTGGCCCGATCCACAAACAGATTCTCCGGCTTGATGTCTCGGTGAAGAATCTGCTGAGAATGAGCAGCCTCCAAGCCGTCGAGAAGCTCGCGAAACAGCTGATCCACTTCCTCGAGCGGTAGGCCGTCCGTTCCCTCTAGCAAGCTCTCCAGAGTCTCGCCCACTAGATATTCTTGAGCCATATAGGCGGGCTGTCCCTCGGCCTTCTCCGCGCAGTAGTCGAAAGCTTTCACGATATGGGGCGACTCCAGGGTTGAAGCGATCACACACTCTCGACGAAAGCGCTCATCCACCGTCTTAGGAATCTTCACGGCGAATTCTGCGCCGCCCTTGTCGCGCCCGAGATAGACGTGCGCCATCCCGCCTTCGCCCAAAAGCTTCACGATCTCGTAGTGAGCGATGCGCTTGGGAATCCCCGTCCCCGTCTCGGCGATCTCCGCGCGTTGGACCACTTTAGCGAGATTCTGCCCCAGTCGTCGACGCCACCAAACTAGGCCCGCGATCCCCAACAGCGTCAAAGGCACCACCGCCATCACGATCCTGCCCCAAGCCAGAGCTTTCTCCAGTCGGACCGTCAGATTTGACGGTCCCGTCCGCCCTTGCTGCTCGCCCACCCAGTCCGTAAACAGCCCGGCCCGCCCCACCACGCGAATGTCCACGCGCTCTCCAGGGGCCGCCTCGTAGACCGCGGGGATCCGGTCCGAAATCTTCTTGAATTCGTTGGAATCGGTATTTGTACGAACGTAAACCGCCCCCGCATGGTCGGCGGTGATCTGAATCGGAAAAGTGTTCGCGCAGGCTGGGGGAGACAAGCAGAGACCGAGCGTCGCGCTCAGGCCCAAAGCCAAAACCCCCAAACGCTTCCTACTCGTGGGCCAGTTGACCCCGTTGAAACGACCCCTCATATGATCTCGCCGTTCGACACCTCACTCATAGGAAGCCTGCCCGGAAAGAAGTCTCAACCCACTCCGCGCCGCACATTGGTGCAGACCTATTGCAGAACCACACCAACATTCTCAGCCGCACCCGACCAACACCCACCTTCCGCCCCTGATTCCGTGGCGTATACGCCTCTAAAAATTGGCGTAAGCTACAGCGACCCCATTCTACCAAAACCGAAACCCTAGTGGATGAGAACAATACCTCTTTCGCGAAAGCTAGTGGATGACTGACGATTGGAGCCTTTGTGAAGAAAAACCTCATCATCTTGCTCGCCGTTCTCTTCGCGGCGGCGCTGTTGGCTTCGAACCTCGGGTCATTTCAGTCGAGGACGCCAGTGAAGCCTTCCCCTAGCCCAGAAGCAAGAGTTCCATTTCTAAAGTCAGATCGCGAACTCGTCCTCTCGTCACGGACGCTCGTCCTGGAGAGCATGTGGTTCTTTAGAGACCGGACATTTATTATTTACCCGCCCGTCCAGCTTCAGGCAGAAAAAGTCTACAAAGGTGCCGACTTGCAACTGGCGACAGTAGATAGCGACGCTTTTAAACCGCGTCTCGAAAGTCTTCCGCATTTCGTCTCCAACGCCGTGTGGAGTCTTGAAGCTTCGAAGGCAACAGATGTCTGGCCCCCCGACTTGTTACGCGAAAGCAATGAGAGATCAGGTAACGATCGGCCCGCAAAACTCTACCTTTCGGATCCGATCCGTCAGCCCCAAAGCGAGGACGATTACGTTTTTTACACGATCTCCAAAGCCCCCGGCCACGGAGAAAAGGGAGTTCTCAGATTTCAATCCAACGAAAATGGAGAGATGATGCTCGCAGAAAAAATCTACATCCTCAGCGCAACGGCCATCGAATCCGGCTACAC
>JBBKWP010000237.1:0-11542 GCA_037968995.1 Candidatus Xenobia bacterium
TCAGGTCCGTTGACAGTGCGGCCATAAGAGTAGGTTGCTGTTGAACCGGAGCCCTCAGAGCCTCGTCCATCTGTTTTCTCAGGTCTGCCAGTTCCTCGTTCAATTCCGTTACACGAGCAGCACTTTCCGGAGAAACCTGTTGTGAGGCTTGGCTCAAATCCGCTGCGGCCTCATCGATTCGTTTGTTGAGGTCATCCACCATTTTAGGGTCCGGGGCCTGAGAATCCGCACTGGTATTGGTGGTCGTAACGCTGGTGGACGTAGAAGTGGTTGTTCCAGGGTTACTGGCCACTGCCTGACTTTGACTTTCTAGCCGGGCCATACTCTCACGGAGTTCGGCTTGAATAGCTTGCGCTTGGGCTTGGTCCGCGCGCCGCAAGTCTTCCATTCGTCGACGGATGGCTTCGATTTCGGCTTGGTTGGCTGAGTCGTCAGGGCGCGAAAGTCTCGAGAGGCTGCTTTCCGTATCCGTTACGAAGATCTGAATATCCTGGGGCTCCGCCGTGACGACTCTGTCGGTTTGGACGATCGTGGTGGAGGCTGGTTCCGGATTGAGGTCGGTGTTGTTAACGGTGACTTCGGTGCGTTCGGATTTGACGTCGTCCTTTGGCTTGGTCATCATCCAGAAGAATCCAACGAACAGCAAAAGGGACAGCACGGCCAATCCGGTGATCCATGCTTTCTTGTTGGCGGCATCGGGATCCGGGACGATTCGGGTCTGGGAATGTACTGTGTCGCGTTGAACCACGACGGGTCTGGTTGGGTCATTGTGTGGGCCGGTAGCCATAAAGGTAGTCTCCTGTTAAATCAAATCGTTTAATGATGCTCGCCGATCGCGGCGCCTTGGAGCATTATCCCTCCGCCGGACAAAGAAGACTCCCTCCGACGCGCTGCGTTGGGGGGAGTCTTCTGTATACTATCCTATGGAGCTTAACGCGGTTGCATACTTAGGGTTTACGCCAGTAATGAACTCCGTCGTTGACTCGAATCAGGCTTTGAGTGATGTTGCGCTTCTGCCGAAACTCGTTCACGGCCTCATAGGCGCCGAAGAGCATATTGTAGTCGTCTATGATCACATAGCCGCCCGACGAGACCTGATCATAGAGTTGCTCTAGTACAGTTACAGTGGACTCGTACCAATCTCCGTCGCAGCGCAGCACTGCTAAAGGGTGAGAGAAGGTTGGTAAAGTCTCCTGGAACCAGCCAGGTAAGAAGCCGACCTGCTCATCGAGGAGTCCATAGGCCGATACGTTCTGCTGTACGTCCGCCAGGGAGATTTTGAAGGCGCCGAGTTGTTCAAGATAGGCGTGAACCACCGCGTCCTTGAGCGCGGTTGTTCGGTCGGGAATTGGAAGGCCGGCAAAGGAATCGGCAAGCCAGACCTTGCGATCTGTGACCTGAAGATCTTGTAAGACGCCGCGCATAAAGATGGACGCTCCGCCTCGAAACACACCGCACTCTATCAAGTCGCCTGGGACTTGGTCGGACACAACGTCGGAGATGCAAAACTCAAGATTCTCAAGCGCTTCAGGAGCGATCAGAGTGTGAGCGGCGACGCGATTAGATTCCAAAAATCTCCAGACTTCCTGAGGAAGTGGCTTCAGCAATAGCATCCGCACCAGAAGGTCGTTTGGGTCCGGCGTCGGTTGGCTTTTTTGCAGCCGGGCTATCTCTTCTGGAAATTGAGCAGCAACGGCCGCGATAGCCTTTTTGGCTTGCCAAAGCTGGTCACGAGTCACCATAACTTGGTTGCCAGTATCCCGGCGATAGAGAGTATTTCGCAACGCTGCGCTGAGAAGTCTCAGATATTCCGTCATTCTTAGATCCGGATTTGCGAACCGACTTCGACAACCCTGTCTGGAGGAATCTGGAAAAAGGCCGTGGCGTTGCGAGCATTGTTGCTTAGGAACGCGAACAGCCTCTCCCGCCAAAGGGACATGTGGTCGCTCACCGTAGGTATGACGATTTCGCGGCCGAGATAGTAGGTCGTTTCTTGCGGCCTTAATCCCAACTCGCGAATCGAAAGGAGGGTGCCTGGGACATCGCAAGCCTCCATGTATCCGAAGCGCAAACGAACTTGATAGAAACCGTGCTTCAATTCTTCGAACCGAATCCGAAACGGTCCGTCCACGTAAGCTCTATCGGATATGGAAACGGAAACTAAGATGACTTTCTTGTGCAGTACATGGAAGTGCTTGAGGTTACTCAACAGCGCCGGGGGCGCCTGGTGGGGCACACCGGATAGGAAAACGCTGGCCCCTTCCACGCGGTTGGGCGGGTCGGAGCGAAAGGTCTCGAAGAGATCACTGAGGTCCATACGCAGCGGCTTCATGGCCTTGCTCAAGGTCTCGCGCCCTAGACTCCAGGTAGTCATGACGGTAAACAGAAGGCCACCCATAGCAAGAGGGAACCAGCCCCCAGAGGGAATTTTGAGCACGTTGGCCGACAAAAAAGTGAGATCGATCGCCATAAAAAGAGTGCAAAGTGAGAGAGCGGTGACCTTTTTCCACTTCCATTTGTTGCGGGCAACGAAGTAGAGAAGAAGCGTGGTCGTGACCATGGCTCCGGTCACCGCCAATCCATAAGCCGCCGCCAGATTACTAGAGGTTCGAAAGCCGAGAACCAAAGCGATACAGGCTATCATCAAAAACCAATTGACCGACGGGACATAGATCTGACCGGCGGCGTGCTCGGAGGTGTGAATAACGTTGAGACGCGGCAGGAAGCCTTGACGAATGGCCTGCATCGTCAAGGAGTAGGACCCCGAGATGAGGGCCTGGGAGGCGATCACTGTGGCCGCCGTCGCCAAGGCAACCATGGGGTAGATGATCTCAGACGGTATCATTTTGAAGAACGGATTATCTACGGACGAAGGATCGTAGATGATTAAGGCCGCCTGGCCGTAATAGTTCGTCAGTAACGAAGGTAGAACTACCACAAACCAAGCCCAGCGAATCGGCCGACTTCCGAAGTGTCCGAGATCAGCGTAGAGGGCTTCCGCACCTGTGACCACGAGCACCACAGACCCCAGCACGATGAAGCCCGTCCATCCGTGGTGATAGAGGAACCACAATCCGTAGTGAGGGCTGACCGCGCGAACGATGGCGGGATGTTGGAGGATCTGGTTCAATCCAAGGGCGAAAAGACTAAAAAACCAGAGCAAAGTGATGGGGCCAAAGACCCTACCGACTCGCTCGGTACCGTATCCCTGAATAGCGAACAGAGCGATCAGGATTCCAATAGTGATGGGGATGATGTAAGGCTCGAAAACGTGGGTTGTGACGTTGAGACCCTCGACGGCACTCAACACCGAAATCGCGGGAGTGATGATGCCTTCTCCATAGAGTAAGGCCGCTCCGAAAAGGCCCATCAGAACCAGAACCTTGGCATACCTCTTGGTTGGGTCGGGGGCGGACTTTCGGACGAGACCAGTCAGGGTGAGGATCCCTCCCTCTCCGTGCAGGTCTGCTCGCAAAACAAAGCCGAGGTACTTGATGCTCACCACTATGATCAGCGACCAGGTGATCAACGAAACAACGCCTAGCACTGTCTCGGGATTGACGTCAAAGCCGTGGGACATATGGAAGGATTCGCGGAGGGCGTAGAGCGGGCTCGTGCCGATGTCGCCATAAACGACGCCGAGAGCAGTCAACATCAGTAAGGGTAGCGGCTTCTTCTTGTGCTCGTTCGTTTCGTTAGCTTCGGAGGGGGCGTGGGAGTCTATGAGTTCTAGCGGCTGTTTTGGGACGGCGCGCTTCTTAGGACATTCGCCGGGCTCTTTAGGATCGGAATCGGTTGAATCGTTAGGCATGTGTCGGACGTATTCGCGGGTAAGAAGAAATGGATCCTTTTGAAAACGCGCCGTTGGCGACAAGAAAGTGTCAAGAACTCTCAGCTCAAAGTGCTAAAGATCTCATTGAGCTGTGACTTCGAATCTCACGATGTCAAAATTCGCATAAGGATAGTCTCCTCCGAGGTCGCTATGGGTGACGGTGTCGCCCAGAGGATCGAAAGGATAGCTCTGCGGAATGGGTTGGGTGGCGCCTTCGCCTCGTCCCACAGTGACAGTCTGCAAACTGTTGCTATCGATGTTAGGACCTTGGCCCATAGTATCGAGTAAGCGTCCTAAAAAGGCCCCACCAGCGGTGTCAGTGGTGATTACCTGGGCAGTGAAGACGTTGGCGGGGATGAACTGATTGATAAAACTCGTGGACTCCCCGAGGTCGAGGACGATCTCGACGGACTTGCCGTCGGGGTTCACAAAGGCTTGTCCACTTAGCGGTCCGACTTGTCCAAAGGTGAAGCCGGGATTGGGAACTTCCGCGAGGCGGTGGTACCAGTCGAAAGTCTGACCGTCGAAACGAATAAAATCCGTGAAGGTGTCCAGGTCCGTTGCCTCAATCGGAGTGCCTTGGGCATTGAGAAGGATCGCGTAAATACCACGTCCGGTCCGATCGATCTGGCCGTTAGGATTGACGGCGAAACGGAAGGTTAGAAGGCGTAGGTCGTTAGAAGTGAAAGTTACACCGTTTCCGAGTGGATCGTTTCCAGCGCGGTTGAGGCCATCGCCGCCTTCACTGGCACACCCGAAGGTCAGCAGGAGTCCTAGACAAGCAATGCGGAGTTGGTGGGGCAGAGTGGCAAGCTTCATCTGGGCGCCTTCGTAGAGCGTGCTCACATCCCTGTGGATCGCGAGGCCTGGGTCCAAGCTTTTCTGTTACGGACCTGGAGGGGTGGGTGTCAAGCAGGAAGGCCGTCCTGGGGAGCTAACCTGCCAGGAGAGGTACTACATTGGGTTGGCTTGATATCCTGGCGATCTTAGGTTTTTGCGGACTGTTGTCTTTGGCTTACAAGCGAGGTGTCGTTCTTGAGGTCACTGAGATTCTGGCTATCCTATTCGCCGGTTTTCTAGGGTTTCGGCTGTTCCGGCCCGTGTCGGAATTCTGTCATTCGGTCCTGGTCAAAGGATGGAGCGTCCCCTTTCTTCAGAAGGCCAGCTTTTTCACCATCTTTATTGTAGCGTTCCTAGCTGTTTTTAGTGTCGGCCTCACGATCGAGCGGAGGATGAAGGAAGACAAAGTCTTAGAGAAGATCACCGATCAGAGAATGGGTCTTGCGGTGGGATTCTTCAAGGGCGCTTGGATGATTGCCGTGATCCTTGGAATGCTCTTCTATTTCAACGTTGTTCCTAAGCGCGATGTACCAAAGCTCCGTAGGGGCGTCTTCGTCTCAGCTTTTACCGGCCTCCGCACTTTCATCGCTCCAACGATTTACGTGATGCTGCCCGCGGACCTCGCGAAAGATTTTATGGTTAAAGGGTTGGGGAAATCCGGAAAATAGGATTCGCTCCGCTCTGGCTGTGCGGTTTTCTGTGCGTCTTATGTTGGACGTCGACTTCGGCGGCCGCTAAGGATTCGCTGTTGGCCAGAACCATCGGTTCGGAGGAATCTCTGCGGGTCCACGACAACGCCCTGGTACGCTTGGCCGGTGAGCTTGAGAGTTGGTTAGGCGGCCGACAAAATCAGGCGGTCACTAAGAAGTCCGTGGAGACGGTAGGTCGTGTCCTTACGCGCCCCCTTGAACTTCCGTCCAAGACCAAGGAGAAAATCGTCGCCGCGGAGGCGGTCTTGCTTAGGGGAGTGAGTCGTTTTTTAGCTGAGTCCCATCCGGACATGGAAGGCCAGCGTCGACTATTTCAAGAGATCAATTCTGCGGTCCGAGACCGGCAAATGGCTGTGCTGGAATGGCGCGTCTCGGCGAACCGAGACTTGATAGGCCAGACCAAAAACGTAAAGTCTTTGCATTGGCTTAGTTGGGAAGCCTCGTGGCTTCCGCTATGGAAGTCCGAAGTAGAACTTACGTACGCTCTCCAAAGAACATTCCTTGAGCGTCGAGACGCGGACGAGGCAGAATTGACGAGCCTAGTTGGCAGTATTCTTCGATTGCAGCAGCAGGGGCGACTGGTGGGCACGCCCGCGGAGTTGACCAAATTACAGGAACTCGCCGAGGGTCGACTCACGCTCTTGGCCCGAACCGCCGAGCAACTGATACGGCTGCGGCGAGTGGGTGAGAGTCGGGGCGCATTGACCCGAATTCGGCGACTCAGTCGGGACCAGGCCGAGCTCAGCCAACAACTCCAAGAGGCTCGCCTTCAGGCCCTGCGCAGTCTGACCCTCTAACCAAGATGCGCCCTAAAGCGGGCCGCCGGCCCCCGTGCGCTTGAGAAATTTCCCACGTCCGGGTTCGCCCTTAAACTCTCCATCTTCAAACGAGAGGTGACCTCGTACAAAAACGTGGCTGGGGGAGCCCGAAAGAGAAAACCCTTCGTACACGTTGGAGTCACAAGCGCTGTGGTGCGTTTGAGCGCTAATCGTTGAGCTCTTCGTGGGGTCGAACAGCACAAGATCGGCGTCCGATCCGGGCGCGATGACACCCTTCTGGGGATAGAGGCCAAAGAGTTTGGCCGGATTTGTACAGCACACCTCCACCCACCGGTTTTCGGTGATTCGACCCTTAGCGACCCCGTAGGTGAAGATCAAGGAAAGGCGTTCCTCTAGACCGTTGAGACCATTGGGAATTTTGCGAAAGTCCTCTTTGCCCATATCCTTTTGGCCTTTGAAATCGAAGGTGCAGTGATCGGTTCCCACGGTCTGTACAATGCCGTTGGCCAAAGCTCCCCACAACACTTCTTGGTCGTGCTTTTTACGAATAGGAGGGGATAGGACATACTTGGCTCCCTCGAAGTTGGGAAGATCGTAGACGGAGTCATCCAAAAGCAGGTATTGAGGACAGGTTTCTCCGTAGCTGGCCCATCCTTTGAGGCGGGCCCGTGAGAGCTCTTCCACGGACTCCGCGCAAGTCATGTGGACGATATAGGCAGGCTGGCCCGCGAGGTGTCCGAGTTCTAAGATTCGACCAGTCGCCTCGCCTTCGGCGACAGGAGGTTGGCAAAGAGGATGATAGTGAGGAGTCAATTTGCCAGCGGCCGCAAAGCGGGTAGCCAACGAGTTGAGGACGTCTCCGTTCACCGCGTGGGCGGTGACCACTCCGCCGAGTTCTTTGACAGTCAGCATCAACTCAAAAATCTCTTCATCGGAAATCATGAGAGCGCCCTTATAGGCTGTGAACACCTTGAAGCTGGTGATTCCCCGTTCGAAGACGGATTGGATTTCCGCTTTGATGGAATCGTCCCAATGGGTGATGGCCATGTGATAAGAATAGTCGCAAAAGGCTTTCCCTTCCGATTTCGCGTCCCATACTTTAAGAGCCTCGGCCAGCGATTCGGTCTTTCCGGGCAAACAGAAGTCGATCACACTGGTGGTCCCGCCGGCTATAGCGGCTTTGGTCCCGGTTGCGAAGTCGTCTCGCGAGACAGTCCCCATGAAGGGCATAGCGAGATGGACGTGGACGTCGATCGCTCCGGGAATAAGCCACTTTCCGGCACCGTCGACGAACAGTTCGATTTCTCCAACCTGCTCGCTCAGATCTCCGCCTACAGCGGCGACCAGTTCATCGACGATCAAGCAATCGCCAACGAAGCTGCCGGAGGCTCCAACGATGCGGGCGCCTTTGATCAATGTCCTCATTCTTTTCCCCTTCGCAGTTTTTTGGGTTTGGCGACAGCCGGATTCCGGCGTACAGTCGGTTTGCTGGAGATGAAGCCTGACAGTCTAAGATTGAGGGCCGATTTCGCCTGAAAGACCGACATTTCCCCTCTTTAAGCAGGACTCAACGAGCGCCATAAAGAGGAACCTTCGCTGTGAGCAAAAAACGCCGATGCATGACAGCCCTCAAGAGCCAAAAACAGTCCAATCTTTGTATTATCGACCACCCTCTCGTTACCCACAAGCTGAGTCTTTTGCGATGCAAAACAACCGGGAGTACCGAATTTCGAGCTTTGGTCGAAGAGATCGCGGCTCTGATGGCCTACGAGGCCACTCGTGAGCTTCCCTTAGTCGACGAACCGATCGAAACTCCGTTGGAATCTGCGACCGGTCGTTTCATCAGTGGGAAGAAATTAGGCATCGTGCCGATTCTGAGGGCCGGACTTGGGATGCTGGAGGGGATTCTTCGACTGATTCCCAATGCTAAGGTAGGGCACGTGGGTCTCTATCGAAACGAAGAGACCCTTGAGCCCGTCGAGTATTTTTGCAAACTGCCAGACGATCTCGCGGAAAGAGACATCCTTCTGTTGGACCCGATGTTGGCGACAGGCGGGTCGGTGATCGCAGCCATCGAGGCCTTGCAGCGACGCGGCGCTAAGGCGGAACAGATCAAATTTCTGTGTTTGCTAGCTTCGCCTGAGGGTATCGAGCGTTTGACAAAGGCGTATCCCCAGATTTCCATCTACACGGCGTCCGTCGATGCCCGCTTAGATGAACGAGGCTACATTCGACCAGGCCTCGGAGACGCCGGCGACCGGATCTTTGGGACTCACTGACCCGTGCTCGCTAAGACATTCCTGAGAGTTTCCCTCCTGTGCGTATTGCTGTCGGTCCAAGTTTTCGCTCAAACACCGGGCAAGGGATCCGGCTTTTGGAAACTGGAATCGGAAAAGTCCACCCCTCTTAAGGTCACCACGTTCGCGGCTAAGGAGACACCCTACAAGGGGCAAGGGATCTTGATCTGGACTATGCTTGCCGCTGCCGACGAAAACGTGTCCGATGAGTTAGATGCCCGGCGGGTATTGGGTAGCCTATACAAGGACCTCAAAGAGTTCAAGGTTCTGGGGAAAAAGAGTGTGGAATGGGGTGGACTGCCCGCTCATCTTGTCGCATTCAAAGCCAAATCCGATAAGAATACGATTGTCGGACGCTTGCTGATGGCCGATACCAAAGAAGGTATTGAGACTCTTTTGATGGTGAATAATCCTAACGCTCCGAAAAAATTTCGCACCGAGTTCGACGGATTCTTGACTCGCTGGCAGTTCGGAAGGCCTGGGGTCTCTAATGTGTTATACTCGGAGTAATGGCTCCGAGTTTATTAAGCCACAGATACCTCAGATATCGAAAGAATATCCTAGGACTCACGCTGATCGAGATCATGGTCACCCTCGTGCTGTTGGTCCTCGTTATCATGAGTTTCGCGGTGGTCTATCCCAGCGGCTATCGACTGCACCAAAAGAGTCGGATGTCCACCGAAGCGGCCCAAGCGGCCCGTTCGATCCTCAACGAATTGAAAAGTCTCCCGCTCACCGATGAGGCCGGCGGAATGTCACTGGCTTACCTTGCTTCCAACGGATTTGTTTCCAGTGACCCGGTGAGTGGCGGATTTCCCCGAACCGTCCTTCCGGATGGCTATCGATTGGCTGCCGAGAAAGGTATCTCCGTGACACTCTACGATCTGGCCGGGGGAACGGACCCTTCCGTCTACGCCAGCATGGCTGTCACTCTCGTCTATCAAGACACCCACCAGGGCGACGGACAACCCATCCGCATGACCTTGGTGGCGGGCAAGAGTTGGAACCGATGATTTTTGGACAAAAATCCAACGGGCGTAACGCCTTCGCTTGCGGAACAAGACTTTCGAGAACGGCTATAACTTTAGCTGAAGCGATCATTGCTTCGGCATTGGCGGTGGTGCTCGGGTTCTTAATGCTTCAGTTCATCAGTTCTACTTTTGGAGCCCATCGAAAGGGAACGCTTTCCCGTTCCGCTCAGTCCGGAACGAGAGCGCTGCTGGCGATCTTCGTGAGCGAGCTTCGCTCCGCGTCAGTCCCTCCGCTCCCTTCGCCGTCGGCGACCTCTCCGGTGTTTTGGCCTGGAGTTTGGGGTCGAGAGGCTGAAGGGGGACCGGCCGCTGAGAGTTTCTATCCGAGATTGGAAGTCTCCGACTCGGGGGCCGGTCTGCCCAGAGATACGGCTACCAATCGCCTTTTCTACGTACGGAGCGCTCAGCTCGGGGATCCCACTGGCGCTTCCCTGGACCCTCTCCAGGGTTACGCCTTGGTGGAGTTGCTGGTGCCTCAAGACCGGCCCGGAGTTCTCGAGCGACGTCTCCATCCTATGGCCGGGGTCACCAACTTGGGCTTTTCCGTGAAAAACGTAAAAGGCGCCGACGGTCTGCAGAGACCGGCATGGGTTCTGGACCTCGATGCATTGAGTGGGGCGGACGAACCGGCATCACCGGATATCTTGTACGACGCTGGGACGGATGCTCAGATCGGGTTTCGAGTGTCTCACCTCCAATTCGCTCCCCCGTCGGACCCCGGTCGGACTCGCAACCCAGAGATCTTCGACCCCGCGGTTTTTCGCATAGAAGTCGTGGTAGCACTCGACGCTCAGAAACCAGAACACCCACTGCAGGCCTGGCCTGAGAAGGCGCACTGGGACACGCACCGGACGGAGGAAACCGAAGTGAAAATCCCTTCAGTAAGAGGTCGCACATGAGGTGGCGACAACGAGGAATGACTCTTATGTTGGCTCTGTTCGTCACCTTTTTGTTGTCGACGTTGAGCCTGGCTTTTGTCACCCTGATGATGGAGGATTCTCGAGGCAGCCAGAGTTCAGCTTGGCAGGTGATGGCCGCTGAAGGAGCGGAGTGGGGCATTGAAAGTACCCTCTCCTATATGGGCCGTGGTGGAAATTGGCAACCTGCGTTCGACGCCGAGAATCTGGCTTTTTTCGACCTTCTTAATCCAGCTCAACCCAACGGCGCCGTGCATTTAAGGGCCGGCGCCGGTGGTACGAGCGTCATTCAGGTCGTAGTAGAGGCCGGGGGCGAAGGCGAGACCGCTCTGAGACGTCTGCGTCTGATAGATCCCAATTTGCCTCTGGGTGCTGTTCTCGATCTCGATGGAGAGTTGTTGGCGAAAATCACGGTAGAGGTCAAACCGGTGGATGTTCCACTCTCGAGTTACGGACCTGGTCAAGCTCCCCAGTATCTTCTTTCAAGTCGCGCGGAACTCTTCCGGTCAGCCGACGCCTCCTCCCCGGATCCTACCCCGGTGGCGGTCTCCTTGCTGGAGGCCCAGGTCCGCCCCGAGGTGGAGACGACCGCGCTCTTCCAAGTGCAGAACCTTCGGTCATGGGATGTTCAGGGGGGCGGCATCGGGAACCCCAATCTGGCGGATAAGATTCTCATTCCCAGTCAGTTCACCAGTGCCGGTTCCGTGCGGGTGACCGGAGTGGATCCCAAAAGTCCCAACGCCCCTTGGAAAGACCAAGCCGGCAATGTCCGCTTCCAGGACGCAAATTCTCAAAATATGGTGTTTCGCGGTCAACTCTCGGTCAATCAATTGTCGAATCTCGACGGGTCAGGAAACGCGGTGACGGGGTCGAACCCCCAAAATTTTCCTGGAGGGGTCGTCTACGGAGCGGACTACACACCTCTTCCGGACCCCAAGCGGTATCTCAATTATGACAAGAATGGCGACGGTCGCATAGGCGATGGCTCCGCTCCGACGTCCGGTAGCCTCGGGGGGGCGGACCAAGAATGGGGTCTCTTGGCCGTCGCGGCGGTCGACAAAAGCGGGGGAGGTAGCCCTCACGGCCCCGCAGTGAGTGGTTATTTCAAAGTTGACCAGTCTTTAGTCGCTCAGGCC
>JBBKWP010000238.1:0-15236 GCA_037968995.1 Candidatus Xenobia bacterium
GCCAGCGATATTCTCCAACGACATGCCATCGATGCCGCAGAGACCGTGAGTGATCAAGAAAGCTACGCTATGGCCGTAGAGTTGCAACGCCGACATGGATTGCTCGTCGGAGGCTCCTCTGGAACCGCGGTCGTCGCCGCGCTTCGGGTGGCCCGGTCTGGGAAAACGAAAGGCCCTGTGGTCGCACTCCTCGCCGATTCCTGGGACCGGTATTTCAGCCAGGCCTGGATGCAAGCGGCCTCAATCGACGCTTGAACTGTCGTTTAACGCTGTCCAGTTGCCAATCGCAATACGGTCGGGGCGCTTTTGGCCTGCAACGTGTTAGGACCTCGAGAAAACATAGGAAGATCTCGCGAATCCCGAACAGTGAGAGTCACCGTCCAGGTCGTTAACTCAGGGTAAGACTCGGGTTTTATATCTTCGTACTCACCAAACCCGTATCGTTCGGGGTCAAGATAGCGACTGGTCAAATCGCTACCCGAAAAACGCCATCCCCCGTGACCATTCATCGACGGCATTTCTATCGAAAAAAGCCATCCCGGCATCTCTTTGACCGTCAGTGTCAACCCTCGATATTTCATATAGTCCACTAATGAGAACTTCCCCGGTCAGCTTGAAATATCATTCCACGAAGCATGCCCCGCAACTGTCACCCTTTTGACACGCCCCTGACACATGGCGCCTCTATGCTGGAGCTATGAGATGGAAAACGATGGCAACTTTTTACCTGTGTGTGACTTTGGCGTGGCTAACGCTCGCTCTGCAACTCGACAACCGTCACCGAACCCTTGATGCGAACCTTCGTTCGGAGGTTTATCAGCTCTGGGGTCAGACCCACTATCAGCCGAGCCCTTCGGTCAGCGCCCATGGCGAAATTCTTTCACTCAAGGACACCAAAGTTCAAGCGCAACTGAGGCTTTCTCATCGCAAGAAAGGGATGCTTTGGTACGCGACCTACACCGTCGACTATAAAGCCCAGTACGACCTCGAAAAGGGATCGGATGCGTTTTCACTCCCGCTCCCAGTGGCCGGGGGCCTCTACTCGGACTTCTCCATTCTCGTCGACGGAAGACCCGTCCAGGCTCATCGCAATTTGGACTGTGTGGACATCGACCTTCCCAAGGGGTCCCGCACCGTTTCGATCAGCTATCGCTCCCAAGGAAGCGACCGCTGGACCTACGATTTCAACACCGGAAGTCCAACCGCCAACCTTTCCCTCGAAATCGACACAGACTTCGGAGGCTACGATTTTCCCGACGGAGGACTCTCCCCCACCTCGAACGTCGTCAACGACAAAGGCGCCAAAATCGCTTGGAGTTACCAACAACTCCTCTCCGGTGGTAGAGCCTCCGTCAAAATCCCTCAACGGGAGAATCCGGGACCCAAGCTAATCGATATCTGCCTCTACGCACCGTTCGGACTGGGTCTCTTCTTGGTGATGATGATGGTGACGTCTCTAGTGTCCGACTACAGTCTCAGCCCGGTCCACCTCGTACTCTGCACAGCAGGCTACTTCGCCTTTCATCTTCAACTGGTCTACTTCGCCGATCAGATAGGACTCGAGTGGGCCTTCATACTGTCGGCGCTGATCTCGATCCTGTTGGTCCAAACTTATCTCGCCAGGCTCTTCGGATTGAGATATGTCTGGAAGGTCGGAGGCTGGATCCAATTTCTCTATCTGGTTGTTTTCTCCACCGCGTTCCTTAGCGAACAGATGCGGGGACTGCCGCTGGTCGGCATTATGCTCTTGACTCTCGCGGTCCTGATGCATCTGTCGGTGGGAAGGACCCCCGAGTTCTTTCAACTAACAGTGCCCGAGTCCTCAACGACCGACTTCTGAGAGTCAACCGGACAGACCCTTGGCAGACGGACATAGAAGGCGGCCCCCCGTGCCCTTCCGGGCTCTAAGCCGAAGTCACCTCCGTGAAGCTCGACTATTTGAGCGACCACGGCTAAGCCCAGTCCAAGGTGGCCCGTGGGGGCCGCCCCCCGCTCGCCTCGAGCAAAGATCTGGTGAGCGTCTTCAGGCTTCACTCCAGGGCCGAGGTCTTCCACGACCACGATCACTTCATTTAGCTCCTCGCGAAGTCGGACCGTGACGGGACTTGGAGCGGAAGAGCAGCGCAGGGCGTTCTCCACCAAGTTTTCGACAACGCGCTGAATCTTGTAGGGATCCCCTTCCAAATGACATGTTTCGGGAACCTCGCATTTTAGACGAGACGAGTCGTGAGGGCCGGGCTTCTCAACGATAGCCTCAATCAAAGAAGAGAGGTCGTAAGGTCTGACTCTCAATTGATAGTATTCCAGCTTCCGCAACTCCAGGAGCAAGGAAACTAGCTTCGCCAATCGACTCGACTCCCGCTCGATGTTAGCGAACATTCTTTCACTTTTCAGCCTTGGCTTGAGGGCTTCCACCGCGCCCTGCAGACCGGTCACCGGGGTCTTGAGTTCGTGGGCTATATCTTCCACGAACCGGCGTGTCTTGTCTCGTTCACCCTCGAGTTCAGAAACTTTTGCACGCAGCGAGTCCACCAGAAAGGTTAGGCTCTGGGACACGCGATCCACCTCATCCTCAGCTAGGGGACGAAAGTCTGTCAATTCCGATACTCGTCCTAGCCGCTCCAGGTCTTGGCGAAAAGTTCGGGTCATTCCAAACGCTCCTAAAAAGATCGCGACCGTAAGCGCGAACAGCGCTCCGCGAAGCCATCGTCTAAGGATGCCCAACCGCTGAAGAATGGCGTCGGTGGACCGAGATAGGTAGACCGCTCCCACGATGGTCTTGTCTTTTTTGACCGGTACCGCTACAAACAGTGCCAGAGACTTTTCGTTTTCGTCAGCCAATCGGGTATAAGCGCCGTAACGCCCAACAAAGGCAGCCTGAATCTCGGGTCGGAACCGAAGTGCCTCCCGACTCTCCACTGGCCCATAGGAATCGGCAACCAACTCCCGCTCGGCATTCAAAACACGAATTCTAGTGAGCTGAGCCTCCTGGGTGGCACGAAGGAGTAGGCGAATCGCCTCGATGTCACCGCCCGCAAGGTCATCGGCCAAGGCCATAGCTAAGGTGTGTGCTGTTCCAGCCAGGCGGTCTTCCAAATCGAAGAGTTGGTCGGCTTCTAGGCGACTCAACACAATCTGAAAGAGCACCAAGGCTGCCACAACCGTGAGGCCAAGAAAGGAAACCACCGACCAGCTTCGGCGACTCATCGCGCCAGTCTGTATCCCAGACCGCGGACCGTCTCAATCAGGTTGTTCCCCACTTTCTTGCGCAAGCGTTTGACGGTGGTGTCCACAACCCGATGGTCGCCAAAATAGTCCTGGCCCCATAACCTTTCGAGTAAAGTCTCTCGCGCGATCACTTGGTCGCTGTTTAGGAACAAAAATCGCAGAAGCTCAAACTCTCGGCCGGTCAAAAAAACCATGACGCCCCGCTTGAGAACTTCGGCCCGACGCCAATCGATGGACAAGTCTTCACCAAGGACCGTGTGGCCAAAGTCTCCAGGAGCCTTCCTCAGGTTGGCCCGCAACCGAGCCAAGAGTTCGCGAGTGGAGAAGGGTTTGGTGATGTAATCGTCGGCGCCCCTCTCGAACGCTTCCACAATCACATCTTCGTCGTCTTTGGCCGATACTACAATGATAGGTAGGGTAGAGACCCGGCGTAAGGCCGTCAACACGTCAAGGCCCGATAGGCGGCCCAACATCAAGTCTAGGAAGACCGCCTGAGGGGCGACCCGGTGAAACCGAAGCAGGGCTTCTTCTCCGCCCTGGGCCCAGTCGGCTTGATATCCATGCTCAGTGAGGGCCGCTGTTACAAAGTCGGCGATGGATTTATCATCCTCCACGACCAGCACGGTCTCGCCGGAAGCCGACGTCACGGCCTAAAACCGACCGGGCTCTGAATCTCCGGGGATATCATCTAGGGAGCAGTCGCTAACACTCTCCGCGGGCGGGTTCTCCAGGGTACAGTCCTCGTCGCAGATGTGCTCTGACCGCGAACGGGTGAGCAGCGAGAACCAAGAGTCAGCCGGTATGGCACTAGGAATGGGCTCGGGACGGAAAACCAGAGACAGCGGGTTGGTAATGAGCATTGCGGACTGAGTGAGACGGCGAAGATCGACGGGCGCCTTGCTCCGTAGGCTTTCGTCCGGTGAGGCAGCCACGGCTGTCATGGAGGGCGTTGGAGAAGCCGCGATCGCCTCGGGTCGAGAGCCATGCTGCTGAAACAATGCTATCGCCGCGATCAAAAGTCCCAGGATGATGAAAGAGTGGAAGGTTTGGAGTCGCATAGACACAGTTTATCACAGAGTTAAGAAGAGGTCTCTTCTCGTTGGTACGAGAGTTCTAGCTTTTGCTGGAACGCCCGATTAACTCCATGAACCGAGTGGTCCACTCCACGCCTTGGGTCAGTGACTTCACTGTCACGGCTTCGTCCGGGCCGTGAGCGCCGTGTTGGGTATTCAGGATCGGGACGAACGTCAGAGTCTCGCTTTGAGGCGAAACCTTCATAAGATGACGGACGTCGTTGGACGCGGTGGTGTTTCCGAAAAGTACGGGAATCTCGCTACCGTAGGTCTGATGGATGGCCTGTTCGGCCGCGTGGAAAAGGTCGCTTTCATAGGACAGTCGGCGCACGAAGGCGTCGCTGGTCTCAGGACCCCCCAACTCTTTGACCTCGAACTGATCGCCCAACACTTTGCCGATCTCGGAGACAACTTTGGAAACGTCTTCGCCGACTGCGACCCGGAGGTCTAGGGTGACGTGGGCCGTGACCGGAGTCTTGTGACTCGTCATAGGGTCGTGATGACTTTTGTTCGTGTAGTAGTCGACAACTTTCATGTCGTCGGACCAACCCCGACGCCACAGTTTGCTACGGATTTTGTCTAAGGCCCGATTGGTGCGGTTGATAGCGTCACGGTCCCGATCCGCGATAGAGCCGTGGTGCGTGCCGTCGTAGCTTTCTTGCGGCAAGGTCAACTTCACGTGTCCTGCTTCGTCGAGAGTCTCCACCTGAAAGCCCTCGCCCGCAGCTTTCTTGATGATCTCCAGCGCTTTCACGCGATCCTCGGAGTCAAGATTGAGCTTGAGAACGGCCGTAGTAGACGACGGCTTAGAGTTGGAACTCTCGATCTTTCCGTTGGTATTGTCACTCAGATAAAGGTCGGTTTGAGAGAAATCTGTGCGATTAGTGGCTGAGAGTTCCGGCCCCATGCGCTTTTTGACGATTCCCGACCACCAAAAGTTCTTGAGCAAAAAACCTCGAAACCCTCCAATGACGTCACCGAAGCGCTTGAACGACTCGGCTGTCTCTTTCTTGTCGCCCAAGAATGACCATTCACGATCTTCGATGTAGTCGTCGAGACGGTCCAAGGCTTCCATGGTCTCCTCGAGCGCCTGGTGAGGGTCCGAAGGCTTCTTAAGAACAACCTGAAGCGGCGTCGAATACTTCTGGGCCATGGCCACGTAGGGAACGTCAGTCTTGATGTCGCCGACCGACTTGAGGTTTTCCTTGGACATCAGTCCAGAGCCTTCGACCGCCCAGTAGCGAACCTTCTCAAAAAGCTCGGGCTGATGCTTGGCTAAATAGTGAGCGCCCTCAGTTCCGCCTGTCTCTTCGTCGGGAAACAAGAAGAGTTGCATGGAGCGGTCCGGCAGGCGCCCGCTCTGGTTGAGTTGTTTCATGGCCACCAGAACTTGGGCGGACGGCCCTTTCGTGTCGATGGTGCCGCGTCCGACGACCACTTCGCGACCCATTTCGTCGGTTGTGATGTCCCCCGAAAACGGTCCGCCGAGCTTCCACTGGCCCTCGATATCTACCACATCTGAATGCTGAACGAAGCCCACGGTACCGATCTCCGGCTTCGTGCCGGGCAGGGTCACGATTAAGAGTTGGCGTCCGTTCACCGTATCCACACGCTGCACTTCGAGTCCAGCGTTGAGAGCATAGTTTTCAGCAACTGCGACCACGGCGTTCTCACCCGCGACGCGGTTCGCCGACGTAGAGTCGATGCGAACCATGGCCTGAGTCAGCGCGATCACTTCTTCATCCGGTGACGCCGAAGCGACCACTGGGCCAGCGTTCGCCTGCGATTGAGTGGGGGTCGTCGACAGGCGCCACGCGTCAAATCCATCGACGCCGAGGCCAAGGGTTTGGGGATTCCGCTGAAGGGGGGCCGTCTCCGTTAGTGTGGACGCCACCGGTGGGCGAGGCGCAGTCCATGGAGAAGCTGAAGTTTTTTGAGTGTGTATGAGCATAGCAGACCTCTTTGTCGCTCTATAGAACGATCTTTGTATCTTGATGACATCATAGTGCCCAGAGATGTGAAAAATTTGACCAAGATATGAATAAGGCGTCAGACGCTACGTTTCGTGGACCTTATCGTCGAACACAATCACAGCAATGTTGTGCCGTAGTGACCGTCTGCAACCGCCAAAAGATATTGAGCACCACGGCGCATGATGAGCAGACCGTCTTCGTTGATCTGAGGCTGGCCAGGCTGGCCCTTTACCGAGCAACCTCGTAAGGTGGAGGACTCTCTCGAAACTCGCTAGGGTCGAATTCTTCAAACACTTCGTTAACTCAAGACCTCGGCCAGGGGTGGCACGGGATGGAAGATCCAGTATTCTCGCACTCCAGCTTTCGCATACAGATTCAATTTGCGAACCCGGTCCTGACGCTCACTGCCAGGCGAGATAACTTCTATCACCAAATCCGGAGGGCCATCGACATGGCCTTTCCTGAGCTTGCTTTCAACGCATACCACCAGTAAGTCCGGTTGCACGATATCCTGCTCGGATAGCTTTACGTCAAAGGGCGACAACAGAACACGACACGGCTTTCCCTTGAATCTCTCGCGGAGCATCACGTGAAGATTGCCAACTAAAGTCTGGTGATGGAGGCTCGGGCTGCTCATCGAGTAAGGGACGCCGTCGATGATCTCCCATCGCTCATCATCGGGAAACGCTTGATACATATCCCAAGTGACATGGCTCTTAGGAATGGAGTCTGACATGGGTCTATTCTAGTTCACTGCTTTACTCGGAGCAACAAGACTCACTTATCTCGTTTCCCCCCGGTGCTGATCGCCGTCGACGAAAAAAAACCGCTCCCGAGGGAGCGGTTTTTTCTGAGAAAAGAGGCGGCGTCTATTTTTTAGCGCCAGCCAATTTTTCAGCGCGGTGAGCTTCCACCATTTCGGTCTGAGTGTTCTTCGGCACGGGTTCGTACTTGGCGAACTCCATGGAGAACTCTCCCTTGCCTTGGGTTCCCGAGCGCAACACCGTGGCGTAACCAAACATCTCAGAGAATGGAACGTGGGCTTCCACGGTTACATATCCATCGTTGGTCTCAGAGTTTAGGATCACTCCACGACGCTGGTTCAGGCCGCCGGTGACGGCGCCCTGAAACTCTTCAGGAGCTGCAGTTTCCACCAGCATAATGGGCTCGAGAATGACCGGCTTACACGACATATAGGTTTCCCGAATAGCGGCCTGGGCCGCGATACGGAAGGCCATTTCCGAAGAGTCCACCGCGTGGTGGTTTCCGTCGTTTACCACACAACGGACGCCCACGACGGGAGCCTCGATGAGACTGCCCTTGCGGAGCGACTCTTGAAAGCCCTTATCACAGGCCGGAATGTACTCTTTAGGAATCGCGCCGCCGACCACCGCGTTGACAAACTCATAGGACTCCACTGCGTCG
The DNA here is from genome assembly GCA_037968995.1 of Candidatus Xenobia bacterium. GTDB lineage: Bacteria > Vulcanimicrobiota > Xenobia > Xenobiales > JADMJV01 > JAEXNA01. The sequence goes on from JBBKWP010000238.1 coordinate 7,700, forward strand.
TCAGGAAGAGGCTCCATATAGCCGCCAATTTTAGCGTACTGACCGGAACCGCCGGTTTGTTTCTTGTGCGTGTAATCGATTTTGGCTTGTTGAGTGATGGTTTCACGATAGGCAACCTGAGGGGCACCCACGTTCACTTCACAGTCGTACTCGCGCTTGATCCGCTCGACGTAGACTTCCAAGTGAAGTTCTCCCATTCCAGCGATCAGGGTCTCGCCAGACTCTTCGTCACGCCATACGCGGAACGTAGGGTCTTCCTTGGAAAAACGATTCAGTGCCTTGGAGAAGTTCTGCAGACCAGCGCGCTCCTTGGGTTCCACCGCCAACGACATAACCGCGGCGGGGATGTGCATGGAACTCATGGTGATTTCGACACTACCGTCGGTAAAAGTGTCGCCCGAAGCGCACTCTATACCAAAAAGAGCAACGATATCACCGGAGACCGCAGTTTCCACGTCGTGCATTTCAGCCGAGTGCATGCGCACGATACGCGGCACTTTGACCTTCTTTTTGTTGTTGATGTTGTGGATGAAATCGCCTTTGCTGACCGTGCCTTGATAGATACGCATGTAAGTCAACTGGCCAAAACGACCGTCTTCCAACTTGAACGCCAGTCCGACGAACGGCATTTTGGGGTCCGTGGTCATGATGACTTCGGCTTCTTTGTTCTCTTGGTCGAGACCAATGTTGGTCCGTTCCTTGGGGTTCGGCAAGAAAGCGCAGATGCCGTCTAAGAGATGCTGGGTGCCCTTGTTCTTGTATGCCGTGCCGCAGAACACGGGGGTGAACTCAAGCGACAAGGTGGCTTTACGGATAACCGGCTTCAGGTCGGCCTCGGTGATCTCTTTTCCGTCGAGAAACTTTTCAGCCAAGCCGTCGTCGAAATCCGACAGCGCCTCGATGAGCGACTCACGATAGGTGAGAGCCTCTGCCTTGAGTTCCGCTGGGCACTCCTCGTATCGGACGATCTCGCCGTGTTCACCATCGAAGTAGACGCCTTTCATGGACAAGAGGTCGACAACGCCCTCGAACTTGTCCTCGGCGCCGATGGGAAAAGTCACCAGATGGGCGTTGTGATTCAATTTCTCGCGCAACATGTTCACGACGCGGAACGGATTTGCTCCAGCACGGTCCATCTTATTGACGAAAGCGACCTTAGGAACTCCGTAGCGCTTCATCTGACGGTCTACCGTGATCGATTGCGATTGCACACCGGCGACAGCGCAAAGCACCAAGACCGCGCCGTCAAGAACACGCAGCGCGCGCTCGACTTCCACGGTGAAGTCTACGTGCCCCGGGGTATCAATCAAGTTGATGTTGTACTCACCCCAAGTACAGTAGGTGGCGGCCGATTGGATCGTGATCCCTTTTTCGCGCTCGAGATCCATCGAGTCCATTTTGGCGCCGACACCAGATTTACCACGAACCTCTTCGATCTTGTGGATCTTTCCTGTGTAGAACAGGATTCGTTCTGAGAGGGTGGTTTTTCCCGAATCGATGTGAGCCGAAATCCCAATGTTTCGGACTTTTGTGATGTCTGAAACTGCAGAATCACTTGACATAACTTTGTTTGTTCTCCTTCGATGGCAGTGGCTTCGCTGAAGCGTGTCACTTCAAAAAGCGCTAACAATTTGGACTGCCTTTATTGCCTTTGTCGAAAAGGTGGGGCCAGACAGGCTACCTGTCTAGAGGGCCCTCTGTCAACACCGGTGCAGCGCCAGCGCATCGACAATTGAATTCCTACCTCAAAAAGTCCTGCAGAACGAGTGCCCTTCCGTAGTATAGGAGCCAAAAACCCGCGTCAGTCTCCGTGCCAACACCGAACAACCATAAGCTTTCCGTTGCAATCGGCCGATCAAAGAAGAACTTTTTTGAAAATTTCACCCGAGGGGCATCCTTTGGGATACCTAGCTCTCCACCTATCGGCCGTAGACATCAACACTGGGTTCCTGCACGATAGAGAAGGGAAATTGGATGCTTGGGAGGCTGAACAGGAGACGTGGCTGCATCTCGGTGCTAGCCATAAAAAGCCATGATGAATGAAGAAATAGTAATAGACCCGACGACTGCTCAGTGGATACCCAAGGAGCCAACCCTCAGCCCGCTCAAGATTGCGAGGCCGTTCTCGAAATCCAGTTATCTAAGCTGGGAAGAATCCGAGCATAATGCGGCGGGAGGACTTTACTCGAATGGCACCGTGGGCAACGACGAATCGAACGAAACTCCACTCAACCATCAAGTGACCTATCAACTCTCTGAGAACAACTCTACATCGACTGGGAACAGCGGTACTTTCGGACGCTTGGTACGCACCACGGTGGGGAAGACGGTGGCTCATGAGAAACGGAGTAAAGCGCCGGTCATTTCGCTCAACCTTCATCGATTCCAAACCGAATGCGGCGATAGCTTAGGAGACGATCCGGATGTGTGGGCCCGCTTGACGTTCTAAACTCTGGCAACACTCAGTGTCGGCAAAGACGATTCAATTCAAGGAAAATCCGGGTCCAAAGTCCTCTGGAAGACTTTGGAACGTGGCAGACACCTCGTCGCATTCTCCAATGGAAAGCTCTTCCATTTCGGAAAATGCGAGGTCGTGAGCTTCCAGAAGATCGTTGGCCTCCACTTCTACCATTTGGGAAAGACTTACCTCTACGTTGAATAGATATTTCTTTCTGCCGGGAGCTTCCACTTTCGTCGGTTCGTCGTCTGGTGGAATCAAGCAAAAGCGTTTTGTCTTGGGATCGGTCACCTTGACGATGAGGCCTGGGAAGAATTCTCGTTCGATCACTTCGTACTCGAGCGTGGAATCGACTTTGCGGCACACGGAAAGAACATCCCCCTCCTCTGGCTCTGGCTCGTCTTCCTCTCGGAGTCGACTCAGTTCCTTACCGATCTCCTCCGCCTTGGCACGTAAGTTCGTATCTGACACTCGAGTTCTGTTCCGAAGTCAAACTCAGAACCCTTTCCAAGACCTTGGGTCTCGCTTTCTGTATTCCGAGGTCCATCTTGCGAAGGAGAGTTCCCGGCCGAAAGCAAATATTTGAATCATGTTCAAACTCTCGAAGCTTCTCTCCCTACTCATGCTGTCCACGACCGCGGTGCACGCTCAAACTGTTCTGTTTGAAGTTCAAGCCGCAGTCCAAGAGAACACTCCACGCCACCAGTTCAAGGTTATTGGTGACAAGGAGGACGGTTCTTTCACCGCCTACGGGGTCGATATCGTTTCTCCGGACGGTCAAACGCAAGAAATCGGTGACTTTGAGTCCGTGCTGCCCGATCATTCGGAAGTCGATGCTCTCGTCATTGAAGATGTGAATTTTGATGGATACGCGGACTTGCGCCTCATGGAGTATCTCCCCGGCGGCGCCAACGTCCCATACTTCTTCTGGCTCTACGAACCTACCTCAGGGAAGTTCCGCGCCGCTCCGGCCTTCCAAGTCGTCTTGAGCCCGGAGGTCGACATGGTCGGTCATCAATTGATCTCACGGCAGCGTACCAGCGCCACGGAATACGTTACCGAATTTTATCAACCGATGGGAGATATTCCCGTCTTGAAAAGACAGGAAGTTAGGGTCTACGAGCCGGACGGAAGTTCAAAGGTCTCGATCTTCGAGGTCAAAGGTGACGCCGGCCCCCAATTTGTGGAAAGCAAAATTTTAGGGCCTGAAGAAGATTAGAACGTTAGAGCAAGTCGGCGATGCGTTTTGCCAGAGAGTCTGGAGCGAAAGGCTTCAATAGCACTCCGGACAGGCCCTCAGGCAAATTGTCTTTATCCAGAGCCCGAGGGTCCGCGGTATAAGCAATGATTGGAATATCCATATTTTTAGGGAATTCACGAATCAATTTGAGGGTATCTAGTCCGTTCAAATCCGGCATGTGAAAATCCAAAAGGATGGCGTCGGGTCTCATGGTCTTGAGCATCTCCACCGCTTGATGCCCAGATGTCGCCTCAACGACTTTCCAACCCGAAGTGATCTTGAGAGATAACTCCACCAACTCGCGTATTTGTTGGTCATCATCAATAACCATGATCGTCTTCATCGAGTCTTATTCGCAGTTTATGGCCTCGCTCCTACATTCCAATCCATTCATCTCCTAAAACACTCTCCGGCTGGCTTGGCCGCCAAAGGAATACCAACTGCCACGCGAAATTCTCCGTGATGGCTTTCAGCGTCGTCATCCACCAAAGCGCCAAAGAACTCGCCGTCCCCTTGACGCAATTCCATCTCGACTGGCACGGCAAGCCCGTTCGACACCCCACCAGTTTCGGATTCAGGCTCCACGAAGATCGCCTTGTCTACCGGTTTCGGTCCGACAAGAGCGCTGATTGCGACAAAACCCTAGTGCGTGGTCAGTTCGTCGCCGAGTTATGGACCCAAGATGTGGCTGAGTTCTTTGTACGAGGAATCGACGCTAGTTATCAGGAGTTCAACGTCAGCCCAACAGGGGCTTGGTGGAGCGCGGCGTTCGGACAGTATCGTTCGCTTGTCGAGGAGGTCCCATGCTCCTCGGTCCGTATCCAAACCACCATCGAGGAGCGTAACTGGGAAATAGAGTTTTCCGTACCCCTTGCCGAGATCGTAGTTCTACGAAACATCGACCTGCGCGACGCTCACTTGAATCCGGCGGGAATATTGAATCCTCGGGACCCTGAATATCTCTGCTTTGGGCACACCGATGGTGGAGAGCCCGACTTCCATCGGGCCGAGAACTTTCTCCCCATCACTCTACTTTAGGAAGTAAATCCTGGGACGTTGCACTGCTCCGACGTAGAATTTCTGCCACCGTGTCGGCCGTGTGATCGGCGTACGACGTGCCGTCCTCGAGAAAAACACTTCTTGTAAAATAGTCGCCTTTACCCGAGTGAATCATTGGGCCGAGTTCTATGACTGTAACTTTGCCCTCACGTTTGGCCTGGTTCCAGACCGAGGCCTGAGAGATTTTCCAGCGACCGGGGAACATCAGTGGCCCGAGATGGATAGTGCGGTCTCGACTTCCCGTCAAACAGTAAAGGTGGTCAGCTAGCAGGATGCCGGGAATGCTACTGAACACCCCTCCCACGGTGATCACCGTGACCTTGGAGCGAAGGCGGGTCAGATAGCAAGCAGCGCCTAGGGCCACTTGGGCTCCCCCACTGTATCCGATGAGAAAAATTGGGGTACGACGTCGCGGATCGTAACCTTTTTGGAGCAGGCTGGCGAAGACCTCTCGAGCGATACCGAGGTTGAAAACAGGGCCGTATCGAGGATCACTGCAGACCGCGACCTGAAAAACGTTCCGGGCGCCTATCCAGAATTCAAAAAGTAGGCTTTTCGCGGTCAAACGTGCACGATGGAGATACGACCAGAGCCAAGCCAGAGGTCGCTCACCAGTCAGGGGGTTGTTTGTCACCGAGAACGGAAAGACGTCGGTCACCAAAATCGCTTCCGGAACGCGTTCTTGAACACGTTCAACGAATCCAACTTCACGACGCGCCAAGTCCTCGCCCGAGCCCCCAATGCCCGTGAGATAGACCACAAAACACGAAGGACTCCCATCAAGGCGCTTACCCTTAGGCATGCTGGGCATTGTGAGGTCCACATCCTGGGCCCACCAGCGCAAAGCTTCAAACGGAGAAATCACCCCGAAAGCTAGGACGACCAAGCCGACCAGCGCGGCAAGGTGCCACAGATGATCAATCAGCCAGTTCATACGCCCCCATAGCCTGGTCTAACAGAGCCACCGCGGCGTCTTTGGGCCGTACCCATCGATGACGCCCCAAAAGCCTAAGACGCAGTCGCTCGACCCGAGTTCCGAACAGTTCCGTGAGGAGGTGAAAAAAGAGCCAACCCACGCCCGAACACGCGATCGCCTGCCACACTGGAACCGCAAATGCGAGATTCAGGCCCGCGATAGTGATGAGCAGCATCCAAAATTTCAGTACGCCGTCCCACAGAAGGCCGACGTGAGGAATGATTGCGAGAAAACTGAAGACAAGAGGCGCGTAACTGACTAAAACCAGGCCGAGAACGTCTCGAAAGTTCAGGTTGAGTCCGATGGGCCATTGGCACGAGAGCCAAATGCAACTCGACCAAACCAGCGCGGAAACCGAAAGTGTGACGGCGTTCCCCAACAACCCGCGGGCGAACTGTCGCTTGTTCGCGCGATTGATCATCATAATTCCGGCCTCACCCAGACCTTTGGACACGGCCGCTAGGAAAAAGATAGTGACGCTGTATCGAAAACCCAACAAGGTTTGGACCGAGGCAAAAGACTCTCGGTCAAACTTTAGACTCGCAGTCCATAGATCGTAAACCTCACCAACCACCTATAACCATTCTCGAATGCTAGTGCCGCACCTTGCCGTCGTCGCCGCTCCGTCAAAGATCGCGGAGTTGCCCACGGAAAGTCGCGAATTGCCTGCAACAAAGAGTTAACAAACTTAGATGATTTTCCGCCACCTATTTCAAGCCGACCCCAACATAGTGTGTGTAAAGAACCCAAGGAGAAAACGAAAATGACAACAGATCGCTTGAAAACAAGTCCCCCAGTGACGCCCCCGACGATCCGAAAAACGTCGGCACCACCCGCGGAGAAATCTTCTTCGGTCAGTTCCGTCACTCAAAACGGCTCACATTCTCAAGACAGGGTTACCCTGAGTGCCCCCAATGCTGGCGGGGATGATTCCTTCGTCAATCCTTTCGAGAATATGTTCAAGCTGGGCGCGTCTTTCTCTGGCAACGTTTCTCAAGGTCGCCTGAACGCCAACTTGGAAGCCGGTGCATCCGCTGGCGGCTCGGTAGAACGTAGGCGCTCTGTTCAGGCCGAGTTCGGAGGAGTTCGCCTTAGCGGCGGGGCTGGCGGTAAAACCCAGGCAGGCGCGGAAGCAGAAGCGCGCTCCCGAACGGACATCGATCTCTCTCAAGGGAGACTTAGCACGGACGGTCGCGCCGGCGGCAGCGCGACGGCTGGCGCCGGAGGCGAATTCAACGGAGAAGGCCAAGTTGGCGGCCTGACTCTGCGCGGAGAGGCCGGGGGAAGCATTGAGGCCAAAGCCGAAGCCGAGGTCCGTTCGCGAACAGACCTCGATCTCTCGGCGGGGACGATCGATTCCGAATCCCGAGCCGCAGCGGGTGGTAACGCTCGAGCCGAAGGGCACGTGGCAACCGAGACCGAGGCGTTCGGACTCACTCAGCGCAAAGAACTCTCCGGTTCGGTCGAAGCCGACGCCCACGTCGAAGTCTCCAACAGTTTCAGAGTGGATGCCGAAGGCGTGGCCGCGAAAACCAACCTCGAAGCTAACGCTTCTCTCAGTGCCGACGTCCGAGCCGGCCAACGCCTCTCCGACGACAATGGGAACTCTGTCGAAGGGGGCGTGCGCGGGGAAGTCAAGCTTGGCGCGGAAGCCCACGCCAACAGTCATTTTGAAAGCACCGCCGACACTCTGGCGTTCGGAGGCCATGCCGGAGCCAGCGCTAACGCCAGCGTCATGGCGGAAGGCGACCTCAATGCCGAAACCGCGAACGGAAGTAGCCTGGACGCCAAGGGGGGCATGACC
>JBBKWP010000239.1:0-4476 GCA_037968995.1 Candidatus Xenobia bacterium
GCCTTCCAACGCATCGACCCCACGCTCAATTTGGCACGAAGTCAACCCCAACCCGCGCGACTTCCATGGCCCCTCCCGAAGCCCCCTTTGGCCACCACTAATCTACTCGATCCCAGCAGCCAGAAGACCACAACATACTCTTACGACCCCACCAAAAAAGAAGTGAGTCGCACCGCGTTTGGCGCGACGAGCGTGGTGATGCGCGACACGGGAGAGTTTCTCACCGGGACACAGTCAAACGGTAGAGTCCTGTGGGTGCAGGTTCGACCGTCCAATCAGACCGCCCCAATTAAGATGCGAGTTTTCTTGCCGCTGGTGACCCCGTGAAGAGAGAGCGGAAAGGCGTCATTCTTATCCTCGTTTTGATCCTCGTGGCGACGTTGTTCGTCATGGGGGCTGGTTTCCTGACAACCCGATCCCGTGAACAAGTCACGGTGAAGCAGGGAAGAGATTCCTTTCAAGCCCAGCAGTTGGCTTATTCCGGCTTGGAGACCGTTCGGGTACGTCTTCGAAACGATTACAACTTTCCACTCGGGAGCATGGGTCCGGCTCAAGAAGTCTTCAAGTTTACCGAAGTCGTCCAAGACTTCGATAACGCGATCGAGATAGGTCAATATCAGATCTTTTGCGACAGGCGCTGGATACGTCCCCCATATAATCTTTTGCGTGTGACGTCCGTGGGGCAAGTTGGAGACACGCTAGGAAATCCCGTTAGACACAAACTTATTGGAGAATTCGATATGCGGCCTGGGTTTAAAGGTGATATGATCAATATGACAGATTTTGGTTCATTCTAATGGCCCGAGGAAAAAGGATAGCGACAATGCAGGCAGGTCAAAAACAGCGAGGTTTTTCCTTGATGGAGCTGATAGTTGGGCTTTCCATCATGCTTATGGCCCTATACCTCTTCGTACCCAACGGAAAAGGTACGAAAGACGTCGTAACGACCCAGACGGCGGCCGAAGAGTTGGTCGCGCGCTTCCGGGAAGCCCGACAGGTTGCGGTCACCAAGGGAGTTCCAGTCGCGGTTGCATTCCCTCGCACAGCATCGAGTTTTCACACAGATGTGGGCTTTCGCCTCGAGGGTGAGACTTCGCCCCAAGTCACGACGCATTGGAAAATCCAACAGACGAGAACGAATGTCTCCTACTTCACTGGTCAGTGGCAAGGCCCTGTATGGGCTAACGCGCCTGTTCTCGTGACAGCGAGCAAGGCCTTTGACCCCAAACCCTCGGTTTGGTTCGATACCGCGACACCTCCGATGGCCGCGATGTACGTTTTCACACCCTCAGGAAACGCGGTCTCCACCGAAAAAGCAGCCGATGGCAAGTTCCGAATGATTGTCGGAATGGGGATCGGTCCGGGCTCGACACTTTCCGCCGTAAACTCTCCGTACACCGTTTGGATCGATCCGTCGGGGGAGGTCGGCTTCGAGCGTGGCGTCTACAATGGTCCAACAGTTGCCTCGACCACGAGCAAAGAGAGCTTCCTCATGGCGGCCTTTGTCCCGCCGGCGGCCTCCGCGAACGTCGCCCCCGTCGTGTTGCCCGTTTCGCCCTCGACCACACCCGGAGCGGTCGTCTACCCTAACAATATTAATCCCAAAACGAATAATAACATGGTCGACTTGGATCAAGTTTTAACAGTTGAAGTCCGTGTTCGCGACAACAACGGCGACCCCCCTTACTTCAAATGGAGCACCACAGAGGTCGGTGAATTGCAGGGCGACGGCTCCTTCATTCCCAAGGCCGACTTGGTCGCCTGGGGTGGACGCTTCGGAAACGTCAATGAAGTCCGGATGGAATGGGACGCCGAATCCAAGGAATGGGTCGGCCGCGACACATGGGCACCCTCGACTAAAGACAATGGCGGTAACCGCTATCGACTCACTTGTAAGATTGTCGATCACAAAGGCGGGGCAACCGTAGCAGACTTTCCGGTAGCGGGAGGCCGCTATCTCGTCACAACTCAGCAGCCTTGGGTCCTCTACCAGACCTGGAATGCCGCCGGAGTCGTCGAACTCTGGAAGATGAGCCTAGACGGGCTTCAACATACTCCCTTGGTGCAGTTCGGATATCAGGATGTACAGTTCGGTCAGTGGTCTCCATCCGGGGCAGAAGTGATCGCGGGAGCGCCGGACGGCGTGTATCGGGTCACCGCTAACGGTGAAAACATCCAACTCGTGAGTTCCGTGGTTTTTCCGGGGGGAATCGATGGTTGCTGTATCTCTCCTCAGGGTGATGCTGTGTACTACCTTGGCGGCCCAACCGAGGGCAAGCGAATACGTAAAGTCTACATCAACGGCACCGGTCAACCTGCCGATGTACCTTTAAACATCGATACCGACAACGATGACGCCAAAGCTTACGGCGGAGGCGGTTCCGATGGAGTAGACGATGTGTGGGATCTCAGTTCCGCGCTGTTTGGAAAAAGTCCAGGGCCGGAGAAAGTCGTGCTACTGCACACGATGTACCACTACAACAAGAAGAGTTGGAAACTCTTTGGCAAATGGAAGACGGAGAGAAAATATCGTTACGGCGCCATGGCGGTCGATGCCGGCACCGGGGACACTACCCCGTGGCAGACCACTACCACTAAAGCCGGAAATGCTGGTGGCAGTACCGATAACAGTATGAATTTTGCGCAGGTTAATACGGTCCCCTACGGCGTCTCCTTCTACAACACGGACGTACCTCAAGCGGGAGGCACCACGGAAACCCATATCCTCTACGGTGACGCCGCAGGAAACATTAACATAAAAAAAGTCAACGCAGACTTCACCGGGACGTCGAGTATCACGGCGTTCAAGCCGGTCGCCGCTCCTATTCTCGTCTTGCCAACAGGCCGCCCAGATACCCACCATCCTAAATATGCGCACCAGGATCGTAAGAGTCTGGTGTTCGCCGCCGGTCGTGGAACCGCCAGCAAGATCTACTACATGCCTGACATCACCAAGCCGAAACAGAACCAGGAACTACCCGTTCCCGCGGGGGTCAACAACGGAGCCGAGGCGCCGAGCGTCTCACGCAAGCGTTACTAAGACCAGATGCCTCGGGCAGGTCTCTTAACGCCTATAATTTTGGTTGCAATTCTCGTGCCTAGTTGCCATTTGAGGACCTTTAGGTTTACAGACCCAAAGCATCAAGTGACCGTAGCCTATCCCGGGAATGTGCTTTTGCTAGACGATCCGACAATCTTCGAAGATCCTAGCGGGGCTCCATCTGGAGTTAGCGCCCCTAACAACGAGACCCAATTGCTGTTCACCCTGCAGACAGAGGCCTTCAGCACCCTAACGGCCGTGGTGTATCAAGTGCCGGGACGAGCGGATTTCTCACCCAAAACCTACTACGAGGCCACCACAGCCCGTGAACTGGCCTCACTCGGTGTGGAAGTTGTCGAACCGGTCACAGATGTGGTGATCGGTGGGAAAACCTTCCAAAGGGTTGGATACCTCATACAGGATGGCACCGAAAGCCTGCGGTCACGGCTCTACGAATACTACGATCCCGCTTCGCGCCGAGCACTAGTCATCTCGCCAACGGTCCAGAGTGCTCTGTGGAAGCCTGAGATCGAACTTTTGGAACCGCTCATTCAAGGTATCAAATTCGATTGGCAGTCTTCCAAAGCGCGCTGACTTACCACGCATACCTTCCCTCTTTATTGCCGGGGAGGTCAGACGAAATGGACTCCAAACGGAATCCGTCACCTTCCTTTTCATAGTGGAACTCTCCACCGGGGCTGAAAAAATCTTTGGGCAACCGTGTCAGATAACCAGACAGAAGAGCTTTCAGGCTGTCAGGGTAACCGTCTTTCTCAAGCTTGTAGGCTGCTAGAGCCGCCAGGATCTCCACTGCTGCGATCTGCGTCGAAGCCACGCGCCAACGGTTATAGGGTTCAATGAGGTCGGGCTCATTCACTAGCAACTTACATCCGAAGAGTTCCGGAATCTCTTCCCCCAAGTGGAAATCATTGCCTACCGACTTCTGCTCTTCGAAGAGCGTGCGAAGTGCGAGATGTCGCGCCGCCAACCCCGATAATTCCGCACTCAACTGACTGGCGTCGAGTCCACTGGCAGCATAGCGCCTCGTGGCGGCGAGATACTCCGCGTCCACGACGTTCAAGAAGTCGCGCTCGGTTCCAACCAATGATTGAAGGCTGCCAATCAGCGCTCTCAGTTGCCCAAGGTCCAAGGCCTCCTCTGAGATCAGGTTGGTAAGAACGGACAAGGCCTCTCGTTGCATAACGACTCCCAATGCCTGATGGTCGAGAGTGCTCGCTTGGAAACTGACCTTTCGCCCGACCTCAAGGGCCAGCAATGCGAACTCAGTGTCCGCTTTGAAGTCGGGATCGTGGGCGACACTGCGGGCATCCAAAATCGGAGCTAACGCGAGGCCTTTTAAGGGTGCCAGAAACTTCGACTCGTCACCCATGGCGAGGGGTCCTGAATCTGGCACCTCAACAGGTACGGTAAGATAC
>JBBKWP010000240.1:0-37737 GCA_037968995.1 Candidatus Xenobia bacterium
GCGTGGCCAAGGCAGCGTCAGTCGGACTCTGAGAATACCTCACAACCTCAACATCGAAGAGAGCCGAGCGAATTATGTCAACGGAGTCCTCGAGGTTCACCTACCAAAATCCGAACAAGCCCGCAAAAAATCGATAACCATCGACTAAAGCCCGCCTGCTCACTAAAACCGCGACGTCCAGGAAATCCTGGACGTCGTCTTTTTTCGATCGGCTAGGGCGTCCGTGCGAAGGGCTCGGCGATCCAGCGTCAAAAGAGCTTCGCGTGACGTTTTTAAGACACCCCTTCTTGGTTCTCGCCAGCCTGGTTCTCTGTATGATGTTTACCGGCGAAGTTCAAGCTCAGACCTACGACGCGGATAAAGCGGTCGCCGACAAGGCCTTGGCGGCCCAGGATTTCGATACCGCTATCGCCGCCTTTCGAAAGTTGGTGGGCGACTATCCTGACCGGGTGGAGGGGTTTAACGCCCTCGGGTTCGCGCTCTATCTCGACGGACGGTTCGACGAGGCGATTGCGACCTTTGAGAGCGCTTTGCAACTCGCACCCGGTGATGACGCGGCGAGCCGCAATCTCATTCTGGCCGGGGGACGCCAAGCCCTGGAGAACAGCTATCGCGATGGCCTAGCCAACATCGCTGCCCTCAAAATCCGCTTCCCTAATCACCCCCAACTCGCCGTTCTCGATTTTTACTCCGGAAAGCTACACTATCTTTATGGGTTCACTGAGCCCGCCTTTGCCGCGTGGGCCTTGGTCGCCAAATCTCGACCGGAATCGGGCACCGCCCTATTCTTAAAGGCTGTCAATGCAAGACTTCAAGGAAACTCCGTCGAGCAGAATAAATTTTTCCAAGCAGCGCTCCAACAGATGCCCACAGAGGAAGTTTTTCGACTTTGGGCCGCTCGCTTGATGATCGAGGCCGACGACCCGGAACAGGCCGCCTCGCTTTTGCTGCCATTGACGGAACGAAGTCACCTCACACCGGGCGTCGCCATCGCTCTGTCCAGATTCGACAGAATGCGGGGACGAACACTTCAAGCCTATGAGTATCTCAAGAAAACCGCCGACGTCCCCGAAGTTCTCTTAGAAAGAGCGCTCATGACTCAACAACTCGGTGGCTCTCCAGACACGGCGAGAGCCGAACTCCAAAAAGCCATCGACGCCGGCGGAGACGGTGCTATCCTTCTGCTCTCCGATGAGCCGGGAGCCAAAGTTTTTCTTAACGGCACCCTGCTGGGCTCTCCTCCTTTGGGCCTCTACCCCAGCCCCGGCCAACACCAAGTCCGCGTGCTCTACACCCCTCGGCCCGCTTTGATGGCCCGGTTCGAGGTGCCGGCCACGGGCATGCTCCTCCTGCAAGCGGGTACCGCCAGTGGACTCGACATTCGACCTCTCTCTTCCTTGAGCCAATTTTTTCCATAGAGGCCGCGCCCCGAGCCTACTCGGATAATTTTTCTATCTCAAGGTGGATTTTTAGGCCCAAGGGCGAAGCGGGGCGGCGTGTGGTTCTTTAAGAAAAAGCCTATTGCAGCCGTCTGCTTCGAAATCCAGGACATCCTAGTGAGTGCTCCTTTGGGCGCCTATAAGACCTTTGCGTCGAATGCCTACGGTTGCACAGAAGACCAGATCGAGACCGCTGTGACAAACCACTGGGTGGAACTTGAACTCGGAAAAAGCACGCCCGAAGAATTTTGGGATCAAGTGGGGGCCGACCTCATCGACATGGGTGTCAAGCACAAGGTTCCGGGATGGAAATTCAAAGGGATTTGGGACGGAGTGGTTTCCGACAGCATCAGCATTGACAAGGAAGTCACTGGTCTTGTCCAGCAGATTCGCGCAAAAAAAATCCGAACAGTGGCCACTTCCAACCTGACCGCGGAGATCACCCTGGCCTTTCAGCGCCTCCAAGTCTTCGAACCCTTTAACTTGGCGGTCCTCTCTAGCCAGATCAACGCTAGAAAGCCGGATCCCGAAGTCTTCAAACGGATGAGCAAATTGGCTCGAACGCCTCCGGCTCAATGTCTGTATGTGGACAAAGACCCCGTTAATCTCGAGGCTGCGAAAACCGCGGGCTACAAAGTGCTCACTTTCGAAAATGCCGCCGACACGCGCTGGGAACTTTTGCATCTCGGCCTGCTCACTTGACCCGCCGCCCACTATGATGACTTGGTTTCGACGCAAGAAGACCATCGAAACCGTCTTCTTCGACATCGGGGGCGTCGTCGTCAATGCTCCTATGGAACAATATCGAACCCTAGGTGCCGAGATTTTTGGCTGTCGAGAAGAGCACGTCGTCCAGGCTTCCGCCGAACTGATCCCTTGCCTTGAAACCGGTAAAATCACCTCCGGAGAGTTTTGGGAACAGGTGGGCGACAAACTCGCCTTCATGGGAATGGGACGAGTCGTTCCGGGCTGGAGATTTAAGGGTTTCTGGGAGGGCATTCTGCTGGATAATCTGGCCATCCATCATGAGGTCGTGGATGTCTGCCGCCAGTTAAAGTCTCGGGCGCGGGTCGCCGCGCTTTCCAACACCATCCAGGAACACGCCTTGGTCCTTCAAAAGGAAGGCGTCTATAAGCACTTTAATCCGGTCATTTTGTCCTGCCAGATCGGATTGAGAAAACCCAATCTGGACATTTACCAAAAATCCGCTCAACTCGTCAAAACTCATCCTTCTCAATGCCTCTTTATCGACGATCTCATAGAGAACGTCGAGGGGGCACAAAAGGCTGGCTTTCAAGCTCATCATTATCATAACGTCGCGGACCTTCGCCGAGAACTTCATCGGTGGAATCTGCTATGACAGACAAGGATCTGGCGGCACCAAAAGACTCTGTCGAAAGCGCCTGGGACCCCTTCAAAAACCGACTCTTTCGCGGACTTTGGACCGCCAGTCTGATCTCGAATTTGGGGACTTGGATCCAGCAAGTCGCCAATGGATGGCTCATGACCAGCTTGGCTCCCCAGGCGATCTTGGTTTCCTTAGTGGAAGTCGCCAACACTCTTCCTATGTTCTTGCTGGCGTTGCCGGCCGGAGCGTTCGCCGACATGGTAGACCGCCGCCGCTACCTTCTCACAACCCAGACTTGGATGATGATCGCTTCCGCGCTCATGGGATTTCTCACTCTCACCAACCAAATGACCCCTGTCCGGTTGTTGGTGGCCACCTTTGTTATGAGCCTTGGCGTGGCCCTCAACTCGCCGGGATGGCACTCGATCACACCTGAGATCGTCTCTCGCGAAGATCTGGCTCCGTCCATCGCTCTCAACGGCCTTGCTATCAACGGGGCGCGGGCCGTGGGCCCAGCCATCGGCGGAGCCGTCATCTTGTGGTTTGGACCCGCCATCGCCTACTTTCTCAATTCTTTATCGTTCCTTGCTGTTATCGCTGTCCTGTTAGCCTGGAAGCGGCAACCGAAGAGCACCGAGGTCGCCCCCGAACGATTCACTTCCGCGATGAAGGTTGGCCTCCGCCATGTGCGTCATTCTCCGCGTCTTCGGGCCGCCTTGAGTCGCTCCACGACATTTCTGACCTCTAGCAGCGCCCTCTGGGCCATGCTGCCACTTTTGAGTCGACAAGAGTATGGCCTAGGCCCCCGAGGCTATGGCGCTCTCATCGCCTGTTTTGGCGCGGGTGCCGTCACCGGCGCCGTAATGCTGCTACCACGATTGCGCAGGCGCCTGAGCATCAATGCCATCGTGACCGGGGCCTGGCTCACGTTCGCCGGCGTTCTATTGAGCCTAGCCCTTTCCAACGGCGGTATCACAGCCAATCTCGCCATGGCCGTGGGAGGCGCCTGCTGGCTTTGTATCCTGGCGAATCTTCACCTTGTCGTCCAGTCCGCGGCGCCGCCTTGGGTGCAGGCCCGTGCCATGTCCGTATATTTGTTATGTTTTTTTGGAGCAGCCTGCGTCGGCAGCGGGCTTTGGGGAATCGTGGCTCAGCGCATCGGATTACGCGAGGCCCTAGAGGTGTCCGCCGCCATGCTGGTCGTCACCAGTCTTAGCGGTCTCTGGGCTCCGCTCGACTCTAGCGAGAAACGCAATCTCGAGCCCTCAAAAGCGTGGCCTCACCCCGATATTACCCTCGAGCCTCCGCTCAATCACGGGCCGGTCTTGGTCACCGTCGTGTACCAGATCGATCCGGAAGAAGGCCCAGCCTTTCGGGCCGCCGCCGAAAAGCTCAGAGCGTTTAGACACCAAAACGGGGTCTTGCAGTGGGGCATCTTCGTGGACATCGCCGATCCCTCGAAATATCGCGAGGTCTACTTGGAAGAAAACTGGGGGAGCCACCTCCGTCAACATGAACGCGTCACAGCATACGAAACGGAAGTTGCGAGCAAAGTCTACGCATTTCACAAGGGTCCCGATATGCCGCTAGTCTATCACTACGCCTACTGCGATGAGGGATTCCCCAATGAACGAGAGATTGAGTCGCCGGTCGCCCGCTCCTACCCTACCACCTCTAGAGGCGTGCCGCTTTGGTTCGTAGACGACCTCTCTGGCTTTGCTGATCCGCCCCCGCCCGACGACCCCCCGTCTTAAACCACGACCCTCTACAAAGAGGTTAGCGGGCCCCCCTAACTTAATTAAGAAGGGTGTGTGCCTTGTTTTTGGGCGTTCGAGCCGACTCAACCTATACCGAAGCCATCTTGGCCGGGTCCGATGGACGTCGCTGGGGTCAGGTCCTCATTCCCAATGCTGAGGCCCGCTCGACTAGAGAACTCCTTGAGCGCGCCTTCCAGGAAAGCAGCATCGATTTCCCCGGAACGATTCCAAGCCTGACTGCGGTCATGGCTTTACCGGGACTTTCCACGCCTGCCCTCCGCCGAGCCGCCGCGGACATGGTCAAAAGCATCCTGCCGACCGACAGTCGCATCGTACTTTGCGACGAAATGGAGCCTCTTCTGGCCGGCATGCTAGAGGGACGGCCCGGGTACCTCGTCCGTTCCGGGAGCGACGCGGCGGTCGCTTTCGTAGACGAGCAGGGGGTGTTCCGTCGCGTCGAGCACGACCCGGACCCCTTGGGCCAAGAAGGGAGTGGCCTCTGGTTGGGAACTCGGACCCTCCAGTTGGGAGCCCGAATTAGAGAGGGTCGCATGGAAGCGACACCACGCCTTGTCGGACTTTTGATCGGCCACTTCAGACAACCCACTCTTGAGGATCTTTGGGACACCCTTATGACACAAGCCCCCGATCCTCCAGCCATCTTGCAGTTGGCGCGGGCGACGGTCGCCTTGGCCGAGTTCCCAACTCCTGAGCCCGCCTGTCGAGCCTTGGTGGTTCGAACCGCCCGACGATTGGGGGAACTTGTGGACCGTGCACAAGAGATGGCCCCCGACGGGTCCGAGCCCTCTCCTCGCAGCGGGGCTCTCTACGCAACCTGGAGCGGAGCGACACTGGAAGGGGCTCTTCTAGACGAACTGAAGCGCCAAAAACAGCACCTAGAATGGCTACCGCCGAGAGCCGACGGACTAACGGGATGCCTGCTACTGGCCCGAGCCCTACACCTTCGGTCCGTAAATCACGAGAATCTCGTGAGCGACGTCGACCCCGGCCTTTGGAGTACCGTCCTCACAAATTCCAACACTCCGTCTCCTCAGAAGAGCGGGGACTTGTAAAAGACGGTGATGGAAGACTCTGAACTGGTCGGTCAGATTCGAAAAAAAGCTCGCAAACCGGAAAAAACACGTCCGGAAGGCGCGGGCGGTCCGATCCTTCCTCCTGAGGCTCATCCTCTTTCTCCAGCGCCTAAACTCCACGAACGCAGCGAATTCTGGCCTATCTTCGGACCGGGTCTCGTGTTGACCATTCTGGGTTTTCTTTTAGCTTACAGTTTCGTGGGACAACCACCACCGAAGAAATTGCGCTTCGCCAGCGGGTCCACTTGGGGCGCTTACAATCACTACGCTCAACAATATAAAGAATTGCTGGGCGTCCAAGGTCTAGATATTGAAATTCTTGAGACCCACGGTTCGACCGAGAACCTCGAACTTCTAAGTCGCGGGGAAGCCGACATCGCCTTTGTTCAAGGAGGCTTGACGCCTCAGGACCCGAGCATTCGCCTAGAAGCTTTGGGAAGCGTCTATTACGAGCCACTGTGGATCTTCGTTCGCTCTGAGACCATTCCGCACGAGTTTTCCGAACTCAAAGGTCTTCGAATGGCCATAGGTCCGAAAGGGAGTGGCACCCGGACCATCGCTCTAGAAATTCTCGAAGACGCGCAAATGGTCGACGAGATTCACACGTTCGAAACGGGAGGTGAAGAGGCCGAGGCGATGTTTCTTGAAGGCAAGCTTGATGCGCTATTCCTGGTGGGCACCCCGACAATTCCGGTCATCTCCCGGATGCTCTCAGCCTCTGGAGTCCAGTTGATGGAGTTCGACCGGGCCCACGCCCTAGAACGCCGCCACCAGTTCCTCTCACTCATTCCACTCTACACTGGGGTGATCGACCTCAAAAAAGACATCCCGCCGAACGACGTAGAACTTCTGGCGCCAGCCGCGACCTTGGTCGTGCGGCATGACTTTCACAAAGCACTCCCCGGTGTCTTCCTCAGGGCCGCCCAAGAAATTCACGGACACGGAAGCATCCTTAACGAATACGCGGAATTCCCATCTTCCAAACTCTGCTCCTTTCCTATCGCCGGAGAAGCCAAGCATTTTTATCAGTACGGAACTTCGTTTCTCTTTCGACATCTGCCCTTCTACTTAGCCTCGGGCCTGGACCGCATGGCGATCCTGCTCCTTCCCTTCGTGGGGCTCTTGATCCCCATCGTTCGACTGCTACCCCCGTTTTACAGTTGGACAATGAAACGCAAAATCTATCGCCGCTATCGAGCCTTACAGCGGTTGGAAGCCCGAATCGGATTCGAACCGGTCGAGCAACTTCTCGGCGAACTCGACATTATGGAGGAGGGCGCCCGCCGTCTGTCTTCCATGCCCGCGGCCTACAGCGCCGACATCTACGCCTTGAGAACAAATCTAGAACGAGTAAGAAGTCGGCTCAAACGCCTTGACATGGAAGAAAAGTCAGCCTTCACGCCGCCGACTGAGAAGGTGGCTACCTCCTCGGTTTCCCATTTGGAACAAAAAGACCCAATCTTAGAAGCGCCCGAAATCCCACCGACGCCATCAAAAAAGCCGTAACCACTGAGTCCCGGCCGAAATCGGAAACTTTTCGCGAATTCCTAAAGACTTCCGAAAAAGCGATTCCCCAAGGATTCGGGGTCTTCACTCAGATAGAACTCTTTTACCATCGCTTCGACTTCTTCCTGAGTGATATCGCCACTCCCGTCACGGTCGAACAGAGCAAAGGCCTGCCGTGCTTCATCAGGTCCCACATTGTAGGCCCCGCAGAAAAGGATGTAGTCTTCCAAACTCACCTTGCCGTCTCCGTCAGAATCGAGCATGTCACAGAAGAACTTGGCCGTAGCGCTTAAAGCGCTGGAAAACTCCGGTTTGAAATTCTCATGTTGCGGGCTGCTTACAAAAGCCCGGATATGGAATGCGAGCCATTCTATCAAGGTGATGGAACCATCATCATCGATGTCGATTGGGCGTGATATCATTTTCCACAAGCGCCTATTGCTGGCCACCAGGGAGCGATACCTTCGGTTCGCACTGTTCCAGCCACGTTCGGCAGCCATAGTATCGACCACCATCCGAAAATCTTCGTACTCTAGAACGCCATTACCGTCCACATCGAGCAACTCGAACATATGGATCAGTTTCTGTTTCTGCAGTTCGGTAAATACGCCGGCCATGGTGTCGTCCTAGAGTCCTAGAGTCTGGGTTCGTCGATCTGGTAGGGGTCGCCCTGCGCAGGTGATAGCGCCGAGGGTACCGGTGCGGCGGGGGCTTTGACCTGGGTAGGTTTTAGAACGGCTTTAACGGGTGCCGGAGGTGCCGTAGTGGACACCGCCTGTCGAACTGGCTTCACGGGGAGCTCTTCATCTATTGGAAAGAGATCCGCCGGATTGTTCTGTACAGCGGGAGCAGCCTTGGGTGCTGAGGGCGGCACCGAGGCCGACGACGGAACAGCGACGGGGGCCGTTCGAACGGGAGCCGAACTTGCGGGAGGCGTCGTTCTGGGGAAAAGCCCGCCTGGGTCCGAGTTCGTCGAAGAGGCGCCCGAGTTCATCGAAGGCTCAGAAAGGGCGGGCCTCGCATCGGCACCTTGAGCGTCGGAAGAACTTTGACTCATTCTCTCCAACACAGCAGCCCGCTGTACCGAGAAATCGTCCCCAACGGCCTCTTCTACCTCGCCACTCTCGGGAGCGGCTTCAGGAAGGCCATCGGCGTCAGCCACCGTGTCAGGCAGATCCAGGGGCGACGCCGGAGTCAGGGTCGGCGCCGGCGCCGGGGGACCAACACCGACTTGACTGGGACGAAAAGCTGGGCTGGGCTGACTAGAAGACGCTGAGTCGGCGCTCGGGTCGGTCACGGTGACCACGCGAGGCACGGGCAGAGCCTCCTGCTCGGTATGCACCGGACGAGTCTGCTCTCTCCAGAAAAAGAGTCCTACCACCAGCAGAAGTGCACCCACTAAAGGAACGGAATAGCGCGATGAAGCCTTCCCAGCACTCGGGGACAACGAAGGCTGGACAGGCTCAGTATTCACGGGAGGAGGAGGCGACGGCGCGCTGGAGGCCTCGTCGCGCCTCAACGGCGCGGGCGAACCTGAGAGCGCGGCCGGAAGGGGTTCGCTACTCCTCAGCGGGGCAAGCTTTTCCCCCTGAGGAGTAGCGGAGGCCATTCGCGGAAGGGGCTGTTTCTCTTCCACTCGGGAAGTGGGCGCTGAGGCTTTTCCCGAGCGGGTACGAGGAAGTGGTTGCTCGTCTTCGGTTCGGGGAACCTCCATGACTGCGCCGAAGTCGGCTGACCCGGCCGGACCAGCCTCGAGTTCCTGGGGCGTCCGGCGGAGCGCATTGAGACGACCGCCGGGCTCGACCGGTTCCAGCGCGTCTTCCTCAGAGCGAAAGAAGTCCCGATGCATAAAATCAGGCACCATCTCGTCGACATCTTCTCGAGGAGAGATCTCTCGAGAGGGATGTCTCTCCAAACGTAACGAGACTCCGGTCTCACCCTCTTCAGACTTCAGGGCGGCTTCCAGCGACCCCGCAGGATAGTCGGAGTTCTGATAACGTTTGGTTCGATGGCTATTGGGAGCGTCGTCGTTCAATTCAAACTGCTTTCACGGAGCCCTAAGGACTCCATCTTTCAAGCTTACCTTACCATTGTCGAACAAAACAAGAACGACTTTGTTACAAGAGCAGCCCGGTTTCTTGAAGAACCGCTACCAAAGTCGCCGGCGCGACCCCGATTTCGCGCTCGAAAAGGTCGACCGTCTCTTCGTAGTGACGGATAGCTTCGGCCGAGCGACCATCGCCGGCCAAGGCCAGAATCAAAACTTCGTGGGCGTCCTCTCTCAAGTCGTCGGCGATCAACATCTTACGGGCCACAACTTCAGCCTCCTCAAATCTTTGGGAAGCCAAATAAGCCTTCGCCAAGGTGCTCAAAGCCCGCTGCTGTAGCTCTCGATACTGGACTCGCAAACCCTCCACCCAGTCGTCGTGAAAGCCCTCGAGAAATTCCCCTTGATAGAGATCTAAAGCCAACTTTGCTTGCGCGATGGCCACTTCGAACTGACCAGCCTCCAAAGCCGCAGCCGAAGCGCGGAGATTCTCATCTAAACGTTCAATGTCTAGGTCGTAGTCGAGATCGAGCGTAGCCGTACCGCTCTTTCTACCGCGCTGAAGAACTTCGGCGCCGGGGCGATCATCGACCCGCTTTAAAACCGTCCTCACCTGGTGTATGGCATTGCGCAGCGAATTGCGCGCCTTGGTCTCTGGAGCGTCCGGCCAAAGCATTTCCATCATGACTCCGTCCGTCACCGGACTTCGGGTCACCGCCAATTGAGCGAACATACGCAAAGCCTTCTGAGTCGGCCAGTCATCTTCAGCGACCTCGATGTCTTGGGCTGTCAGACGTACCCGACCGAGTGTACGCAGCAAGACTTTGCTGTGGCCAACTCCTTGCTCGACTCGGACCCTACTGGAGGCCGGCAAGGGCGCTTGGGCTGAGGGGAGGACAGGCTCGGGAAGCAGATGTTCCATCCACTGTGAAGGCTCGATATCCGAAAGTTGCTCTAACAGCGCCTGCTGGCACGGTTCCCCCATCTTCGTGAGATTGGCGCGCGCCGTAGGGGTCTCGACTCCTTTAAGTACCGCGCTCAAAAACAGAGGAAGGGTGAACTTTCGGTAGCGCTCCACCACATCGAAGAGGTCGTATCGCGCCACCAACTCCATAAACTCGTGAAGTGTCTCCACGTGTTCGACATCATCTAAACCTCTGTGGGTTAAAGAAAGAAAACTTTGAAAAGTCAAGCTAGCCGTCAAGCCCGGCAGATTTCGTGCCTTGCGGTAGTGCGAAATCAACCGTTCCAAAATCTCCTGGCCATTCTGGTCGCGGCCGGACAGCCATTCAACCAAGCCCCACATCAGATGGTATCCCCGCTTCTCCCTCTCCGAGTGAGTCCTCTGCCGGGCCCGCTGCAGCGCCTCACGAGCCTGCTCAAGTTGGCGTCTCTCACAATAGACCATAACTTGTCCGGAAATCGCCCCGAGTTCTAGACCGCTGTCGGCCATCTCGACGGCGATCCGCTCGGCTTTCAGGTAAGAGCGCAAGGCCCAATCTGTTTCGTGAATGGCAATGTAGAGATGTCCAAGGTTCAAATAGTGTCGACACCGTGACGTCTCGAAATGTTCGGTCCGCCCACTCTCTTTAAAGGAGCCGTCCTCTTCATTCATCACCGCCTGCAGACACTCCACGAATCGCGGGTCAAACTGAGTACCGGAGCGGTCAAAAATGCGCTTCAAGGCCTCGCGCGACGAAACTTGAGAACGATGCTTCTTGGGAGTCGCCAGGTCGATGAAAGCATCAGCGACGCAGAGCAGTCGAGCCTCCTCCGAGATCCCGTCACCGGACTTTCCAAACAGTGAAGCCGAACCGTCAAACCATTCGTTCCGCTCGGTGATCACAGTGATGCATTGATCAAGTTCGGGAATATCTCCCATCACTTCACGCAAAATCTGCTCTTCCCTAAGGTGACTCGGCAGATCTCGGCCGCTTGAAAGGCCTAACTTGGTGATAGGAAGCGAAAAGTAAGGCTTCTTTTCTTCCATCTGCAAAGAGACACCCAGCGTGTGGAACTCCGCGGAGATCACGGCCAACTGGCGACCTTCCCGAGATAGCCCCGCCTTCTTCGCCATCTGCTCGCACAATCGGGCGACCAGTCGACAGTGATCGATGTTGTAAGGATTCCGGAGTTCGAGACTGGTGATGAGCGACCGTACGAGATCGAGGTAGCGCTTCACCAATTTCGTCTCCCCCGCCGCGGAAGTCATTGATGCCATACTGGAAAATGCTCGTCTGGCCCAAAATTTCCTCCAAATAGACGAAGCTGGGCGGTCTGGGGCCGAGGATCTCTTCAGAACACCCCGAAGGCCGCCCTCGGAAGGATTGATATGGACACCATCGTTAACCAAACCAACACAGATAAAGCTGAGGACATCAGCCTCAAACAGTTAGAGAATCAGGAATGGGTCGAGTCTCTCGACTATGTCCTAGCCCAATCGGGACCCGCTCGAGTGATCGAGCTGATGGAACGGTTGCAGCACCACGCGCAAAGCAAAGGTGTCACCTTTCCTTTCACGGCGAACACGCCGTACGTAAACACCATCCCCCGCGCCGACCAACCTACCTATCCGGGTAGTCGCGAGATCGAGCGCCGCATCAAAAGCATTATCCGTTGGAACGCCATGGCGATGGTCGTCCGCGCTAACAAAAACAATACAGGAGTGGGCGGACACATCTCCACATACGCTTCGGCCGCCACCCTCTACGAGGTAGCCTTCAACCACTTCTTCCGTGGCAAAGACGAGAACGGTGTTGGAGACATGGTCTACTTTCAAGGCCACGCCTCTCCGGGAATCTACGCCCGAGCCTTCTTGGAAGGTCGCATCGATGAAGAGCACCTGCAGAACTTTCGTCGAGAAATGAAGCCGAACGGCGGACTGTCGTCCTATCCCCACCCTTGGCTGATGCCAGACTTCTGGGAATTCCCCACCGTATCCATGGGGCTCGGTCCCATTATGTCGATCTATCAGGCCCGCTTCAATAAGTATATGGTCAACCGCGGACTCATGGAGAAAAACGACCGTAAGGTTTGGGCCTTCTTGGGAGACGGCGAGACCGACGAGCCCGAGGCTTTGGGCTCCATCTCTTTAGCCACTCGTGAGAAACTCGATAACCTGATTTGGGTCATCAACTGCAACCTTCAACGTCTCGACGGTCCGGTTCGTGGAAACAGCAAAATCATTCAGGAACTGGAAGCGCTTTTCCGAGGCGCGGGCTGGAATGTTATCAAGGTCGTCTGGGGCAATGACTGGGATGCTCTCTTCGAAAAGGACGACTCCGGGAAATTGAGTCAGCGTGCCACCGAAGTGGTAGACGGAGAGTACCAAAAGTACGTCGTCGAATCCGGCGCCTACATTCGCGAGCACTTCTTCGGCCACGATCCCGACCTCGCAAAAATGGTCGAGGGCTACTCTGATGAGCAACTCTATCGCATGCGACGCGGAGGCCACGACCCTCAGAAAGTGTTCGCTGCTTACGACAACGCCATGAAGAGCAACCGCCCCACGGTGATCCTCGCGAAAACCATCAAAGGTTACGGTCTGGGTGAAGCCGGCGAAGGCCGAAACATCACCCATCAACAGAAGAAACTCAACGAAGATGAGCTTCGTCAATTTCGAACCCGATTCGGCATCCCCATCTCCGACGAAGACGTGGTCGACGCCCCGTTCTACAGGCCGGCCGAAGACAGTCAAGAAATTCAGTATCTCAAAGAACGTCGTAAGACTCTCGGGGGATTTCTCCCCAAACGGATCTCCAAGCCTTCGGACCTGCCAATGCCCGCGGAGAAGGTTTTTAACGAGTTCCCAGCAGGCAGCGGAGACCGTGAACTCTCCACCACGATGGCCTTCGTACGGATCCTAGGTAAACTCCTCAAAGACAAAGGCGTAGGACAACAGATCGTACCAATCGTTCCCGACGAGGCCCGAACTTTCGGAATGGAAGCCCTGTTCCGCCAAGTGGGCATCTACTCAAGCGTTGGGCAACTCTATGACCCCGTGGATTCCGATCAACTGCTGTTCTACAAAGAAATGAAGGATGGTCAGATCCTCGAGGAAGGCATTACCGAAGCCGGTTCCATGTCTTCGTTCATCGCCGCGGGCACTTCTTACGCTACCCACGGAATCCCGACCATCCCCTTCTTCATCTTTTACTCGATGTTCGGGATGCAACGGATAGGCGACTTGATATGGGCCGCGGCCGACATGAGATGCCGAGGATTTCTGCTCGGTGCCACAGCGGGCCGCACCACTCTCAACGGTGAGGGTCTGCAGCATCAGGACGGAAACAGTCACTTGTTGGCCTACCCGGTGCCCAACTTGATGGCCTACGATCCGGCGTACGCCTATGAACTAGAAGTCATCATTAAAGACGGCATCCGTCGGATGTACGTCGAGAACGAAGACATCTTCTACTACATCACAGTGGAAAACGAAAACTACGCTATGCCGGCAATGCCCGAGGATTGCGAAGAAGGCATCATCAAGGGTGGATATCTCTTCAAAGACGCCAGCATCGAAGGGGAGACGCCCACCGCCAAACTGTTAGGCAGCGGTTCGATCATGCAAGCAGTCTTAGAAGCTCAGGAGCTTTTGGAGCAGAGCTACAACATCCCCACCCAAGCTTACAGTATCACTTCCTACAAAGAGCTTCGCCGGGAAGCCCAAGAGTGCGACCGTTGGAATATGATGCACCCGACTTCAGAAATGCGACTGCCCTACGTATCTCAGCTTCTTGAAGATGAGACCAGTGTGGTCGTCGCCGTTTCCGACTACGTGAAGACGTTGCCGGATTCCATTTCACCCTGGTTTGAGAACACCATGATTTCTCTGGGAACCGACGGATTTGGCCGCAGCGAGACGCGAGAAGCGCTGCGCGACCACTTCGAAGTGGATGCCCGCTTCATAGTACTTGCTACTCTTTCGGCCCTGAGCCGGCAAGGCGACTTCGAACACGACGCCGTCGAGCAGGCCATGCGCGACCTGGGAATCGACCCTGACAAACGAGACCCGATGAAGGCGTAATAGGGAAGACCCACAGGACAGGAAAGGACAGAACACACGGTGCCTACAGAATTCATTCTTCCCGAACTCGGGGAAAACATCACATCCGCGGATGTCGTGGAGGTATTAGTCTCCGAGGGCGATACCATTGCTATCGACGACTCCATTCTCGAGATCGAAACCGACAAGGCCACCTTCGAGGTTCCCTCGACAGTGGCCGGCGTTGTGAAAGAGATCCGCGTGAAAGCTGGAGAATCGGCCGCCGTCGGACAGGTCGTTTTGGTGGTCGAGGAGTCTGAGACCGCGGAAACGTCCAGCGACGAAACCGACGACGCGCCCGCCGCGGCGACGGATGAGCCCTCGCAGGACTCGAAAGAGGAGAAGAACTCCTCCGATGAAGCCGAAGCGGCTCAAAAGGAATCGTCAGTCAAAACAGCCGTTGCTCCCGTTGAGAGTCGCGGTCGGGTTCAGGTCGACCAAGACCAGACCGTCGCCACCGAGGAACCTTCGGTCAACGGAACCTCGTCGGGACCTCGAGAGTTGGCGCCCGCGGCACCTTCCACTCGCCGCCTGGCTCGGGAGATCGGGGTCGACATTCACCAAGTCAAGGGGTCTGGAGCCTCCGGCCGAATTTCGGTCGAAGACGTTAAAGCCTTCGCCAAGGGCCTCCTGGCAGGATCCTCGGGCGCCAAAGGGACTCCCGGTGCGGTTACTGCTTCGGTTCAGAGCGTCGCTGTTCCGCTGCCGGACTTCTCTAGCTTCGGAACCGTACGCCGCGAAAAGATGAGCAACGTTCGGCGCAAGACGGCCGAACAGATGCACCGCGCCTGGAGCACCATTCCCCAAGTCACGCAATTCGACAAATCCGACATAACCGACCTTGAGGCCCTTCGAAAAAAAATCAACGGCCAGGCCAAACCCGGCCAGGCCAAACTGACTGTGACGGCCATCCTTCTCAAAATCATGGGTTCGGCCCTCAAGAAGTTTCCTCAGTTCAACGCTTCGGTCGACATGGCCAACGAGGAGATCGTATACAAGGACTACTTCAACGTTGGGGTGGCCGTCGACACCGAGCGCGGATTACTCGTTCCGGTCGTCCGAGACGTCACCCAGAAGAACATCGTGGAATTAGCCGGAGACCTCAACGAACTGGCTGAGAAAGCTCGAGAAAAGAAAATTCGACCGGACGACATGTCGGGAGCCTGCATTACGATTACCAACCTTGGCGGAATCGGCGGCCACGCTTTCACTCCGATTGTGAATCCACCCGAAGTTGCCATTCTCGGAGTCTCCCGAGCTTCGATGGAACCCGTTTATCAGGACGATACGTTTTACGCGAGACTGATGATGCCCGTCTGTCTTACCTACGACCACCGACTGATCGACGGCGCCGACGCCGCGCGCTTTCTACGCTGGGTCTGCGAGGCGCTGGAGAATCCCGCCCTGGTAGCCTTCGAAGGCTAGCGCTAACCCACTCATACTACTACTGGACAAAGGAAAGGTAACGCTTTGAGCATGGAAACGGAAGTCGTCGTCATTGGCGCGGGACCCGGCGGCTACGCGGCCGCCTTCATGGCAGCCGATCTCGGCTTGAAAACTCTGATCGTCGACAAAGAGGAGAATCCTGGGGGAGTCTGCCTGTATCGAGGCTGTATCCCGTCCAAAGCCTTGCTTCACGCCGCGAAGATTTTGACCGACGCAGAAGAGGCCACCGAGATCGGAATAGATTTCGGCGAAGCCACCATTGATGTGGAGAAGTTGGCCGACTGGAAGACCAGCGTCATCAAGAAGTTGACCGGCGGCTTGGGCCAACTGCGTAAGGCGCGCAAGGTCGAACATGTTCAAGGAACGGCCCGTTTTAT
Organism: Candidatus Xenobia bacterium; assembly: GCA_037968995.1. Taxonomy (GTDB): domain Bacteria; phylum Vulcanimicrobiota; class Xenobia; order Xenobiales; family JADMJV01; genus JAEXNA01. The sequence continues at coordinate 16,059 of JBBKWP010000240.1, forward strand.
CGACGCCAACACCCTACAGACCGAGGACGGTCAGACCATCACCTTTAAACACGCCATCATCGCCACCGGTTCCCGGCCCATCGTGCCTGGTCCATTGGCCCTAGAGTCCGACCGCGTGATGACGTCTCGAGAAGCCCTCGAACTTGACGGAATCCCCGAAACGTTATTGGTCATCGGCGGTGGCTACATCGGGCTGGAACTGGGAACGGTCTATTCCGCCCTCGGTTCGAGTGTCACCGTGGTGGAAATGATGGACACACTTCTTCCCGGCGCCGACAAAGACTTGGTTCGTGTCTTAGAAAAGCGTGTGCGCCAACTCTTTGAAGAGATCTCCCTAGGCACTCGCGTTGTGAAGATGGAAGAAGTCTCCGACGGGATCAAAGTCACGCTGGACCCCGAAAGAGAAGAAGTCTTTGAGAAGGTCTTGATTTCCGTGGGGCGACGCCCCAACAGCGAAAATCTCGGACTGGAAAATACCAAGGTGGCGCTCGACGACCACGGATTCATTAGCATTGACTCCCAATGCCGTACCGCCGAACCCCATATCTTCGCCGTCGGAGACGTTTCGGGCCAACCCATGCTGGCCCATCGCGCAACCCATCAAGGACGCTTGGCCGCGGAGGTCATCCACGGCAGCAAAGCGGAGTTTCGCCCCCACGCTATTCCGGCTGTGGTCTTCACCGACCCTGAACTCGCCTGGACCGGCATCACCGAACAAGAAGCCAAAGCCTCGGGCGTGGCTCACAAGGTCACCAAATTCCCCTGGGGCGCCTCAGGCCGATCCTTGTCGCTGAATCGGTCCGATGGATTGACAAAGATCATCGTCGACCCGGAAACTCGAAGAGTTTTGGGTGTTGGCGTTGTCGGACCCGGCGCTGGTGAACTGATCGCCGAAGCCACCCTTGCCATCGAGATGGCTGCCACCGTGGAAGACCTCGGGCTCACCATTCACGCCCACCCGACTCTGTCGGAGACCGTGATGGAAGCGGCCGACGCCTTCTTCGGGACCAGCACTCACATAATCTCCAAATAACTGGCCGGTTGTCTTTTCCGGAACTCAACGGCCCCTTCCAGTCCAATGACCTGCTGTTGCGACCTTTGGTGGCAAGGGATGCGGGAGAATTGTATCTGCTCATCGACGCCCATCGCAGAAGCCTTGGCCTTTGGCTACCTTGGGTTGAGAGAACCCGGGGGATCTCCGACATGACGTTCTACATTCTGTCGCTGACGGGGTTCTGGAAATCCGGACTGACCATGGGTATCTTCTGGGGTTCGGAACTGGCCGGGACGGTTGGCTTTCAGCGCGCCGAGGAGCGCAACTCCAGAGTCGAGGTCGGATACTGGCTGGCGCCTCCGTTTCAAGGTAAAGGGGTGGCAATACAGGCAGTCGAGATGGCCATCGAGGCGGCCCTAGGAGAAACCAAGGTCCACCGCATCGAGGCCAGAGTTCAGCCCGACAATCTCCGTAGTATTAGACTTCTAGAACGCGCGAAGTTTCAATTTGAGGGCGTGGAGCGAGGTGGGATTCGGTTCTCGGACAGTTTTCGGGATCATCGCGTGTACTCTCGGCTCCGCCCAACGTCGTCGTGAGAACGGCAGTTTTCTGCCTACTGGTCCTGCTGGGGGCTCCTTGCTGGAGCCAAGAGTGCGTTTGTCCACCCGGCATGGAGCATCTCTGCCGCGACAACGTTCTCGTCGACCAGAAAGTGGCAGACCTTCAACTAGAATATCTCAACGGTCTGCTACTCAAGGAGTTCGGCGCTTACCTCGACGCTAGCCCCATCGTCTCCGTCAGCCTCAGTAAAACCGCCCAGATGACCTTCAAAGGCGAGGCGGCCCAAGGTTTCATCGACGGCGACCGCATCACCATCGACCCGAATTTACGTCGCGACGCGGCCCTGATGGTGTTGGCTCACGAACTCGGCCATGCGTGGCAGTTCTCCCAGCGCCCGGAGTCCGATGTTATCGACGACTTTATTGCCGAGGGCTTTGCCGAGTGGGTCGCTTTCTATCTCGTGAAACGCGCCGGCCTGACGGAGTTTTCTTATCGCATCAAGACCAACCCGGATCCCCTATACGGTGGTGCCTTCCGTTGGTATCTGGACCTAGAGAAAGAATTTGGTCGCGATGGCGTGATCAATGTCATGCTTCACTGGAGCGACGCCGCCGGTCGTTCCGACGAGACGAGAGACTAGAGCGCCTTTACTGGAACTTCTCTATTCGAAAGTGGCGAAGCCGTCTTGAGGGTTATTGCCAACCCGGTGGAGAAAGAGGGAAACTGGAGTAGCTGCGTGGTGATCGTCAGCAGCGACCACGGCTATAGTTTGACCACCCCTTAACATCCCTTTAACTCGCTCTCAACCCCTTACCTATATAGTAGGATTAGATATTTTATAAAATGATCGTTTCTCGCCTTTGCGAGAGTGTTCGAAGAAGGAAAACCCTAAATGACCATTTCAACACGCAACTCAGTCCCTTTCACGACCGCCATCCAACAGGCCGGGGCGACTGCGAACACCCAACAAGCGCAAGCAACGAAAGCGACCTCTGAAGTTCAGCAAGCCGCGGATGGAGTCACTCTTACCGGTGGTCCCGAAGTCGCCGAAACTTCGAAAACGGCGGCCGTAGCCATCGAACCGCCCACTCGTAAAGCCATTCCCGGTAGCTACGTCATCAAAGCTCCAGCCAACAGCCTCTCCTCGGTCTCCGACAGTCACCCGAACCTCGATGTCGAAAAGGTGCTCGGTTCCGATGGAGATTCGATTTTCTACTTGGCCAATCAGTCCAAATCCGAACCCGATGTGATGTCCGACGACGGCAAGCTTCCCGCCAACGTTTATCCCAACTACGAGTATGAAGGCGACCTCTACGACGAGCCGCTCCCCCCTTCGGTGTTCAAAAGTGACACGCCCGAATCCGGCGTCCAAGAGCACCTCGGTATCATCAACGTGGCGGACGCTTGGAAGGTCACACAGGGCAGTCCAAACATTCTGTCAGCCGTCACCGACACCGGTGTCGACGTAAACCACCCGGAACTTAAAGACTCCTTCTGGACCAACACCAAAGAGATAGCCGGCAACGGCATCGACGATGACAACAACGGCTACATCGATGACACGATTGGCTGGGACGTCACCGATGGTGACAACGACCCGAGCGACACCCGCAGCGACCACCACACTCACGTTCACGGGATCATCCACTCCGCTAATGACGGCGCTGGTGTCACCGGTGTGGCTCCCGGAGCCAAAGGCATCGCGCTCCGTATCGCCGGCGGAAAACGTCGTTATAGCTCCGCCGTAGTGGCTGAAGCCTACCTCTACGCCATGAAAGAGGGTGCCAAAACGATCAACACGAGCTTCAATATCAATGGCTTTGTGGGCGACAAACTCATTGAGGACACCTACAAGACGCTGGCCGACAACGACGTGCTGGTGTTTAACTCCGCCGGTAACTCCGGCGAGCTCAACTCGGCCCGTGAAGTCTTCGAGGATGTCGTCCTCGTAGCGGCCACTGACACCGCTTCCTCGAGTGTCGACAAACGTGCCTCTTTCTCGAACTACGGCGTCGGGGTCGACATCGCGGCGCCTGGAAAGGATATCCTCTCCACCCTCCCGGGAAGAACAGGAAGGTTGTCCGGAACGAGCATGGCTTCACCCGTCGCAGCCAGTGTCGACCTCCTTGTGCAAAGCGCTCATCCCGACTGGAACCGTAACCAGCGCTGGGCTCAGATCTCGGGCACCGCCGACAACATCGATGGCATCAACCCGAAAGAAGCCGGACTCCTTGGCGGCGGTCGCGTGAACGCCGGCCGCGCCCTGAACGAAACAGTTTCCGCACCGACCTTGACTGCCACTGAGAAAAGAGACGCCAGTGGCAAGCTGAAAAACATCGGTGTTCGTTTCAATAAAGTCTTGGAGCCGGCCAGCGCCAACGTACCCGATGCCTGGCGCATTGAAGATTCTGAAGGCAACGTCGCTATGAAGGGCGCCCCCAAGGAAGTTCGACTCCTCACTAACGAGATCGCATTTGACGTGAGCGGACTGCCCGCTGGGTCCTACAAGTTGGTCGGTTCCGCCGAGCACCTCCACGACCCCTTCGGACAAGCCCTGGACGGAAATGCCGACGGTAAAGCCGGAGGCGATTTCGTGAAAGAGTTCACCGTCGGCTAGTTCGAAAACGGAAAGCCTAACGGTAGCGGGTTGTTCGACGCCCAGCGGTTAAGAGAAGGGACCTGACACTCGTCGGGTCCTTTCTCGTTCCTAAGGTTCTGCCCCAAACTTGAGGTGAGACTTTGATTTTTATAGCCAGGGCTTCATCCTCTCCATAACGAACGGGGCGGCCTACAAAATTTTAGCCCGGCGACATAGCGGGCCTGACCTAGTGTCTGAGGAGAATCATTATGTTCAAAAAAACCCGGGGGCTTCGTCTCGTCGCCATCCTCATCACTCTAATCACCGCGCTTGCTACAGGGTGCGGAAGCTCGGGAGATTCCCTCGACACTTTTGTCAACGACCAAGCCAACAACGGAAATTCGCCCCCGAATACCAAGGCGCCTATCTTCACCTACCGCGTCTTTAACACGTACCCTCATCAGACGGACGCCTTCACTCAAGGTCTCCTGTACGCCAACAATCGGCTCTATGAAAGCACTGGACTTGTTGGCCAAAGCTCTTTGCGCGAAGTGGAACTCACCACCGGTAACGTTCTCCGAGAAGTCGACAACGACCCCAGTGTCTTCGCTGAAGGCCTTGCCTTACGGGCCGGTCGACTTTACCAACTGACTCTCAATTCCGGTATAGCGTACCTTTGGAATCAAAACTCTTTCGCTCTGGAAACAACGGCCACAACACCCATCCCCGCATGGGGTCTCACTTACATCCCTCAGAGTGACCGCTTCGCGTTCTCCGATGGGAGCGCCGTCATCCGCTACGTCCTCCCTGACTTTCAAGAAACCGGACGCATCACCGTCACCGACAACGGTGTGGAAGTCGCCGGCCTGAACGAACTCGAATTCGTAGACGGCACGATTTTCGCGAATCGATTCCCTACCAATGAGATCCTTGCTATCAATCCCAACACGGGCGCGGTCATCTTCCGGGTCGACCTCACCGGCATCATCGACCGACAGGCCAACAACCTCACCGCTGACGATGTGCTTAACGGAATCGCCTTCGACCCCAGTCGCGGCAGACTCTATATCACCGGCAAGAGATGGCCATTCCTCTACGAGATTGAAGTGGTCGCCAACTAGAGCCGTTCGCAAGTTCCTTAGGACCAGATCCTTGGCACGGTCAGTACCTGGTCAGGGCTCATTGAAGGCCTCAGCGATTGGGCCTTCTTGAAAAAAATGCATCCTTGGGGAAGGAAGGGGCCGCCACTCTGTGAAGCACTTGAGTATCATTCATCAAGGTGTTGAAAAGAATGGCCTTACCCGAAGAACAATCCGGACGCTCTAGCCGTCCTTTATCTATCAGAGCTTTCGCCGACTTGGCAGAGACGAGTCCGCGTCGTGTTCGACGGCTGATTCGTCAAGGTCGCCTAAGAACCACGACGAACTCCGCTGGGGAAACTCGTATTCCAGAGGGCGAACTCTCGCGCCTGGAAGGCGAAAAGCAAAACCGAATGCTGAAACAATCCATGGAACTGGCACCCGTCCACACCTCCATGGAGATGGGCTACAACGACGAAGGCGAGGAAGACTACCGCGGCCAGACCGCCATTGTCACCATTCAGCGTCACGAAGCGGCGATGGTGCGCCTCGGGTTTCTGGAGTCGGAACTTGCTTCGACTCGTCGGCTGCTCCAGGAAACCGCCCAAAAAGCCTTCGACCTAGAGGATCGCGCCGGAGAAGCTGAGCACGATGCCGTCAGCGCCACCGTGCGGGCCGTGGAAGCCGAGCACGCCCTAGAAGAGATGCGGACTCAGGTGATCGACTCGACTTTTAAAGCCATGGAGTTGCAGCGAGACCTCGACGAATTGCACCAAGAACTGCGGGCTCCCTGGTGGAAACGAATGTTCGGATCGTCTGGTGCGCCGGGAGCAAACAGCAAGAAGTCTTGAAAAGTCAGCCACAAAAGGTGGCCCAAAGATCGAAAAAAGGTCGTCCTCGGACGACCTTTTTAAGTTCTGTTTGACCCCTTAAATTCCAAGGGGTGATTGGGAACTCCAAGCGGATCCTAGAGGCTGGCCGGCGCTTCTTCTCCACGAAGTCGGTCCACGGCTCGCTCGCCGCCCCACTTTTCAACGATGAGGTCGTCATATTCATCGGCGATGAGGACTACCGAGGAAACGGAGGTCTTCAATTCCGGTTGATCACAGGTGGATCCGACAATGGTGTGCTCGAAAAAGATGTCACCATCTTGATCGATGCCGAAGGCTCCAAAAGTCATGCGGTCGTTCTCGCGAAGCAAAAAGTGCATCAGATCGGCGGTGAGTTCTACACCCGTCACCACATAGGCCCTCGTCGAAATGACACTATCGTCTTCGCCCATCGGATAGATGGCCGTCTGAGCGAAAGCCGAGCCGACGCGAACGCCAAACTCTGGGATTTCCATTCTCTTCCCAACGAAGTCTCCGAACATCTCCTGCATCCAGGGCAAGATCTTTTCGTAGGTTTCCTTCTGGGCCTCGTTATCAAACACCATGATCAATTACTCTCCTACAAGCTTATATGGGAGAGCTTTCTTCCCCGTTGAATGATATCCTCGAAGGATTTTCGAAAAGGAGCTTATGTCGAGCTTCTACGGCGATCACGATCCACCCGACCTTTTGGCGGCCAGTCATCGCGGCCTTCATCGGCACCTCATTCCGACCTGGCTCCAAACTCCAAAACTCTTGAGCGAGAATATCGAAAACTCGGCCTACGGCGAAACCCCCTCAGAAATCATAGGCTCGGTCTTTGATCGATTGGACCTTCAACCCAAAGAACTGTTGGTCGACTTGGGCTGCGGGGGCGGCAATGTCCTTCACGCCGCGCTCGTCCGGGGAGCGCGGGCCCTAGGGATCGAGCGCAATCCAGAACTCTTTCGAGCCGCTCAGCAGGCTCTGAAAACCTGGCCCGACAACGTTCTGAGTCTCCTTTGTCAGGATTTTCTCCAAACCGACTGTGAGTGGGGCCACGCCGATATCGCCTACGCCACGACCGCCCGTTTCACTCCAAAAGTCCTGCGAAGGTTGGCGGGGCGCCTTTGTGACCCCTCGTCGAGGATTCGAGCCGTGGCGTGCTTGGGTCGACCTTTTGCGCTGAGTGAGGGCTGGTCGCAAAACGATCCCTTATTGGTCCAAATAATGTGGAATCCGGGAGAGCGCCTTCTCGAGGAGAGGCTTTACGTATATCGACGGATCGCTCAAGCCCCCAGTTTAGACCGTTAAAACTCGTGACCGAGTGGGGTTGCAAAATTCACTCCAGTAGGTATATACCATGACATGCTCATTCGATTCCTTTGCTATCTAGCATATCTCTTTGTTCGTGCCCTAGGTTGGCGCATGACTGGGGTCCGGCCCTCGGAGCCCAAGGTTATGATTCTTGGGGCGCCACACACCAGCAATCTTGACTTTATATTGACCCTAGGGCTCATTCATCACTTCAAGCTTCCGCTGGTCTATTTGATCAAGGATTCCGTATTCAAGGGTCCTTGGGCGCCCCTGATACGGAGTCTGGGGGGAATTCCGGTGGATCGGAGCAGTCACCACAATCTGGTGGACCGAATTGTGGAAACCATCAAAAAGCAGACGGTGATGGCTATTGGCGTGCTGCCGGAGGGCACCCGGAAGTATGTTCCTTACTGGAAAAGTGGATTTTATTTCATCGCTCATGGCGCTCAAATTCCCATCTACCCGATCTCGGTGGACGGCACGAGAAAGGTGCTACACATGGGACCGAGCCTCGTCACGACAGGAGATATCGACGCAGACATGGAGCTTCTGGCGGGTTTTTTTGGTGATATCAAAGGTGTCGTCCCCGCCAACTCCGCGCCCATCAGATTGAGACCGGGAACCTCCTTCGAACGCACTTAGACTCAAACCCCATAGGTTTTTTCCCGCGAATCGGAAAGATCTCTTCAAAGACCACGACAGTCGTTGTTATGGTTTCTCCGGAGGTTACGATGAAAACGCTGCGCTGTCTTCTACTCGCACTTATCTTGGTTCTGCCAGGTTGCCGCGATCACAAGGAGACGATTCCTCAAGAGTTAGCCGACATTCTTAATCTTGGAATCGACCGCCCTCTAGAAGTGGTGTTAGCTTCGCCTCAAGGTGAGACCAACGGGCCCGAGGACTACCAGTCTGTCACCATCGTTTTCAATCAACCGATGAAGGCGCTGACTGCCGAAACTCCCAAGCTCAACCTGCCCTTTCAACTGAAACCGGCCACCAAGGGACGATTCCGCTGGAAGGGCTCCGCGACCGTTAGCTTCGAACCCGAACAGCCTTTAAAGTTTGGTACAGCGTACACCGTCACAGTACCTGCGGGACTGGCATCCGCGGGTGGAGCGGAATTGGAAAAGGAGGCGGAATTCACGTTTTCCACCCCAGGCCCTCGTCTGGTAATGTCTCAACCGCCCAACAACTCAACCGGCTTCAAGCCCGCAGAGCCCCTCATATTGGGATTCGACCAGACGGTGGATCCCAAAAAGGTTGAAGCCCTCTTGAGCTTCAGTTCCCCCGAAGGGGCCCCCAGGCCTCAGGTTCGTGAACTCACCGACAAAGAAGCCGACGATATCAACAAGGGGCGAGCCGAGAACTCCCATTTCGTCCCCCGGCGTGCGGTCGCCGTGCTGGCTCCAGACCTCAAGCCCGGAACCCGCTATACCCTGAAGCTCGAGAAGGGCCTAGTGGGTGAGAACGGTCCCCTCCCCGCCAGCAAGGAAGCCACTGTCACCTTCTCAACCTTGGGCCCCTTCGTCTGGACTCAAGAAGCGCAAAAAAAAGCCGAGTCACCGTCCCATTCCGTCGACTTTCATTTCAGCAACGCGTTCCAACTCAAAGCCCTTAAAGACCACCTCAAAGTCGACCCCATCGTGGAGATCCCACGCAGCGAGTACGATGAAAGCGAAGAGTGGGCGTCAAACTCCCTCTACCTTCCTCTGGAGCCCAACACTACTTACACTTTCACCGTCACGGCCGGCTTGGCCGATATCCACGGACAGAAGCTCGAAAAAGACATAGTCTTCACATGGAAGACCGGCGATCGAAGGCCCGAGGCCCAAGTACCTGAGGGATTGGGAATTCTTGAGGCGGAAGGCAAACTCGAACTCCCCGTTGGGCTGCAGAATATCGATAAACAGACGGTGCGCATGTCCCTTATCGATAGCGCAGAAATGATGAGACTAGTGGCCAAGGATGAATACACCTGGCTGTGGGGCGGTACGGATTTCACTCCCGACGGCGGTTGGGATATCGCCAAGACTACGGTTCCCGAAGGCCCGCGCAATCAAGTTTACGATCGTCCTGTCGATCTCAAGCCGGCTTTGAAAGGCCGTTCGTTCGGATTCATCTTTTACGACATTGAGTCCGTGTCTGGGAAGACGACGTTTCGTCACCGAGGTCTACTTCAAGTTACAAACCTTGCCGCCACCGGAAAATTCAGTCCGGAAAACAGCGTTTTTGTGGCCAGCAGCCTTAACAAAGCGGAACCTTTAGGCGGCGTGGAGGCCATTGTCGTCGACGGTTCCGGACATCCGGTATGGAACGGTATAAGTGGGAGTGACGGACGCGTCGAGGCGCCCGGTTGGAGTCAACTGCTGGGACCGACCTCCGAACTCTACCAAGATCCGCCTATCTCTCTTTTCCTGAAGAAGGGGCAAGACCAGGTCTTCATCCGTAATGGTAGCTTTGGCTCCGTCAGTGCCTGGGCCTTTGACATACCCATCCGCTGGACCAATTCCTCTCACAGCCCCACCCTAGAATCCTACACCGAGCGCGGCCTCTACCTGCCCGGCGACGAAGTGCAAGTGAAAGGCGCCTTAAGGGACAGGGCCAAAGGTCAATGGGTCACCCCCGACCTCAAGAATCTCCATTTCGAACTTTACAACTCCCGCAACGAATCCATCGAAAAAGGCACCGTGGCCCTTTCGGACTACGGAACCTTTCATCAAACCTTGAAGATTCCACCCAAGTCGCCCACCGGTTCCTATCGACTGGACTACTCACTACCGAAAGACACCGCTAAGAGTTGGCGGATCGAACCAGAGTTGAGTGGAGTGAGCTTTCGAGTCGAAGAGTTTCAACCAGCGCAGTTCAAAGTCGAGGTTACGAGCAGTAAAAAATCGACTAAGATGGGAGATTCGGTGGACGTTCAGGTTCTTGGCAGTTGGCTCTTCGGGTCACCCATGAACGAAGAAAAAGTCACATGGTCGAGTTCCATCAATCCTTATCGCTACAGCCATAAAGACTACCCCGGATTCGATTTCGGCCCCCTTCCGTTGGACAACGAGGAGGACTCTGACCGTTTCCAAGACCTTTCGGACGGTCAAGGATTGACCGACAACAAGGGAGAGTTCCGGGCGGAAGTCCCCCTCAAAGGGATCGCCTATCGGGGCGACGGCGAACTTCTCATAGAGGGCACCGTCACCTCGTCCAATCGACGTTCCATCACCGGTCAACTGCTCATCCCAGTGGCTCGAGGCGCTTATCGGCTCGGCTTAAGGCCGACCGGGCGCTTTGTGGACAGCAACAGTCCCGTGACGATTCAAGCCGTCGCTCTCGACCTTGATGGTCAGCCCGTCTCCGGAAAGACGGGAACCGTGGAGCTCTTGCGACGGGAGTGGAACTCCACCCGCAAAACGGATGTGGACGGACGCTTCCGATGGGTCACCGAAATCGATGACAAGTCGATCGAGTCGAAAGACTTTAAGAGCGACAAGGCGATCGCGGAACTGTCGTTCACTCCTAACGAGGCTGGATTTTACATCCTTCGCGTCACCTCCGTCGACGCCCAAAAGAATACCATCCTAACGGAAACGAGCTTTTACGCCCACGGCGGAGGTCGCGTTCCTTGGGGCAGAGGAGAAGGCGACACCATCGAGTTGGTGCCTGACAAACTCCGCTACAGTCCGGGTGAGACCGCCAAGATCCTGATCAAGAGTCCCTTCCCGGAAGCAACGGCTCTGATCACCTACGAGCGCGATCTCATCTTGTATAGTAAAACGACCAAATTGAAAGGCAGCGCTCCAGTCATCGAGGTGCCCCTTACCGAAGCTCATGTGCCTAATCTGTACGTCAGCGTCATGCTTTTCCGCGGTCGCGCCGGCGATGTCACAGAAGACTCCACTGAGGATGCGGGACGACCGACCTTCAAAATTGGCTACCTTGACCTACCTGTCTCGCCGGATGAGAAACGTCTCAAAATCGACCTTAAGACTGACAAGCCGAAATACGGTCCGGGCGACGAAGTGGTAACGACCTTGAAAGTCACCGACTTTCACGGGAAGCCGGTACAAGCCGAACTCAGCCTTACGGCCGCCGATGTCGGCGTTCTGAATCTGATCGATTATCAGACTCCCGACTTCTTCGACACCTTCTATGGAAGTCTACCGCTGGCCGTGCGCACGGCGGAAAGCCGACTCGATGTGGTCGGACAACGAAGCTACGGTACAAAGGGAGAAGACGAAGGTGGAGGCGGAGGCTACAACCCCGGTTTTCGTAGCGACTTTCGCCTCACCGCCGTCTGGAAACCGCAAGTGCTCACTGACGCTCAAGGCACAGCGGTTGTTAGGTTCCGCCTGCCGGAAAACTTGACTACATTCCGCATGATGACCACAGCTATCACCAAAGACACACGCTGCGGCGCGGCGGAATCAGAGATCATCCTCACAAAACCTCTGATCTTAAAACCTTCGGCGCCCTCTTTCGCCCGCCTGGGCGACGATTTCCAAGCCGGAGTTCTGGCCGTCAACGGAACTGAAGAAGATAGCACGCTCAAGATCGTGATAGAGGCCGAGGGAGTGCCAAATACGGCCGAGCCTCGCGAGATTTTTCTCAAGGCCGGCGAGGAGCGGGAAATTCTTTTCCCCTTCAAGGCCGACAAGGTGGGCACCGCAACTCTGCGGTTCTCGGGTCAGATGGGCCAGCATCACGATGGACTACAGATCGAGATCCCCCTTCAGGAAGCGACCCAGCGAGTGAACCTGGCCACCACAGGACAAACCGAAGACGCCTCCCTCAAGCAACCCTTGACGATCCCCGATACTGTGGTGGAGGGTAGCGCCAAAGTGAAAGTGCAACTCTCCTCCACCATGCTCAACGGACTGCAAGCGAGCATTGACCAACTGGTAGACTATCCTTACGGATGCCTGGAGCAGCGTCTCTCTCGCATCACGCCGCTGCTATTCACCGACAATCTGGTGGCCCGATTTGGACTGCAAGATTGGCCCAAAGCCAAAGTAAAGAGCACCGTTCAAGAGAATCTCGATCTGATTCCTGGATACGCCGACTCCAGTGGCGGCCTGAAGATCTGGCCGACCTCGTCCGGTCCTCAACCTTATCTGACGGCGATCGCTGTTCGGACGGCCTATCTGGCCCAAGAAAGTGGCTACAAAACCGGGCCTTGGCTCGAAAAATCCAATGTTTATCTCAAGAAGTATCTCGACGGTCCAGGCGAAACCATCTACGGCTTTAACGAAGCCGAGGTTCTGACCACCAAGGCTGCTGCATTAGAAGCGCTGACTCACTCGAAAATCAACGGCCGTTCTTACCTTAACGGCCTCATGGACCGTCGGTCCAAAATGCCCGCGCTAGGAAAAGCGTTTCTGTTGGAAGCCGCCCATCGGTTGGGAGATAAGAAATCCGCCGACCTGTTGGCTCAGGAACTGAGCAACAGCCTCAAGTTGGAGAATGCCACCGCGCACTTCGAAGTCGACAAAAGCCTGATGCCCTGGCTCTACTCCAGCGACACCCGTGACACCAGCGTGATCTTAGCCGCTCTTTTGAAGACTGGTCACAAACTGCCGGTGGCCGACAAGGTGGTGACCTGGTTGCTGGAAGCCCGTAACAGTCAAGGTACCTGGGGAACGACTTCTAACAACGCGGCCGCACTTTCGGCGCTGTGGGCTTTCGCCGAAGCGTTTGAAGGAAAAGATCCCACTTTCTCCGTCAGTGCCAAAATTGAAGGAGGAAAAGACCTCGGACAAGCGGATTTCGCCCCCGGCAAGAAAACTCAGACCACCTGGGAGAGCGCCCTTAAAAAAGGGGAAAGCACTATAGGCGTCAGCAAAAAGGGAAGCGGTCACCTTTACTACAGTTTCGCCCTCAGCTACGAAGACCGGGAGCCCAGTCCACCCGTCGACGAAGGGATGACCATTCTGCGAGCCATCACCGACCTCGAGGGACACGCGGTCAAAGAGATCAAGGGCGGCGAGATCTACAAGGTCCGTCTGTCTGTCATTGCTCCGGCGCTTCGACGTTATGTCGTCTTAGAAGATCCTGTGCCGGCAGGGTTCGAAGTGGTCAAAACGGACTTCGCAACAGAGTCGAGCAAGCTGTCTAAGCTCCTGGAGCGGGGCTCGTCCGCCGGGTGGCAAACCTTTATCCGTTTCGAAGACTATGCCGATCGTATTCTCCTTTTCGCCGACGCTCTAGCACCTGGAGAGCACCTCTACGAATACCTGGTCCGCGCTCAAACTCCAGGGGTCTACCAGCATCCGGCGGCGTTTGTCGAGGAGATGTACCATCCTGAACTGTTTGGCCGCACCGCGACCACCACGGTGACGATCAAATAAGATGCCCACCCAGCGCGGCGCAACCAAGGCTCGGAAAGCCCCTTGGAGGCGATGGGCCCCCTTAGTTACCCTGCTAGTGGCTTTCCTTGTTTTCTTTCTCCCTGAGCTTCCTGCTGCCTATCAAGACCTGCGAGGCGGGCTATCCCTTCAGGTGACCGACCGCAACGGACAGCCATTGCGCAGCGTTCTCTCACAACGGAATGGAACGGACCGTTGGGTTCGGCTTGAGGAGATTCCCCAGGTAGTTATCGATGCCGTGGTCTGGTCAGAGGACCAAAGGTTTTACCAACATCCCGGTCTCGATCCGATAGCGATTTTTCGTGCCTTGAAAGACAACATCAAAGCCGGCACCGTCGTTTCAGGGGCTTCCACGCTCAATCAGCAACTGTTGCGAACCCTTGGTCGGCCAAGTCAACGCAACTGGATCGACAAACTCGAGGAAGGCTATTGGGCCCTTCGACTCCAGGCGCGCTACTCCAAGAAAGAGATCTTGGAAGCCTACCTCAACCGTGTCGCGCTCGGACCCACCATCTACGGAGTGGATGAAGCCTCTCGCTATTATTTTGACCAACCGCCGCAGTCGCTCTCGCTTGCCGAGGCAGCCCTGCTGGCTGTGTTGATCCGATCGCCGTCCTCTTTTGACCCTTTCAGCGAAAGTGGACGCACAGAGCTCAAGGTCTGGACCAACCAGCTTTTGGCTCGAATGACGACCCATCGAGCGGTCTCCAAGGAAGCCGCCGATCGTGCTGCGATAGAGCCGTGGGAGCTCTCAGAGCTTCCACCTCCCTTCGAGGCGCCCCACTTTTGCGACCTTGTGGTGCCCTCGCTGCAAGACCTTCGCGGCCGCCGGCGAACCAGTCTCGACCTGGACCTTCAGAGGAACCTTGAAGCCATGGTCACCAATCATCTTCAGCTCCTAAAGGGCCATCGTGTGGGCAATGCAGCTGTTGTGGTGGCGGACGTCGAGAGCGGAGAGATCTTGGCCTTGGCCGGTTCGGCTGACTTCGGACGAGCCAAGGACGGGCAACATAACGCCGCGACTTCGCTGAGACAACCCGGATCGACCCTCAAGCCGTTCACCTATTCGCTTCTTCTGGAAAGTGTAGGACACCCCGCATCTATCTTGCCCGACCTCCCGCTCTACGCGACCTCTCACGAGCCGAGCTTCATCCCCGAGAACTACGATGGCCGATTCCATGGACCAGTCTCCATCAGAAGCGCGCTTGGCTGCTCCTACAATGTTCCGGCGGTCCGAGCCTTAGAAAGAGTGGGAGTGGAACAGCTTCTGCGCCGACTGCGCCAACTCGGAATGGTGCACTTGGACCAAGCACCGGAATACTACGGACTCGGTTTAACCTTAGGTGACGGCTCCGTGAGTCTCCTGGAACTGGTGACCGCCTATCGCGCCTTGGCCAGAGGCGGGCGCTGGTCGGCTTTGGTGGGAATTCCCGCCGCGCCCGGCAGCTTCAAGCCCAAAGACCCCGAAGTCTTAGACCCTAGGATAGCCTTCCTTCTCACCGACGTCATGAGCGATCGTCGCGCCCGATTCGCGTCCTTTGGCACCCCCAACGCCCTGGAGTTCCCTTTCCCATGTGCCGTCAAGACCGGCACATCAAAAGGCTATCGCGACAACTGGTGCGTGGGATACACACCGAAACACGTAGTGGGAGTGTGGGTCGGCAACTCCGACGGGAGCCCGATGCTTGACGTATCAGGAATCGCCGGAGCCGGACCGCTCTTTCGAGATGTGATGCTCAGCCTAGGAGACGGTGGCGACTTTTCTCGACCAGAGGGAATCGAGCAGCACGAGTTCTGCACGCTGTCGGGTAAGCTGGCCGGTCCTGATTGCCCCCAGAAGCGACTCGACTGGTGCCTCGACGATTTTACGGAGGATCCATGTTCTGCGTGCGTCCTGACCACCGCGGGACCTGGGAACACACCGCAACTACGGTTCGCTCTGGAACCCATCTATCGGCAGTGGGCCGAAGAGAATGGACTTCTACTGATCGAAAGTCCCGGCCAATCGACGGATCGCTTTCGTCTTGTCTTCCCATTGAACGAAGACGTCTTTCTTAAAGATCCCGACCTGCTGCCCTCTCATCAAAGAATCAAGTTCAAAGCGGTGGGTGGAAAAGCTCCTTACACTTGGAGCGTGGACGGTCGAGACGTTCCCCACTCCAACAAACTCGACATGTGGTGGATGCTCCAGTCCGGCCGACACGAGGTCAAAATCCGTGACGCCACGGGCGCCGTCGACGGGATCAGCGTTCGGGTCGTAGGAAAATCTTAGCTCTTTAGCAGGCTTGAGCGATCTCCGAGCGGATATAGGTCACCGTGTCGCTGTCTTGGTCGATGGTCACGGTCTCTAGTTCCAACGCTCCGTTATAGAGGGGCGTTTCCCAAACAAAGGTCTCTTTGCGTCGAGTGGCCGTTCTGGGATTGACGCCGTCACGCTCGAATACGAGTTGACGAATTTCAAGGGACCTGCGATAGGCTTCCACTTGGGCCGAACTGGAATTGAATCTGATGTCTTTGATGCTGAACTGATATTTCATGGTTTTAATCTCCTGAGCCGTCTTCTTGTTTTCAGATTACTCTTGGATCAGTAAAAAATGATCACAGGAGTGTTAAATGGGAGGCTACTGTTAACAATTCTTTTACAGTTGAAATCTTTGCTCCAGCGCCATTCGCGTCCCCTACGGTATCTTAAGTTCAAGAGAAGCCGACACCAAGGAGCCCCACGATGAGCCTCGTCACCCTGTCTAGTCCCAAAGCCAACCACCAAACGTTAGAGGACGCGTGGCTCCAAAGGGCCGACCAGCTAGGCCTGGCTCAACTCGACTCCCCCGTCTGGAACGACCTCCACGATGCTCTGCACGCTGTGGGCTCTGGATACCATCAGGCGGTCAAGGAATGGATCCACTTGGTCGAAGACCGATTTCTCGCAACTTGGGAGAGCTACGAATCTGGAGACGTCCTCGACGAAGAGGTTTCCACCGAGTCGGTTCTATGTCACCGCTTTCTCATGGAAGGCGTCGAGCTTTGGCTCAGTGCCCTCGCGGATTTTCGAGACTCAGTCGACGACCGAGTCGATCGCGACTCCATCTTGAAGCAAGCCGAAGCCGGTCAACGCTTTTTGGTCCTCGTCCAACTCATCAACGACGAAGCCGAAAGCGTCACGAACAACTTTTTGAGCTGGGCGCGGAACTGAAGCCCTACAACGGCAATTGAGAGGGTGTGACAGGTGCGGTCATCGCGGGGACGGCTTCACTTGACTCATCACCCACGACCCACGACCCACGGCACAAATAAAGGAGCCGCGACCTCTCCGGGGAAACGACGCGCCCCATGCTGCTCCTAACCGCCAATAAAATTACATACACCCTTCCCGGCCGCACTCTCCTCAAGGACGCCAGTCTCAGTCTTGACAAAGGAGACAAGGTCGGCCTGATAGGGCGCAACGGTAGCGGAAAGTCCACCCTGCTTCGCCTGCTCACCCAAGACCTGAAGCCCGACAACGGCGAAGTCACCTTGAGGGGCCAGACCACGGTGCGAATCCTAGACCAACTCCCCACCCTAGAGGGCGAAGACGGGCAGCCTTTGCGCGAAGTGGTCGGCCGGGGCTGTGGTGAGCTTTTCCGCTTGCGTCAGCAGTATGATGAGACGTGCCTTGCCCTGGAGACCCCCAGCACCAACGAAGCCGAACAGACCGCGGTAGAGAATCGCCTCAATCGTTTGACCGACCAACTCACCTTGCACGATGCCTGGGATTTGGAAACGCGAGCCGACCAACTCCTTACCACTTTGGGCTTCCCGGACCCCAATCGTCTGCTGGTCAACATGAGCGGAGGAGAACTCAAGCGGGTGGCTATGGCTCGAACCTTGCTGGTGCCACCGGACATCTTGCTTTTGGATGAGCCGACCAACCATCTCGACATCGTGACGATCTCATGGCTTGAGAAGTTCTTGATGAACGCACCCTTCACGGTCTTGATGGTGACTCACGATCGCTTCTTCTTAGAGCGCGTCTGCTCACGCATCGTGGAGATCGCCAACAGCACCACTAGCGAATTCACCGGAAACTACTCAGCGTATCTTGAGCAGCGGGCCGAACGGGAATCCCAGGCCGCCCGCCAACAGGAGCGTTTCGATAACATCCTGCGCCAAGAGCAAGCCTGGATGCGCCAGGGACCGAAGGCGCGTTCCACCAAGCAGAAGGCCAGATTGCAGCGGGTTCAGGCCATGATCGACGGAGGAAGCGGTGTCGCGGGCACCGCCGCCGCCACCGAAGACGCGGCTTGGGACCTCGGGACCCATCGTCTCGGCAAGAAAGTCATCGAAATCGAAGGCGTCAGCTGCCGCGTTCTCAAACCTCTCGACTTTCGCTTAGAGCCCGGCGAGCGAGTGGGTCTCGTCGGCGCCAACGGATCGGGTAAGACGACCTTCCTCGACCTGCTCGCGCAGAAGCTCACTCCAGAGACTGGAACGCTTGAAATCGGGGACACCGTTCACACCGGCTACTTCGACCAACACACCAACCGATTGAAACATCTGCCGGGTAACACCCGAGTCCTGGACGCCGTCAAAGACGTTGCATACACCCTGCCGCTAGCCAATGGGAAAGAAGTGTCGGCAGCCCGGCTCTGCGAGATGTTCCTTTTCACGGGGCCCAGCCAGGCCACTCTTATAGAAAAACTCTCTGGAGGCGAACGAAAGCGTTTGGAACTCCTTCGGCTCTTGATGGAACGACCGAATCTTTTCTTGTTGGACGAGCCGACCAACGATCTCGATATTGAGACACTACAACGACTCGAATACTTCTTGGACGGTTTTCCCGGCTGCGTCTGCATCGCCAGTCACGACAGGTTTCTGCTGCAACGTCTGTGCGATAGGATCCTCATTTTTCGAGACGGCGAAGTGGAAGACGCTCTGCCGGAAGTTCTCGACGTGGTGGGATCGGACTTTTTTGAACTGAGTTCCGTTCCCCCTGAACGCACGCTCAACTCCTCGGCCGTGCTTGCGCCCGTGGCGACGAAAAAGCGCAAACTCACCTATAAAGAGGAGTCGGAACTCAAAACTTTAGAAGGCGAGGTGCCTCGTCTCGAGGCCCGACTGTTGGAGCTTGAACAAGAAATGGCCGCTCAAGCCACCAACTACAAAGCCGTCAAGGAACTGTTCGCCGAGAAGGAATCCACCACGAAGCAGTTAGAGCGAACCGTGGAGCGCTGGGCCGAACTCGAAGATCTCAAGGAAACCCTTGACTGCTGACTGAGACGGTTCAGTTTCTGAGTGGCTCGTAGCCTTCCACGCCCCCGAAGGCATCGACCGCGGTTTTGCGGTCTGGAATGGTGAGGAAAAGTTCGCGCATTTTTAGCGACTGAGAGCCGGTGGTCTCCCTCAAGACCTTGCGCAGATTGTCGGTGGTCGCGGCTTCATCCGAGAGCCCCTCACGCGCTTTAGCCAGCGCGGTGGCCAGTTCCTCGCCTAGGGCCGAATGGTCCACCGAGAAACCTCGAGACAGAGCAACGGTGTCTCTCAACAGGTCTCGCCAGTAAGAGGCCACGAATCGGGGAGTCGTTTGGAACTCTTTGGCCTGCGCCTCGTCCACGGTGGCCAGAAGTTCCGGTCCCCAGTGGATTTCGTCGAAGCCGTGCAGATGAGCATAGAAAACCACGGTGTCTCCGGTCGCCTCAAACCTACCGACTTTAATATCCTGGGGCTCAAGGGCCGTGGCTCCGCAAGAGGGACACGCCGATCGGTAGAAGACATTAAGCCTCTTCGCCAGCGCCGCCGCTCGCTCCTCAGGTGTCTGCTTCTCCCAGCCGGACACCTGAAAAAGTCCGACATCCTCTCCCATAAAAACCACTGCCCGGCCGTCGATACCCCCCGAGGCGAACAGGTCTCCGTCGAGGCTGGCTTCATGGCTTCCCGTGGAGGCCACCGCACCAGTCGTATGTCCGCCCCCTCCCGGTATCCAGCCCTGCTGAAAGGCGGCCCCTCCCACCAGCGCCAGCAAGACCAAGGCCACAAGAAGCATCCAGGGGCTCTTCTTTCTTGGGTTCGCTGGGAGTTGTTCCTGGGAACGTGGTGAACGCCGCCGCTCCGGATCGGCCGGGATGGGCCATTTCATGGCCACACAGATCGCGTCGCGAAACTCTCTTGCGGTTTGATAACGATTTTCCGGCTTGAACTCTAACGACTTAGCCAAAACCTGCTCGAGATTTCTGGGGACATCCTCGCGCAATTCCGAAACCGGAGCGAATTGAAACGCCCCCACCTTCAATCGGCGCCCTCCCGTCAGGAGCTCATAGAGAGTGGCTCCTAAAGTGTAGATATCAGAACGAGCGTCGGTTTCGGCTCCTCCGTAGTGCTCGGGCGAGGCAGTCACCGTGCTGCCCAAAAGTTCCGTGTCTTTTTCCCGATCGCCGCCTTTGTGAAGGCGCGCGATACCAAAATCGATGAGCTTGATGCGACCGTTGTGCAACATAACATTCTCAGACTTGAGGTCGCGGTAGATGATGGGCGGATTCTGGCGATGGAGATAGTGAAAGATCTCGCAGAGTTGAAGGCCCCAGTCCGCGACCTCTTCCACCGTAGTGGTGTTCCCGCGCTGCAAAAACGAGGCCAGAGGTTGACCGGGCACATACTCCACCACCAAATAGTAATACCCGCCCTCATTGAAGAACGAGTAAAAACTCACCAACCCCTTGTGCTCGAGGCGTTCGAGGAGTGACTTCTCGGACAGCAACGAGGGGACTTCTCGCGTGTTCGAGGTCTCCACTTCCTTGAGGACGACTTCTTTACCGAGCTTGGTACCTCGATAGACCACGCTCATTCCGCCGGCGGCTAAAAACTTGACCTGATAGCCCCCTACAACGGTACCGTCCACCAGCGCTGTCCGGCCGGTTCCATCTCCTAAGTCTTTGCGCTCACCGTTCTTCTCACTCATCTCTTCACCCCATCACCCCGAAATCGTCCCAAATCAATCGTCAGCTTTGCCAAAGGTCAGTCTTTGGGGCAGGTCGGCGACCACAAAGGCTGTAACCGCCAGCGTCGCCACACAGTTCCGAAAGTCTTCCTTGTCGATCTTCTCCAGTGTATCGGCAGCACTGTGATGATACCAAAAATAGCGCTCATCCTTGTGCATGAGTCCGGCCCCTGGAACTCCCTCGGCCATGAGGGGACCGATGTCCGCCCCCCCACCGCCTTTCGTGATCTCCATGGGCCCCACCGAGGAGCGTAGAAGATTCACGACATCTTGAAGCTCATTTCGAGCCCTTTCATTCCCACCGTAGGAGTACCCTGTGGGTTGAAAGGTTCCGTAATCAGACTCGATGGCCAAAACGTGGTCGGCGACCTCGTCTCCACGGGCCGCGCGATAGCCTTTGGCGCCGCGCAATCCGTTTTCTTCGTTGGTCCAGAGTACCACGCGAATGGTTCTACGTGGTGTCAGGCCGAGGCTCTTTAATAACCTGAGCGCCTCCCAACACATCAGGATCCCGCCTGCGTCGTCCTGAGCGCCTTCTCCGACATCCCAACCGTCTATGTGCCCGCCTAGAACCACCACTTCATTGGGTTTCTCCCTGCCGCGAATCTCGGCGATAACATTGCGAGAAGGGGAGTCTTCGAAGAATTCAGTTTCCAAGACAAGCTTTACCCGGGCAGGAATTCCCAGACGCTGCTGGCGCTCGAACATCGAAGCCGCTTCCACCGAGATCGCTCCCGTTGGGATCCGATCAAATTTTTCATCGTAGCTCATCCCCCCGGTATGAACCGTAGCCAAGGAATTTGGTGTCACCGAGCGCACCAAACTCGCCACGGCGCCCGCTTCGGCGGCTTTGGAGGCTCCGCCCCATCGATAACGACCCGTCTCTCCGTAAGTGGTGAACGGTACGTTATAAACAACGATTTTTCCGGCCGCTTCCTCTCTGCGCCGTTCGAGATCCTCGAAACTATGGACC
>JBBKWP010000241.1:0-14262 GCA_037968995.1 Candidatus Xenobia bacterium
GTAGTCCCCGCCCACGGTAGCGGAAAAGATGCCCACAGAGGAGACAGAATCTCCGTCGTTAATGGCTAAAAGGTCTCTCTCGTGGAATCCTCGCGCTGAAAACGACTCCGAGCTTTCCCCAGCGGAGTTCCAAGAGATGGTGCGGGTCGCGCTGACTTCGCCTTCTTGACCGGACTCGGGTCGACGATCACCTTCGATGTGGAGGGACTGGCTGGCGCCCGTGCTTTCCACCAGATTACCTTTTTCATCTCGAACGGACACCCGAGTCACCGTGTGAGTAATGTTTGAGGCGTCGTTGTCTGGAGCGATGTCACTTGGAAAAGTGTCTCGCAATGTATCTGTGTGGCCAAAATCCTCAGAACCGTTGAGAGTGACGTCTCCCGAAGTCTGCGAAAATGACTCTTCGGCGTACTGAACCTCAGGAGTGCCCTCAGTGTCGAGAGTGGCAACTTCCACTTCCCGAACGGTGGTCTGGCCGCGCTCTCCGTCGGGCAGGGGAACCACTTCATACTGGTAGGACCCTGGAACCTCTGGTGTGTCGATCAGCGTTTCAAGATTTTCGTCCACGGTGTAGTTGCGCTCGGTACGCACCTCCGCCGAACCGTCGGCCATTTGGTTAGTGGAGCGGGTGACGGTGCCTTGGTCTCCCTCGAAATTGTAGACTTCAGTGACTCGTCCGTCGGGTTGCTCGACTCGGGTCACGTCGGAGCGTCCGCCGTCGGGCCTTGTGACCTGTTCGGTGGTCGTTCGCACTCCCTCACTGTCGAGGCTTTCTCGGCGTGATTGAAGCGTGATCTCTCCGCTGTCTGGATCGGTAGCAGCGTCAGTGGCAACCGAAGTATCGCTTCGAACCTCCCCGTCGGCCCCGGTCTCAACGGTGCGAGAATAGGTCCCGTTGTCTCCACTGGTGGAGATCAAGGTGGAGTTGCGACCGTCTTCGTAGGCGGTGTTGCTGTAGTCCACGCCGCCTTGCTCATAGGAGGTGCTGACCGTGCCGTCCGGGCGGGTGTTGCGCGTGTAGGTGCGCCCGTTCTCTATGAAGGTGTCTTGCGTGGCTCCATTACCAATCGTCCGGCTTGAGGTGGGCTCTCGGTCCGCGAAGTCTGGAAACTCCGGGGTGTCGGAACCCGGTTCGAAGCCGGGCGGATTTTGCAGATCGCTTCGCTGCTCTTCTTCAATGGGGTCCTCGACCAAATGGTCCACTGGGTCGTTGTCGCCGTTGATGGTGGTTGGGTCTATCTCGGTCCGAGGACCATCTGGCCCGTCAAGGATGCCGTGGGGAACGACTGCGGTATCATTCATCGGGTCGGCCGGGCCTGTAGAGGGCGAATCGTCTCCAGGCTCCACCCGCCCGACGTTGCCGTCTCCGGCCTCTAGGTCGTCGAAGAGAGAGCCTCTTTCGGAAGAACCGGCACCACCGGTCAGGCTTGCTGCCAAAGAGGCTTGACGTCGGGTCACCTCTCTTGAGGCATCGGAGTCGCTCGGAGTTTCTACCGGGTCCCGATCCAAGGCCTCCGGGCGCAGTCGTCGGGGTGTGTGGCTCTCGTCTGTACGCCGTAGAGTTTGCGGCCCAGAGTTTGAGGAGGGCGGGTCGTTACCGCGTCTGGATTCACGATAGCGGGAGGATTCGCTGACGGTACCGCTCCCTTGGGGCCGCTTCGTTTCCGTTGGCTTTACCCTTGTGCGCTGGCGATCGTTGTTTCCAGATCCTCCGACTTTTGATGCCATGACCCCTGTTCCTTACTTTCTAAACTCTATCTCACAGGACCGGTTTCGAGGGATCCTAGTTAGCCCAAGCCGCCATGAATTGGTCCGCTACATCCTGGGTTTCCTGCTCCACTATCTGAACCACGATGAGCAGTCGTTGAGCGACCTCTGCCGCGGCTAGGATTTCTGAGCGGTTTACGCCGGCCTGAAGGTTTTCACGAAAATCGGCTAGGACGGCCAACCAACCTTCGACGCCTTCTAGCAAAAAGCGGTGTCCTAGAACGGCTTCGGCGGTCACTTCATGCTCGAGAACTTCGCTGTTCTCGTAACTTTCCCAAGTGGCTAAAAAGCTGTCCTCCACTAGGTCTATCCATTTTGAGACTAGAGTCAGTCGGCCGAGGTCGGCCGCATCGAGGGCCTTGTGCAAGTCTTCCCAGGTGCTGGTTTCCAGTTGTGCCAGGCCTAGGTTCTGCGCCTTCTCTCGCCAAACTGTCTCCAGGTGGGGACTACGATTGGCGGTGGACCTGTTGTCTAGAACTAAGCTCATGTCGTTTCTCCTCGGGAATATCTTAGAGCCATCCTAGCGGTCGCCCGTGGATCGCGTCTGGACTTGATCGATAACTTGTTAAAAGTTTGTTACGATCCGGACACAAAACGTGCTCACAGGTTAGAATCAAGTCATCGGAAGCTTCTAGGCTTTCAGACATGTTTGAGGATGGACGTCTATAATCACCGTAATGAATCTCTCACCGCTAAACTCGAACCCCCGCGTCAATCATCCCCTTCCTAAAACGCGCTTGGTGGTGTTCGATGACTTCACAGAATTCGACCAACCGGGTGGCACCAATCACGGAGATCTCGTGCAGTTCGAACTGAATCGAGACTTTGCCGAACTTGGTGGTTTGGCGGTGTCTCGACAACAGGTTGACCTCGACTTCGAGACCAAAGATCTGAGGACTGGAAAGGAAGACTCTCTTAAAGAGTTCATGGCGGACCATTTCGCAGACCGCATCAAGGCCGATACCGAAGCCTGGAAATCACTCCTCGACGGTGGGGGTGAACGAGCTGTCGTCCACCAGTCTCAAGGCGCTTCCGAGAGTCGCGCCGTGGAGTTTCTTTACTACAGGGCGGCTAAAGACGATGAGTTGAGAGCGAGTCTGCAGCAACAGTTGGGTCTGCCCGCAACGGCCGATTTCGACGACGCCCAGAAAGCCAAGCTTTTGTCAGGTCTGACGAACCTCTCAGATAAAGTTCATACTAAGGACCCCGCCATTCAGAGCGGTTTGTCGGAACTGCGCGCCACTCAGAAAGAAGCCGCCGCCCAAGGCCACATCCACGTCATCTCGGCAGGGAATTCCGGCAGTCTGTTTCGGGAGATGCAGAAGCACATGGTACCCATCCCCACGAAGTTCTTCGTCAACGAAATGGCCTCTCCGGAGAGTATCGTGGTCGGTGCCAGCGACGACCAGTCCACAGAAGCCCACAGCATGAACCCTCACACCGTGGCGCGACTGGCCTCACCATATGCCGGAGCCATGTTTGCCGCCGACGGAATTGACCGGCCGATGACCGTGGGTGACAAAGGAGGTCTCTACCGCGGGTCATCCTTCGCCGCTCCTCAGGTGAGCGCCAAAGTCTTGGTAATGTTGGAAGAGGCTCCCGAAATGACCCGCGACGATGTCGTTTCACGCTTGACCCAGCAAGCCCAACCGGTGCCCGGAGCCGAAGACTTCTTGGGTGCGGGAGTGCTTTTGGGGTGAGGGTTTGGGGGAGTGGGACGGGGACTGGGACTGTTGGCGGAGGTTTCTAAGCTGGAGCGAGATAGAAAAAGCTTCTCTCATCACAAGATCTGGGTTTGGATCGCCTTCCTTGTCATAGCGGGTTCTCTGGGGCTTGGGACCTCTTCAGACCTGCGGCTATTTGTGTCGGTGCCCTGGAAGGATCAATGTCTGGGGGTTCAAATTTCGAACGCGCTGGAAAGCTCTGAATTCCGTTGCTACAGTGTTGTAATTCCCACGAGTCAGGGAGGTCCATTTTCGATAGAACTTCCTTTTTACTCCTCTAGCAATCACGGGACAACCGGCCTTCCTGAGCCAAATTGTTTCTTCCCCTAAGCTGCACAGTTCGCGGCGGAATGGACCCGACCCCGGTCCTCCGGCACTCAAAGGTCGCCGCCCCTCCTCAAACCGCCACCTCCCAAAGCCCGTGATGGAATTTGGCGTTATGGGAATCTCCTTCGCACCCTTTCCACCCGTGCCACGCATCCAGCCAGCCCGCCACCTCCAGGTTGCAATGACGGTTCAAACGGCGGCCTTCGCTGTCTAGAAATAGCATAGTACCGTCGATGTCCACCTTGATTTGAAGGTCTCCGGCGTGAAGGTTGGCGTGGCACCCGGAACACAAACTGCAAAGGTTTTCTGGGCAGGTTTCCCCACCCTCGGCGTAGCTTTTGAGGTGATGCAAGTGTAACCAAATCTTATGACTGCAGCCTGGGGTCTGGCAACACCACCCATCCCGCCGGAGTAGTTCCTTTTTTTGGGCTTTGGTGGCCAGTCGATTCTTAGGGTTGAAACGTAGCCGGGCATTGCTCCAGGAGTGGAGGCCAATGGACGAATCTGTGGGATTCCAGATATCCGCAGCGACCCACGTGAGTCGCTCTGGGTCGTCGGATTGCCGATCATTTGGGCGCAGGTCAGCATCTTCGTCTGCTGTCGGGGCCCCTAAAGCTTGAGCCAACAGATCGGAGGCATTTGTTCGCGACTCGTCTAATTCAACCTCGCAACTCGCTTCTGACGTCACGGCGTCTTGGGGGTCACTCGAAGCCACACCCAAGAGACCCAACTCCTGGGCTAACTTCCGTGCCTGATTCACCAGTGGGATTCGTCGCGCTTCCTCGGCCTGAAGGTCTTTGTCCGCCTCATCTCGTGCTTTCTGCAGAACCTCGATGTCCGCCGGGCGTCCGGCAATGTAAGTGGCCAACGCCATCTCCACGATCTCGGCGTTGGTCACCGCTTCCTCTTGCTCGATAGAGTAGAGGCGTCGTGCTTGTGCCAGCAACTGAAAGACCCTGGGACTCATCGGACAACGAAGCTCGGTGGTCATCGGTTCTTCTTCTTCAAAGACATCCCCAGGAAGCGACCCCCAGGGCGTTTCTCGCACAAGTTTTTGAATCTGCTTGGCGTTACACTTCCGACACAGGGCCAACCAGTAGCCCTCGGTTTCGGGGGCGGCCTTCCTGACTACTTCTCTTAACTTGCTCCAGGAGATTGTTCCCTGCTCTGCGGCCAGAGATAACTCTGCCAAAGGCTGCAAATCGCGCGCGACTCGCCGGCACTCGCGAGCCTCCCGACTGTCAATGCCCAGAATCTGAGCGGCGT
Source organism: Candidatus Xenobia bacterium (assembly GCA_037968995.1). GTDB lineage: Bacteria > Vulcanimicrobiota > Xenobia > Xenobiales > JADMJV01 > JAEXNA01. Next base: position 5,085 of record JBBKWP010000241.1, read on the forward strand.
AGTGGACGCTCGAGGAACAGCCGAACTGTTTGTACCCCTTGTTTTCATGAAGTGCCAGCAAACACCGACCCAGTAAAAGGCGAAGGGATGTCAACGAGCCGCAAGCCCGCAAGGCCAGTTCATGAACGTGCTCCGTACCCAAGGCTAGAAGGGTGCCAAGACGCCAGAACAGAGGTTTTGAATCGAGGTATTTCATACCCCTATTTTACCTTCGACGACCCACGTGAGTCAAAATTGACAACCTCGAAGAACGTTGCAATCAAGCCGTTTGAAGGCTTCGTCAGAGATGAATCCCGGGGCTCAAAGCGACCTCAATGAAAGTTGAGGGGGAATTCGGCAATGCAGCGCCGAGGACACCTCATGAGGCCTTCTGTCGCGAAGAATCCAGGCGACCCTCCGATTCCCGGTCATCCTGAGAAGGCACCAAAACTCTCAGATTTTTTTCACATCAGATGAAATTTTCTCCACGGCGCGAAAATCTTCAACGTGGTCTCGCAGAAGCAATACGAGGAACGTGGTTGGGCTTTGGTGCGCGAGATTCAGCACGCGGTCGAATCCGACCCCAGCGACCCCCGAGGCGGGATCACAAGTTTCTCGACCTTTGTAGCTACCGCCGCCGACGATCCTGCTCATCCCTCGTGGGGGAGAAGCCGATCACCCGCGACAGGCCTTTGTCGCCAGGGTACGTTTTGCGGTTCGTTGTGCTCGCTTCCCTTGTCGGATCTGAATTGAGCGAAGATCCATAAACTAGGCCTCAACGCCAGTGAGCGCCGGAAATTCATAGCTTCGCGCCTTCGGGAAGCGCGGGAGTGCTTCTCTCCTAGCCTACCAGCCTATTGAGAAGCCAACTCTATTCCAGATTTTTCACTCGTACTGATATGACCGATGTGGACGGACTCTGGTTGGTCGAAAACGAAGAATTGACCGGAGTCCCCTCGCAGCCCAACGCGTTCAGGATGATCTCGGTTACACAAAATCTGATAGGTGACCGTCCCGTTCGTGAGGTGCACGATGTTGTAGTCGGGGCGCTGAGGAGGGACCGGGTCCTTCAAGATCGCCTTGAGCGTATCGGCAATATGGAATTTGGTTTCCGGACGACACCCCAGATAATCTCCGTGGCAAAGGTGCTGCACGGGCAAGTCGTAGGGCACGAGTTGATCCAAGCTGAGGGGAAGCCTGTTATTTCTTTCTTTGAATTGCTCCACGGCGTCGGCATAAAGAGTGACCGTACCCTGGCAGTGGATCCCCATCTGACCGCAAACGACTCCCGTGGGGGTCACTTCCGTGTAGGTGACATAGGTGGCGAAGAGCAGGATGATCCCGCGTAGGAGCCTGAGGTGATATTGTCTTGTTTCGGTGGATGTTTTCGGCATAGCTTGAACAGTCCTTATTCTTTTCGAAATGGGCGGCCCCGGCTTGTCTGGGCGAGGGTGCCTTCACAAAACTTTATACCCAGGGAAGAGAGTCGGAGACGCGCTCAAGATAGACATCCTTACCAGAGAAGTATGGCGAAGTGGCCGTATTACTCTGATTTCCGCCGCTCATTCGAGGCCTTGGGCCGCGATGCCGGACTTCGCTCTCTCGAAACGAGATCCGCGAAGCCTAGTATTGATATACTCAGCGTCATTTTGAAAATGTCCCCAATTAGGCAAGTTTTTGCACTCTCGGGGCAGGAACTAACTATCCAGTTGGCCGCCCAGGGGGCGTGCTCTCCAGGTCCTCTGGAATTGCCACGCAGGCTCGTTTGGCCAGGCGATGGAGGGTTTCACCGGGGCCGCGAGACATGTTCGGGTAACACACTAGTTTTTCGCAGGAGAGAGTTATGCATCGAACAGTTTTCCGGAGCGCCGTCCTACTTTTGATCTGGAGTACCAGTTTCTCCGTGTGGGCGGACGGACCCGGTCCGCGACCCGCCACAGAGGTGAGAGTGGGCCAAGCGGTCGGCGATACCAGCGAGAATTCGCTGGATTGGACCGGGGTCTACCAGGGAGTCCTGACCGAATCACGCCATCTCAGGGTGGAAACAACATTGACGCTCAATATCGATCACACCTATGTCATGACGTGCAAAGTGTTGAACGAGGACGGTGAACCCAAGATCTACAGGGGACTCTTTGCCTGGATGTCCGGAGGCGGGGCAGTGATGCTCAACGATGTGGGTGATCATCCAAGTATGTTCAAGCTGGGAGAGAATCAGCTTTTCCAACTCGACGACAACGGCAAGCTCGTAAAGGGTTCGGAGGACGGTCGGGTGGTGCTTCGCAAAATCTCCGAAGCAGCAATGCCCACCCTTCAGGGAACGCAATGGTCACTCGTTGAACTCCCAGGGAAGGAGTTTTCCGTCGATCCAGACGCCAAGCGCCCCTATTTTGTCATCGATGAGGGCGGCAAGGTGGCCGGTTTCGCGGGATGCAACCAGTTCGGCGGAAAGTGCGTTGACATAGGAGACCAACGGCTGAAGTTGTCCCAGTTAGTATCTACAAGAATGGCATGTCCTGAACTCGAGTTAGAGGGCGCCTTTATGTCCTCTCTTGAGCGCGTCGACCGGTACAGAGTTCTCGGTGCAACTCTATACCTTTATCAGGGTGAGGAACTGCTGGTGGAGTTGAGGGTCGCGGACGACGAGGTTTAAAAGGCGGGCCTCTTCACTGGAATTTTCCTTTACCGAAGGCTGTTTTACCCGTTTAGGCCAACCCGCTTCGCTTCAAGAAGCGCCATTCGATCTGACGCGTCTCAGATTGGGGTATCGCCAAGCCTTTGGCAAATCGGTACACTTCCACGCGATTTTGCGGCGTTGGGGCGCCGGATTGGTAGGCTTTTCCGAAAACCTCGTCCACACAAAAAGCCTGGGCGATCCGCTTGAGTTCCCACTGCTTGAGGGTGCCGAGACCGAACCGAGAGCAGACGAGGTCCAGAACGCGGTCCTCTTTGGACGAAAGATGCCCGTCCACGCAGGCGATGGCGTAGCCGAAGGCCACGACGGCACAGGCCATAGTTTTTGTGTTGATAGATAGCAGTTCTTGGTGGGTGGGAAGTTCTCCATCGCCTGAGGCAGCATTCTCGAGATTGAGGAGGGTTTGTAGCAGTTGCTCCTCGGAACTCTCGACCTTACCGTCCGCCTGAGCCACCGCGGCCAAGACTTTTTGCAGAACGGAGCGTTGAGGCGCCGTCAGATCCTCTAGGGCGTCGGAGTACTCCAAGAAGTCGACGACCTTGTCTTCGGCCTCCCAGTGAGTCCAGCGCATTCCATCCCATAGGAAGTCGCCGCTGACAGATTCGAAGGCGTCGCAGGCCGCCTCTTCGATCTCCGGCACTGTCCAGGCCGCTCCGGCGTCGGCCGAAATCTTTGTCGTCTCGGTGCTCGGCCTTAAAGCGTTCTCTAGAAGTCCGAAGAGTCGTGATGATTGCGTTTCGCTGGATTCTAAGGGCGCGTGGTATCCCGGCCGTACCTTGACCGCGGACTCGAACCCGGTGACCGGGCAGCGAAAGCTGAACTCCAGTTTGTCACCACGCTGTTCGACAGAAACGATCAGCGGTTCCACATTCTCGATGTGAAAACGTTCGTCGTCAGGATGCTCCAGGGTGATGGTCATATGATGTAGTTCCGTCGCGGGGAGGCCATTCACCTCATACGATGAGACTGCCTCACCCAAAAAGAAAAACCTTCCAGACAAGCAACGAGCCTCCACATACGGGAGGCTCGTCTGATAAAAAAGAACGGTGGGACGTGGTCTCACGTCCCACATTGGGAAGCGCGAAACTACTCAGTCGCAGTCGCACCCGCGTAGGTGGCGTCTTCCTCGTCTAGCGGAATGTCAGCTTCGGGGATATCGTCCGTTTTGGGCTCATCGCGAACGGTGAAGATAGCTTTTTCAGCCTCATCGATCCGTTGAGCTCTCTCTTGTTCAAATTCGGCTCCGCTTTTTTCGCGGTATTCCCGGGCGATGAACTTTCCTTGTTTTTCGGCGATCTCACGAAGCCATGTGTATCCGCCTATGCGTACCCAGTCGCGACCTTCAAGAGGGGCGCTGGAGCCGCGGCATTTCGATTCTTTCGGTTTTTTAGCTGAACCTTTGGCCACGATGATTCCTCACTTTCGTTAATCGAGACACCCATGGCTTGAAGCTCAGGGCAGGAACTCGACGCCCTAGAATACAAAAACGCGCCCTTGGACGCAAGTCTTTGTCCAGAGTCACCACGTAAGGAATCATTTTTTTGCTATGAAAGATATCGCGAAACGCATCTCCGAGGCCGCCGGCTACATTCAACAAGAGGTGCATCATAAGCCGAAAGTGGCGATCATTTTGGGGTCTGGATTGGGCGCCCTGGCAGATGTTGCTACCGATGCCGAAGTGATTTCGTATGCGGACATCCCTGGATTTCCCATTTCGACCGCCCCTGGACACAAGGGAAACTTGGTCTTCGGGGAACTCGGCGGCCATCAGGTTGTCTTAATGCAGGGACGATTTCACACCTACGAAGGCTACAGCCAGGCCGAGTGCACTATTCCTGTGGCCGTTTTTCACGAACTGGGAGTGGAAACCCTGATCGTGACCGCTGCGACCGGAGGTCTCAACTACAATCACAAAGCCGGAGACCTGATGCTGATCCGCGATCACATCAATTTCACCGGAACCAATCCCCTGGTCGGCCCCAACGACTCCGCGGTAGGACCGCGTTTCCCGGTCATGTTCGACGCCTACGACCCAGAATATCTTGAATTGATCAAGAGGGTCGCCTTAGAGGAGCAGATTCCACTTCACGAAGGTGTCTATTGCGCCATCAACGGTCCCGTTTTCTTTACAAAGTCGGAACTAAGGATGCTGATGAAACTCGGGGCGGACAGTATTGGTATGTCCACCGTTCCCGAAGTGATCGTTGCTCGACACCGCGATATGAGGGTTGCGGGCATCGCGGTTGTCAGTGACATCGCCATTCCTGATGCCGGCCATCACGCCACTGAGCAAGAGGTGTTGGCCACGGCCCAGAAGACGGGGCCGATGTTCCAACGTCTGCTTGTCAAAATTCTAGAAGCTCTGAAGTAGTCTCGGACGAATGTGAAGTGACTTGAGGTCCAAATTTCTTGGACGGTTACGCATCCACAGGCCCTAATCCGGCTTCGGTTGGATGAAAAGCCACTCCATGTACTGTCCGCGATTTTCCGAGAAAAGACATTTTTTGACTTCGAGGGGGAAATGGTCTGTTTCTGAGTATCGGTAGTGGTGAGCTTTCTGGAGGTCATCCAAGGTTCCGACCCGTGTCACCACGTGGGTTGGCTCGAAAAGCTTCTTGATCTGATCGGAAATGTTGATGTCCAGGAAATCGTGGACTTCGACGATGAGGTCGCACGTCTTGAGATTCTTCACGGTTTCTTCGGTGAAAAGATTGGCTTCATAGCCTTCACAATCGCAGAGGATGAGAGATGGGTCTTGGAACTCAAACGAGGCGAGGTCGTCTTGGGTGCATGACGAAGACAGTCGAACGCGCTCGGTCAACCCGTTGATCTCGATCATCCGTTGACAGAGTGCTAAAGCAGTCGGATCGATATCGTAAGCGTGCACAATACTTTCGGGGAAAAGTTGAGCGAAACCAGCTACATAGTAGCCTTCCGCGCAGCCGATATCCAGAATCCGATGGTAATTTTTGTGCCGAATGGACTCGATAATTGGGTGCAGTTCACGCTCGTAGCAGCCGAGAATCTTCGGATAGATCGGGGCCAATTGAGAAGCTTCCACGCGCGGAAATTCCAATTCACGAAACGGACCATGAAGAACTTTGCGCGAGTCTATGAGTTTGTCACACCCCCACCGGAGGAGGAGTCTTTCGCTGACGACCTCTTGGCGTTGAGCCCTCAATAGTCGAAAGACTCTGGAAATGGGGTCTAACAGCGTCCACGCGACGTCGTGTGCAGCCAACCACTTGGCTAATCTGGCGGCCTTCTTGTGGAGTTCTATAGATCGTGAAGTCATGGACAAAGGCTTTCTGAACCTATCGGAGTTTTCATCGCCCTAAAAACTGGTCCTTTTCCGCCTCGGTGATTTCACGCGTCTCTCGACACACGGGGCAGGCCAAAAGATACTGCGATTTATACGGGATCAGGGGGATGAAGAACAGGCTCAAGTAGGTTCGAACCTTGAATATCGGCCACTGGGATGTGTTATTACATCGGGGACAGTCCATGCTGGGGATGTGTCCGAGTAACTGATTTTTTTGATGACCGAATCCAAAAATGATCATAACGAAGCTTTTCCCGTCCGGGAACCCAAGACCTTGTCAGAAGTTTCGTGTGCCTCTCGTGAAACGTGACATTTCCTCTACAAAAGGAGGGGGCCGCGAGTGTGTCGACCATGCCCATGTGAAAAGTCCGTTACAGAAGTTGAAATTGCTAAGTTTCGGGCTTTGCCTTCTCTTCACGCCCATGGTTTCAAGAGCCTCGGCTCAAGAAGGCGGAGTTCATGGCGAAACTCCGACGTCGGCGTTTCCGGCCCAAAAGGTTGAAGCCGTCATTGAAGCCCTTCAGAACCCCAAAAACGACATTCCAGACGGTACCATTCAAGATCTTCCAGTTCCCGACGGTCTCCTTACTTTAGAGAATGCCCTTCGACGAGCCTTGACTCAGCACCCCGACCTTCAGAAGGCTCTCGCGGATATCGAGTCCCAAGAGTTCGGCGTGACTGCTTCCACGGCATCGAGATATCCCAGCTTCAGTTTCAACGGTTCCGCCGGCCAAAGTGGATTTACCGGACAGCCCGGAGGAGTCAACGTCGTACGCACCGGGATCCAGCGCAGCTTCGGATTGGGCATCAATCTGAGTCAGCAGTTGCTGGATTTCGGGCGCACTCATTTCAGGGTAAAAATTAGCGAACTGCAGTTGGCGGCGACCCGCATCGCCTATCTCGACATCCGTCAGACTGTGATCAACAACGTGGTGCAGTCATACTTCAATCTACTACGGGAGGCTCAAGCGATCGAAGTCGGCTTAGAGAACGTTCGCAACGCACAATTTCTCCTGGATCAAGCTCGCGGGTTTGTAGAGGCAGGCTCCCGCGCTAAGATCGAGGTCGTTCGAGCGGAAGCCGATCTAGCGAACGCCAAATTTGGCTTGGTTCAGGCTCAGGGCCGATACGCTAGAGCACTGGCCGCCCTTGCATCGGCCTTGGGAGACCATGAACTTTCCCGAGACCTCCCTCAGAATTTTTCTCTCGAACGACCAGATTGGAATGTTGATACCGTCAGAAGTTTGGCCCGTCACGCTCGACCTGAACTCATCATCGCCGGTCTCCGAGTTGCGCAGGCTGAAGCCCGCGTGGGTGCCGCCAAGGCCGAATACTACCCCAGTATCTCAGCCAACGCAGGCTACAATTGGAGCGACAGTGTGTTTCCACCGGTCAACACCGGTTACAACGTGGGACTCACGCTGTCTGTGCCACTTATCAATGAGCCCGCTCTTTCTTCGGCGGTGGGCCAAGCCAAGGCCGAATTAGAAGGCTCTCGAGCCGTTTTGGAATCCACAGAACTCCTGGTGGTGCAGAATGCCACGGAAGCTCTCTATACTTTCCGTGAAGCGGTCGGGAGCAACGAGGCGGCGGCGGAGGGCTTGCGGGCAGCCGAGGAAAACTTTTACTTGGCCTCCGAACGCTATCGAGTGGGAGTCGGTAATTCCCTGGAAGTGAGCGAGGCCCAACGCCTCCTAGTCCAGGCGCGCTCACAAGAGCTGCAATCCCGATTCGATGTGCAAACCGCGATCGGAAATCTACTCAAGGCAACCGGGCAGTTAGACACTCAAGCATTGCTACCCCCGGACCTGCGTCTCGACCCCATTTTCGACCTTCCCAGCGCGGTTTTCCCAGATGGGGCCGCGCAACCTGGCGGCCCTAGGTCGTCCGAGACCGCTCCCTTACCTGAAGCGGGAATCGAACCCGACAAAGACGGAATTCTTGACGCTCCTTAGTGGAACGAAGCGATTTTTTTTTTGCAGATTCGAAATTTTTCACATGTTTTTCAGGGTCGTGATCTATTCTGTACATGTTAACCGAATCGACCTGGAGGACCCTACCCCGTGAATATCAATCAAAACGCTCAACAGCTCAAGCCCCGCGTATTTCCCCGACCTGAAGTTGGTGGACAAGGCAATGGCTATATCATCATGCCGCCTGAGGACACCTCGCTCTTTAAGTCCGGCGGACTGGCGACTCCCACTCTGGACTCCTTCGGAGTGACCAAGCGGGAGAATCTCGATATTCTCGGCGGCTACCTCGCTGAACTTTCTCCTCAGCAAGTGAAGGATATGGAGAAAAAGGGGTTCCGAATTTTCAAGGACTCCGTGCAACAATATCTTCCCAATGATGTACAGGCCGACCTCAACCAGGTCGCCCAGTCCGCTCTCGCTCTGGCCAAAAAAGGCGACAACAAAGCCGACAGCGCACCTTCGGGAAATCCCCTCCAGGGCAAGAGCAACTTTGTCCCCCGGAAAGAAATGGACGGTCCTCGATTCGATTCCAACATTGAAAAGGCCGCCAGAGGCGGGGGAGTCACCATCGCCGTTCTCGACTCCGGCGTCAATCCGCACCCGGACTTCGGTGATCGCCTTTTGGGACAGATCGATTTTATCAACGGTGAAGCCATTCCGTATGACGACAACGGACACGGGACCCACGTTGCAGGGGACGCCGCCGGAAGTGGTTCCATCGACCCTCGTTTCGCCGGCCCGGCTTCGCAGGCCAACATCATCTCCATGAAAGTTCTCTCCGGAAGCGGCAGCGGTTCTACCTCCGGAATTGTGAAGGCCATTCAGACCGCTGTACAATTGAAAGAAGACCTCAACATCAAAGTCATCAATATGTCCTTGGGTGGGCCTGCCTCCAAGAATGGCGAGAGCGATCCCATCAACATGGCCATCAAGGCGGCCAAAGAGGCGGGCATCACCGTAGTGGTCGCCGCCGGTAACGAAGGACCCGCGCAGAACACTGTTGGCAGCCCCGGAAATAGCTTGAACGCCATCACAGTTGGCGCCATCGATGACAAGAACACGGCCGACCCTTCCGACGACGTGCCCACCTCTTTCTCTAGTCGTGGTCCGACTCCAGACGGCGTGAGCAAACCCGACATCATGGCTCCAGGAATGACCATTATGGCGCCGCTCTCTCCGCAGTCGGCAGTGGCTTCGCGTGCCAAAAGC
>JBBKWP010000242.1:0-6388 GCA_037968995.1 Candidatus Xenobia bacterium
GTATACGACTCTCCACACTCTCGCAGAAAAGAGGCTCCAGAAATGGGGCCTCTTTTCTTTTGTCAGGCGACTCATCGGTAATCATTCTGTAACAAGCTGCGGATCTTGAAGTGCGATAATAGGGTTATGAAAATCGGCGCGCCACGAATCCAAAACCCCACCATCGCTCCCAAGACCGTCACCCATCACCACCAACACGGTGGAGATGAGCCGCCCTTGAACGACTCGGCTCGATCGATTCCCTCCGACAGACTAGAGCCGGCCATCAATCGCGATCGCCTACTGAATGACTTTTTAGAACTCGTGCAGGTGCCAGGTCCCACCAAGGATGAGCGCAAAATCGCCGATAAGATTAAGAGTGAACTTGCCGAGATGGGCCTTGAGGCTTTCGAAGACGACGCCGGTCAGAAAATTCGTGGAACTGCCGGGAACTTGATCGTCAACATTCCCGGCAATGTCGAGGGTGCACCGTCCCTCCTCTTCGCAGCGCACATGGACACGGTCCCCTTAGCCGTGGGAGTCAAGCCGCAGATCAAAGATGGCTACATTGTTAGCGATGGAACCACCGCACTAGGTGGTGATAATCGAGCCGGAGTCGCAGAGATTTTGGAAGCCGTACGCGAAATCAGAGAGCACAATCTCCCCCACGGTGACCTCCAACTGCTTTTCACTGTCGCTGAAGAAGGCGGGCTTTTGGGCGCCCAAGCCTTGGATCCCAAGCTTTTGACCGCTGATTTCGGTTTCGCGGTTGATGTCTTCGAGGCCAATCAACTCTATACTCAAGGACGTCACTTTCTTATCAACGGGCCAACCCCCATCGGTCCTGAGCACTTCACCCATGAAGGCGTGGATGCCGCGAAACTCGCCGCCAAGCATGCACCCGTCATCCCGCCGGACCATCTCCGTCTGACCGAAAATGAGAAGAAGATTTTCGGACTAGCCACCGATGCTATGCAAGACCTCGGTTTCGAACCGGAGTTCCGCCGCATCGAATGGGCCGGGACCGACGCCATCGCACTGCGCCAGCACGGTATGAACGCTATCAGTCTGGGCGCAGGAGAAGACAACCCCCACACCCGAAGCGAACGTGTCGAGATCGCGGACCTAGAGCGCAGCACGCAGTTGATTCGGTCCATTATTGCTAACGCCGCAGAAATGGGTTCGGCGTCAAAACCCTGAATCGCCTGAGCCGTTTCACTCCGCCCATGATGGGCGCTATCATTTTAGCCATCGCCGGCTGGTATTCTTACGACCCGTCCGCTCGAAGGGTCTACGAATACCAGCCCATCTTGGTGGTCCGGCCGACGTCAGCCACCGTGTCAGTCGAGCAGGGTCCTAATCTCGCGCCGGTCGGAGATTTTCCAGGGGTGTTTAGCGTCTCGGATAAGAGCACCCGATTGAGCCTTCAAGAGCCTAATTGGCCCGACACGGTAGTCGACGTCACTGAGCCAAGGGGCATGACGACCCTCCGTGCGACACCTCCACGAGCGACGCTTTCCCTTTCTATCGTTAACGACTCAAGCCACAAGTTGACCGTCCACGAACTTCCGAAAAAGACCAAACTGACCGTGTTACAAAACCAGGTCAGACTCCAACCCGGTCCCCACGAACTGCTTGTGGAATCCATTGGCTATCTCCCGAAGCGTCTCTCTGTAGACTTGTCGCCCAATGAACGCCGTGATCTGACTTTAGAACTTGTGGCGCTCCCGACCTTGCCAAAACCAGGTCCCTATTTCGATCCCTCCCTACTTCCCCGAATCTCGGCTCCCCGCTACCAGATTCCGCCAACGTTACCCCCCACCTATCGGCCGCCCGCGCCAAGCTATCCCCCCTCTAGGGTCGCTCCGCCGATTCGCAGACCGGTTCCGCGCTTTACTCCGATCGCTCCGACCGCACAACCTAGGCCGGACGACCCGGTTCCAAGGTTTACACCCATTCGGGGTTAAAGACTGAGACCTATGGAGAATTTGGTGATGGCAGAACCTCAAAACTTTGGAAAACGGATCTTTGTGGGCTTGCTGTGTGCGCTCACCTTTGTGGCCCTCAATGTGCAGGCAATCGCGCAGGCTCCTGTCCCATATCAACAGATGCTTTTGTTGATCGCGGGCCCGTCGGGCGACCGAATCGATCCTCAAGAACAGCGCGTCGTGGAGCATCTCAACGGCCTCCGCGGCACCTACAACTTCACGGAATTGCAGATGGGCACGATGCACTACGACCGACCCTCGGAGGCGGCCGTCTTAACAAAAACGCTCGGGTTCTCTCCTGGGAAGGGCATCACTGTGGGGCTCGTCCAACTCTCGGACCAGGGATTGCCCATCAGAACTGTCTACAAACTAGAGCAGGTCACTCAAGCCTCGCTCTTAGCCGCTCAAAACGATCTTCTAACGCGCTGGTCCCGCGCCACCGGCCAGACGCTACCGGCAGACCTTAGGCCGGCAGGGTCCAACGCCCGGCCTCAAGCGACCTCCTCCAACCCCCCAACGGTTGCGAACCCTCCTGCGGCCACTACTCAGCAGCCGTGGCTGGCCCCGAATACCGAACCGACCAAGGCCTACACCTTCGACGAGGTCCAGTCCGTCACCAAAGCCTTGGCGACGCGAACCGCAACTGTATGGGACAACGTCAGGAACGCTCCGTTGCGCTCCGACGGTAACGATCTCGCCGTGCGAGAACAGACCAAAACCCTCTATGACGCCGCCCGCAATTTGAGAGCGGCCGCCGAACGCGGGGTAATCTATCCCCTCAACGAGTTGGCGGCCGTCAGTCAGATCGGGCGCGCCTGGCACGAAACAGACCCTCAATACTACTTGCCGGTTCCTCTGCGCAGTGAAGTCGAGCCGATCCTCGACCTGCTTCGTCAAGCCGAGGAGATTCATACCCAAGGCAGCCGAGCAGCACTCTCCGACCCAAAGTGAGGCCGGCCGGCTCCACTTTGATTCGGATTTGACGCTCAGCCTCAAATCGATTCCGAAGGACCCTCTACAAAATGAAAAAAACGCTCGTCATGACTCTCCTAGCAGGCGCTTATCTACTGACATCGGCTGCGGCTCAGCAACCGCCCTCGACGGAACGCTCCTCGGACAGTACCACATACCACAGCACTCGAGTCGACGACCCTTATCGATGGCTGGAAAGAGCCGATGATCCCAAGGTAAAGAATTGGATCGAGGAACAGAACGCGTACGCGGAGACTCAGTTGAGCGCCTACCAAGGGCGCGAAGCCCTCGCCCGCCGCATCACGGAACTCTCCTTGACGGCACCGACCCGAACGTCGCCCCATCTTGCCGGGGGAACCTTGCTATACATGCGAGACTCGCCCCCGCTTCCCCAACCCGTGCTGGTGGGGCAAAAGTGGCCCCGTGGAGAAGAAAAAGTTCTGGTCGACACTAACAAGGACAAACATCCTTCAGCGATCACCGATTTTTGGCCCTCCCCCAGTGGTCGGTATGTGGCCTACGGCACGGCGGTTGGAGGGAGCGAACTGACAACCATCTTTTTCGTGGAAACAGCCACGGGGAAACGGCTAAGCGACGTTCTTCCGCAAGCCGCGGGAGGTACTACACCACCGGCGCTGGCTTGGGATGCCGACGAAAAAGGCGTAACTTACGTTCGCCTCCCCAAGGACAAGCTTTTTGACGCCAGCCTTTTCCATCACACCTTCGGACAGCCGTTCGCCAAGGACACCCCCGCCTACGGCCAGGGTCTATCGTCTGTCGCCGAATGGGAGATGCATTCCTCAAAAGATGGAAGCCAGGTCGCCGCGATGGTGCATTTTGGAGATGGGGCTCCCTACCGGGTGGCTTTTCGGCAAGCCAGTGACTGGAAAATGACCGTGGACGAATCGGCCGACATTCGAGGAGGCGGCCGTTGGATCAGTGACCCGAGCGGTGACAGCCTCCTTTTGGTTCGCTACCAGAATGCTCCCCGAGGAGAGGTCATCACTGTTCGACCTGATGGGACAACCAAGGTTCTCATCCCCCAGAGCCAATGGGCCGTTAATGACGTCTTTCCCATTGCTGGAGGTGTTTTGGTCTCCCGTGTGTGGGGCGACGAGCAACGTCTCGAACATTGGAGCCTAGATGGAAAAATCGTTCGCGTGGTTCCGCTGCCAGGTGATGGCATCGGACTGGGAAGCGTGGCCTCTTCGAGCAGTTCCACGGACGCCTTAATCACCTATCGGGGCTGGACCATCCCCGAGCGCTGGGTCAGCTACAACGCCCAAACCGGCGCTTTGAACACCGTATTTGAAGTCCCCCCTCCCGCCGACTACACCGACATTGTGGTCAAAAGCAGCGAAGCCGTCAGTCAGGACGGGACCCGTATTCCCGTGTCCATTCTCCACCACAAATCCGTCACCCCGAACGGAGAACGCCCTACCATCCTTTACGGCTACGGAGGATTCGCCGTGATACAGCAGCCCAAATTCTTGGGCTCGACTCTAGCATGGCTTGAACGCGGAGGAGTCTACGCCGTGGCTAATTTGCGCGGCGGCGGGGAATTCGGAGAACCCTGGCACCAGGCGGGTATGAAGACCCAGAAGCAAAACGTTTTCGACGATTTCTACGCCGCGGCCCAACTTCTGCAAGAGGCAGGCTGGACAAATCCCGAAAAACTGGGAATTATGGGCGGAAGCAACGGCGGCCTCTTGGTGGGCGCTTCCGTTGTTCAACACCCCGAAATGTACGGTGCCGTGGTGGGTCTTGTAGGGATCTATGACTCCCTCGGACACGAGGGATTCCCTAACGGCCAGTACAACATTTCCGAGTACGGAACCTCAAAAGACGCCACCGAGTTCCAGGCTATTTACGACTACTCTCCCCTGCAGCACGTGAAAAAAGGCGAGAGCTATCCCCCTATCCTGCTGCAGACCGGAGAGAACGATCTTCGTGTGGCGCCATGGCAGTCTCGCAAATTCGCCGCCGCCCTCCAAGAAGCCAGCGGCTCAGGCAATCCTATCGTGGTCATCACTCAGAGCAACGCAGGCCACGGCCAGGGAGCCTCGTTCTCACAGAAGGTCGGCAAGACTGCCTTAGCACTGACCTTCCTGGCGCAGCACCTAGGCTTGTCCGAGAACGTCGTTAACTCAGTATCAGATTGACGGCGTCCCCGGCTCCCCTATCCTTTACTTTATATCTCTAACTGAGCCAGCAGAGCCGACGGTTTTCCGCCCAGTAACAGGGCTACTGGTCGAGTCGATTCGAACTTTTCACAAAATATTTTTATCACAGCGGTGATCGGGGTCGCCAGGAACATACCCACTACACCCCAGATCGCGCTTCCAACCATCAAGGTGAAAAGGATGACGACCGGGTGCAGATCCAGGGATTTTGCCATAACTTTTGGATTGAGGATGTTTCCGATGACAAATTGAATGACACTCGGAATAACAACGGCGAGAACCCGTTGGCTGGTGGTCATACCAGGAGAGAACAATATGATGGGGAGCGGCAAAACCGTGCTGATCAAGGAGCCGAAATTCGGTATAAAATTGAGCACGAAGGCCAAAACTCCAAAGACGATTGCCAAGTCAACCCCCAGCATCGCTAAGGTGAGCGCAACCAAACCTCCCGTGAGTGCTGACAAGGCCGTTTGCACACCCACATACTGCTTGATGCGGACTTCGATTTCGCCCCACACCCCGGGGGCCGGACCTTTCCGCGAGTGGCCTCCTGCTACCATAAATCCCAAAAACAGCGCGACAACGAGGGACTGGGACAGCAGATTCAGCACGCTGCCGGTCAAATTCGTTATAGCCGTCCCCAACCCGGAGGTCACGCTCGCGGTCACCCTTTGGGTCACTTGAGCTTGGTCGATCCCTGTGTGTTCGCGCAAACTTTCCCACCCAGGAATACGGACCAAAGACTCGGAGATCGAGCTCCACATCTCAGTGAAACCTTGCAAATACTGTCCCGACTTGTTGGCCAGATCCCCTACCGAACCAGAGATGATCAGGGAGAGCAGAAACACCAAGAGAATTCCCAGCGAAAGCGTCACCCAAACCGCCAGCGGACGGGGCAGTTTGAGCTTTTCGGTCTGGAGGTCGATGAGAGTGCTCAAGTTGAGAGCCAAAAACGCCGCCAGCGCGAACGGCATCATCACATCACGAAACCAGTAAGCCCCAGCAACGAGTAGGGCAACCGCCATAATCAATTGACAGGCCGTTTGGATTTGAACATAGAGATTCACTGACGAGCTTGACCGCATGACGGGATAGACCTCTCACATCGGATTCTCAGCGGTTGCCTTTCACCCTTTGTCTCTCATTGGAAGATTTGAGACAGCCTTTTCTGAAGGGGTTTCCAGCAAAGCTAGACTTTCCGGCAGGACCGGCGAACACTCGTAGCCAGATTCGAGAAGTTGGTTCGCGCGAGGGCTTAGGCTCGGA
>JBBKWP010000243.1:0-23174 GCA_037968995.1 Candidatus Xenobia bacterium
CCAGAAGGCCGTGAGCGCGAAGCCTACGTCACCGAAAGTAGCTGACGTGCACAATTTGGTCCCATCCCAATGCTGCATTTCAGCCATGCCAGTGTAGGTCGGCACCTGGATAGACTCCCAAACGAAGTGAAGCAGGAAAGAAAAGATGGCAACCCACAATTCGGGGACACTGTTTCTCAGATCGTCTGATGGGTGGATGGCATTTTGCGTTTCCATAGGAACTTTACCTAGTCTTTTCGCGGCCGTCCGCTCGCCCGTCCTTGCGCCTGAGGTTCCAGCCCACAAGGACAAAGACGAGCAGAAAGATGATGCCGCTGGCCATGGTGAGGATAGTCTGGTCGGTCATTTCGCATCTCCTTTAGATGGGCCGCCGTCAAAGCGGGGAATGAACATGGGGACGTGCCGCTGGTATTCGCGGTATTCGTCGCCGAACTTGTCGAGCATTTGCTTCTCCTCATGTCGGGCCAGAAACGTGTAGGCGAGGATGATGATCGGGAACGCGGCGACGGAAACAACCGTCGGCCAGTGCACAACGCCTTCTCCGAAGATGATGATAAACAGGCCCGTGTACTGTGGATGGCGCACGCGCGCATAGACGCCGTCGGTCATGAGCGTTTCCCCTCGGCTGGCTTTGTGGATCCGCCGCCAGCCGTCGGCGACGAGGGTGGCGCCGCTGAATACAATGGTATAGCCCAGCACCATGGCCACGATGTGCGCGACCTCGGTGCCGAAGAGTTGGGCCCAGAGGTTGCCTCCGTCTCCCCACTTGAGATCGAGCCCGAAGAATCGAGCGAGGAAGTAGATGGTCAGCGGGAACCCATACATTTCAGCATAGAAAGCGATGATGAAGGCCTGGACCACACCGGCGCGCGTCCACTCCTTCCAGCTCTGGGGCGCCAGGTAGCGATACAAAAGCCAGGAGGCGATGACAATGACGATGACAGCGACACCCCACATTCCGACCTGCATTAGTTTGTCTCCTCAGGATAGCTAGAGTCGCTCATATCTTCGCTCCACGCAGGCGCAGCGCGTTGGCGATGACCGACACCGAGCTGAAGCTCATGGCTGCGGCGGCGATGACCGGGCTCAGTAAGAGCCCGAAGAACGGGTACAAGACGCCCGCCGCGATGGGCACCCCGGCGGCGTTGTAGGCAAACGCGAAGAACAAATTTTGTTTGATGTTGGCCATTGTCTTGCGCGATAATCGACGCGCGCGGGCAATCCCGCGCAGGTCTCCCTTGACCAGGGTGACACTGGCGCTCTCCATCGCGACGTCGGTGCCGGTTCCCATGGCGATCCCAACCTGGGCCTGAGCAAGCGCCGGCGCGTCGTTGATGCCGTCGCCGGCCATAGCGACGATGCACCCCTCCGCCTGGAGTTCCTTGATCTTGGCGGCCTTCTGATCGGGCAAGACCCCAGCTATGACATCGTCGATCCCGAGCTTTTTGGCGACCGCCAACGCCGTCGTCTCGCTGTCGCCGGTCATCATGACGATGCGGATCCCTTCGTCGTGAAGGGTGCGAATGGCTTCGGCCGTGCTTTCCTTGATAGGGTCGGCCACGCCGAGCAGACCTGCGGGTTTGCCGTCGACGGCGACGAACATCACCGTCTGGCCCTCGGCGCGAAGCTCTTCGGCCCGCTTGGCAAGGTGCGCCGCGTCGACGTCCAGGCTTTCCATCAAGGCGCTGTTGCCGAGTGCCACGTCTCGGCCATCGACACGACCCTTCACGCCTTTGCCTGTGACGGAGTTGAAGTCCTCGGCCTCTCCGAGATCGATGTCGCGCGCCTCGGCGCCCTTGACGATGGCCGCCGCCAGCGGGTGCTCGCTGCCACGCTCGAGGCTGGCTGCCAGCCTGAGCAGCGTGGCTTCGTCGATGCCATCCTCGGGAGCGACGCTGACCAGTTTGGGCTTGCCTTCGGTGAGCGTTCCCGTCTTGTCCACCACCAATGTGTCGACTTTGCGCAAGACTTCGATCGCCTCGGCGTTCTTAAAGAGAAGTCCAACGCTCGCACCTTTGCCGGTCGCTACCATAATCGACATGGGAGTCGCCAGCCCAAGCGCACACGGACAAGCGATGATCAGCACGGCCACGGCGTTGATGAGCGCGTGGGCCATTCTCGGTTCTGGGCCAACCAGCGCCCAGGTCACGAACGTCGCCAAAGCGCTCAGGATAACGATCGGCACAAAGTAGCCCGCCACAGAGTCGGCGAGTTTCTGAATCGGGGCGCGGCTTCGCTGCGCCTCGGAAACCATGGCCACAATACGAGAGAGAAGCGTCTCGCTACCCACCTTCTCGGCGCGCATGACCAGACCACCAGTTCCGTTGATCGTCGCGCCGATGATCTGGTCGCCTGTCTGCTTCCGCACCGGAGTCGGTTCACCGCTGACCATGGATTCGTCGACGTGGCTCTGACCCTCGAGCACGACGCCGTCGACAGGAATCTTCTCGCCCGGACGTACCCGCAATCGGTCGCCTGTCTGGACAACGTCAAGCGGTACATCTTCCTCGCTGCCGTCATCATTCAAACGGCGCGCTGAGGTGGCCGCCATCCCCAGAAGCTTTTTGATGGCGGCGCCGGTCTGGCTGCGAGCGCGAAGCTCTAAGACCTGGCCAAGCAGAATCAAAGTGACGATTACGCCTGCTGCCTCAAAGTAGACGGCGACTTCACCTTCCTCGCGAAACGACGCGGGAAAGATATTCGGGAAGACCGCGGCGACCAGGCTGTAGCCGTACGCCACACCCACGCCGAGGCCGACCAGGGTGAACATGTTCAGGCTCCGGTTTTTGATCGACTGAACAAAGCGCACATAAAACGGCCAAGCCGACCAGAGACACACGGGCGTCGCCAGCGCGAGTTCAAGCCACACGCGCACGCGCATCGACATCAACGCCGAGACGGGGTGACCCGGCAGCAAGTCACCCATGGAGAGGAAGAAGAGCGGCAACGTGAGCGCCGCCGCGAACCAGAAGCGGCGCTGCATGTCTACAAGTTCGGCGCTGTCCTCCTCGTCTGCCATCGCGGTGCGCGGCTCAAGCGCCATGCCACAGATCGGGCAGCTGCCGGGAGCGTCGCGCACGATCTCGGGATGCATCGGACACGTCCACTCCGCCTGGGTGGCGGCCGTCGGGCTCGCAAGCTCGAGCGCCATCCCACATTTCGGGCAGTCTCCGGCATGGCTTTCGCGGATCTCCGGGTGCATCGGGCAGGTGTAAACCGGCCCCGGAGCGTCCGCAGTGGTCGATGCTGAAGGCTCGACTTTTGTCTTACCGTTGGATAATTCGGGTTCGGTGCGCTTCTTGGTGGAATTCTCGGTCATCGCGGTGGTTGTCTCCTAATACTTGGTATGGCTGACTTCCCTGTCGAGCATCCCGCCTTCTCTGAGAACCATCTCGTGCGGGTCATCGTGTAGGGTCAAGAGGCCACCGTTGCGTCAACCACAGTCTTGATTTGTCCAGTGCTCAAAGGCTTTTTTTACAGTATGACGTGGCCGGTTGATTCGGCCAATGATTCAGATCATAAAGCGTGAGGAGACACAGTTTCTTCTTGTGAAACAACTGATCTTCCAATACGGCGAGGGCGATAACCCAGAGGAGAATCGGGAAGTTGTTTCCCGCCACCGACTAAGTGGTGGCGGGATGCCCCCGGGTAATCTATTGGGATGTAGGTGAGGGCAGAGTCCCAGAGTATTATTTCATTACTATATTTCTTAACATAACCGTTTCCATTGACCGAAAGGACACCCGTGCCAACTCCCAACCTTACTCCTCTGCCAGATGATGAGAATGCCCCAACTCCTGGCGACCAGGCCGTGTCTCAGGTAGAACTGGCTCTCCAGCGTTGGAGCAACGAAGGGGGATCGTAATGACTTTCGAGTTGCGGCGCTTGGGCTTGGTCATGGAGCCCGAAAAGGACAACCCCTGGGAGGTCGAGGGGGTGCTGAATCCAGGCGCGGCCCGCGGCCCTGATGGAGAACTCTACCTGTTTCCTCGGCTTGTGGCGGCGGGCAACTATTCGCGCATCGGTATCGCCCGCGTGAAGTTCAACGCGGGGGGCGACCCGTGCGGGGTCGACCGTCTGGGGATCGCTTTGGAGCCGAAGGCCGATTACGAGTTGCACCCCGGTGGCGGTGGCTGTGAGGACCCGCGCGTGACTTTCGTGACCCCCTTGGGGTGTTACGTCATGACCTATACTGCCTTTTCCGCGGTCGGACCCCGAATCGCCACGGCGGTCTCCAACAATCTGATTCATTGGACCCGATTGGGATTGTCAAGGTTTGCCAAATACCGGGGTATCGAGTTCCCTCACGTCAACAACAAAGACGCAAACATTTTTCCTGTATCGATCCCAAATCACGCAGGCAAGATGCAAATGGCTATGCTTCACCGTCCCCTTTTCCCGGGCACTCTTCCCGAAGAGACAGCTTGCCAGGAATGCCGCCTGGTCGACCCTGATCACGAGAGTATCTGGCTATCGTATTGCCCCATGCCCAAGGGGGGAGTCGCGCCGCGTCATCTTGGGCTGTTCAATTCCCATCTGAGATTAGCGAAGCCCGTGGCGGACTGGGAGGCTCTCAAAATTGGCGGCGGCACACCCCCCATTCTCACTCGCCACGGGTGGCTCATCGTCTATCATGGAGTGAGCGGCGTATCGTCCTCAGGAGCCGCGGCACCCCACCTGGTCTATTCCGCCGGAATCATGATGCTAGACGCCAAACATCCTTCGCAGATTCTCTACCGCTCTCGGTATCCCGTCTTGACCCCCCAAACGGCTGAGGAGAGGGTGGGCGTCGTGGGGAATGTCGTCTTCCCCACAGGCATTGACCGCCGAGACGATCTTGGAGAACCGGATCGCTTTGACGTGTATTACGGAATGGCCGACAGTTCCATCGGCGTGGCGCGACTTGATTTACCGGCATCTCTTCCTCAGGGCGAAGCGGGCGAACCAGTCGGCGCGGCGGAGAGGGTCCAAACATAGCAGATCAGGAACGGAGCCGCCCACGTGCTCCGAGACTACCCTACAAACTCTCGAAGCAACGAATTGCTTGGAACGATTTCGGGAAATATGGGGACGAAGAGTTCTAGGAATTTCAAAAGTCCAAAAGCTTCTACTTGAGTTGGATGCTCACGCGGAACCTCCATCAGGTACCGCCAGGTAAACGATTTCAGAACCGCGGCCTCATAAGCGAGTGATGAGTCGAACAGGCAGTCGACCTGCTCCTGGAATGGGAAAATATACCTTCTCTCCGCCTCCCGCACTCGAGGCCACTGCTCCAAAATTTCGACGGTTGTGGAGCCTCGAAATTTTCTGTCCCTGGTGATTCGACGAAGCAGCCTCACCTTCGAGGTTGGGATGCGATTGTGCTCATCAATGATCAACTGACTGAGCGCGCTCACGAAGACCCGAAACGAAACCCCCCGGGGTAAACTTGAAGTGGTCAACGGGTTCAGTGCGTGAAGGCCTTCGAGCAGCAGTATGTGATTCGACTCGAGCCTCACCGGCTTCCATAATTCGTGAGGAACAGGGCGTTGCTTGACAAAATCAAATTGTGGAAGGTGTACCACTTGACCTTCCACCAATCGCGCCAAGTGGTCGCGGAGCAACTCCAGGTCCAACGCCTCTGGCGACTCCAGGTCGACCTGTTCTTTGACTCCGCGCCCACGATAGTAGTCGTCGAGGCTGATGGTCAGGGTGCGCCTGCCGTTCACCCTAAGCTGAATCGCCAGTCTTTTCAGAAAAGTGGACTTGCCCGAACTGCTGGGGCCGGCTATGCATACGACTCGTAAGTCCTCTTGTTCACAGATCTGGTCGGCGATCGTCGCGATCTTCTTTTCGTGCCATGCCTCGCTCAATCGCACCACCTGCTCGATGCTTCCGGTCAGAATCGAAGCGTTGAGCTCACCTACCGTTCGGACCTCTATCATTTCGTTCCACCGGCTTGTTTCCTGATAACAACCGAGCAGAAGTCGGCCATCGCCAGGATGTAGCTCGTCGCAACACGGCCCGAAACGGAGAACAAGTCCAGGCGAGAACGGTAGCACCTCTACCCCTTGGAGATGTCGAGTCGACGGAGGGGCCACGCTATGTTGTATGTCGAAACAGTTGTTGACCGAGACCACATAGGCGCGTGGCGCGGGCCAGGTTCGTAAGAGTTTGGTTCGGGACCCGGTAGGGTCATCCACGAGGTTCAGGACCTGCTCCAAGGATACGTGCTCTCGAAATAAGGGCTCGTCCCGTACAATGAGGTTTTGCATCTCATCGTTCAGGTGCCTGGCAATGGATGTCAAGTTCAGGTCCTCCTCCCCCTGGGATGAACGAATCTGATAGAAGTAGCCACCCAGGAGCGATTGACCAATTTCAACCGTGAGGTCTGGGTAATACGCTTTGAGTAAAGATTGAAAGGCAAGCTGTGCGCCGCATCGCAAAACCCCCCGGCCGTTCGCCTCTTCCTTATGGACCAAGGTCAGAGACGCATGCTGAGCCAAGACAGTATCGAGACTCACCAAATGGAAGTTCAAAACGGCGGCAATAGGGTCGCCGTCCGCTTCGCCAAGCATATCCTTGATCGCGGTCCCTGTCCGATGGCGTACGGCACGCCCATCGATGGAAATGTCAATCTGCTTCACGAGATACCTCTTCTTTCTGAACGGTGTCGTCAGGTCGATACACAGCGACAAGGCGGGCGACGAGAGCGGTCGTGAAGAAGACCCCCACGATCGCCTCGAGGATGGTCAAAGACCGGGCCGTCGGTGCGACCGGTACCAAGTCCCCATAGCCTAATGTGGTCAGCGTAACAAAGCTGTGGTAGAGAAAGTCAGACCAACTCAGATGGCCAATGTGCGGACCACTCCTTTGACTTTGTGCTCTTTTCTGAGCGCGAACGTCGTGATCAAAACAGCCAAAGTGGAGCGCTCGTGAGACACGGTTATGCTTCTTTTCTTAAGAGAGGCTCGGTGAACTCCGCGACCACCTCTAATATGATGAGCTTTGACCAGCTAAGGAATTGAATATGCCGGATCGGGTCCGCGGGTTTTAGGAGTGGTATCCGACGATGGCGGTTGGCCGCCCGCAACTCTTCAGTGTCGAAGACTTCCCAAGCTTCGGCGAAGTCGAGTCCACTGAGCGCCCGGTGGTCTCGCAAAAAGCACAGTTGCGAGAATTTCCAATCCGTACTACCATTTTCGTTGCTCACTGTCAGCTTGAGACAATCTCCCTCGACCGCGTAGCCATCTATGTGCCCAGAAATCCCTAGAACATCCCTTTGGGGCAAGTTTTGCTCCACAGGTGCCGGTTCGACCGCGGCGAGGGACCGATGATGAGCTAAGGCTTTGGAAACGTCCCCGACCTCGCCGGAGGCGATCTCGTTGTAGAACGCCATTAGGAGTTCTCGAGTCGCTTCGGGAACGTCGATCAGTTCGAGCCCGGCAAGATAATGGTCCGACGCCTCTTCACACCAAATCACTTTGGCGGAGGCTTCTATGGGATCTTGGCCGGGCCAATCGAAGTCTATGAGTAGGGGCACAAGGCTGCCCCGTTCAACGAGACCTTCAAGTTGTATCTTCAGTCCCAGCGGAGAGAAGTCTAGGGAAAGTGCCTGAAAGTCAGGCAAATGTTGAGAGATGATCCTCATTTTATGAAGAACACGCTCAGTCCGGCGCTTCTTTGTATAAAGAGGCAGGTCATCTCCTAGGTGGGCCAAGAGGTTCTCGCGTCCCTCCAACACTTCCGCGACGTACAGTTCGCATCCGCCGCTCTCGGCCCGAGACTCACGAATCCTGACCTTCACTGGGTTTCCCTCCACCTCAAATCGGACTCGGTCCGACGGTTGAAGATGACGGCGGGAACGAAAAGTCACGAGTTCTTCGACGAACGAGACAAGTTCAATCTTTGGCGTATGTAGGCAATCTTCAATATTCATTTGCTCTCCTTCATGGTTCTACGGGTGCGACCGACGCCAGGTTGCCTCGGGACACTGAGATAGCTGTCTCCAAAGCTCGCCGGCGTCGGCCGGCCGATGTTGGGGGTCTTTCTGCAAACAGGAAGCGAGAACGGCTTCCAATCGAGAACTTATACGGGAGCCCGTTATCCGGGGCGATAGAGGGGGCGGGTCTTCGCTCAGATGGCCCCTGAAGGTATCGGCCGCGGAGCGATGAGGGAAAACGGGCTCTCCGGTCAGCAGCCAGTATCCTACCCCCGCCAAAGCGTAAAGATCGGCACGACCATCGATGGCCTCTCCTCTGGCCTGTTCAGGAGCCATGTACTCTGGTGTGCCAAAGACACTGTCCTGGTGAACCTGAGAAGGTCCCGTCGTGTTGGAACTGGCGCCCGCTATGACCTGTCCAAAGTCCAGAACTTTAACAAAATCTCTAACCAATCCAACCTGACAGAGGAAAAGGTTCGAAGGCTTGATGTCTCTGTGAACCAGCCCTCTTTCATGAGCTTCCTCTAAGGAACGGCAGACCTGCATCAGGGCCGCCACTGCCTTGTCGGGCGCCATGGGGCCCTGCTTTTCCACCGTGAGTTTCAAGTCTTGGCCGTTGAGCAATTCCATGGCGAAATAGAAGCGGCCGTCTTCAGACTCCCCGAAATCATGGACAGTGACCGTATGGGGGGAGGTCAGCTGAGCCGTCGCCCAGGCCTCTTTACGAAATCGTGTCCAGTGTTCATCCCCATCTCCCCGAAAGTCGGATCGAATGAGCTTGATCGCCGCGGGCCGAGAAAGACCGCGATGGGAGGCTCTCCAAACTTCCCCCATGTTGCCTTGGCCCAGCTTTTCTTCGAGCACGTACTGGCCCAGTTCGCGGGCCTTCCCAAGTTGGTCGCCGAGACGGGAAACGACAAGCGACGGAATGATGGAAAGCGCGACGGCCACAGCGTTGTTCCACATAAGAAATTCGTCCAACGAGCCGGTTATCAGCCAACCGGCCGATAGGGCGGCCACAATCACCGCGCTCCCGGCCCCCAACGTCTTGAGAGGAGTAGCGGGAACCACTACTGGAAAGAACACGATCAATACGGTGACCCATGAAAGTCCCGCCAATTTTCCGTGGCTCAACGGGGTTGTTCGCTCAATCAGCACCACACAAAAGGCGACCAACACTTCGTACAGAAGTCCAAGATTGATGAGCGTGGTGGAGGGAAGATTTTCCCATTTCGTCAACCGATAGACACCCCAGGCGCTGACCACCGCGCATCCGTAGACGACGAAGTGGAGGGGTGGGCAGTACCCCCTACCGGTCAACCGCGCGCCGGCCATCCAGAGAGCGGAAACAAGAATCGCGAATCCAATGCCCAACACAGCGAAACCGAGACGACGCTTCGCGTCATCCAAAATGTCGCTCGGCAGATGAAAGGGTAGCTTTGTAGGATTTGAGGCCCGAACCGGCTTGAGTGCCTTAGCCACGGGAGGCCGTTTCGAACTCACGTCATCTCAGCGAGGTACTTCTTTGTGCTGGCCTTGAAGCGGTTTTGACAACTCTCGCTGCAGAAGTAGTAGGTTTTCTCGTCGGCGGTCGAACGAGCCGCGATCCTTTCTGAAGTGAGCGCCATGCCGCAAACCGGGTCGATGGTGGAGACCTCTTTGGCGAAGGTGGCCAAAGTGGGGGACCCACCATCCCAATTCAACCGCGGCTCGATATACTTCCAGACCAAGGCGGGCAGAATCTCTTTGCACACTACTCTCGACCGGTTGGCTACAGTCTCCGCATCTTCTAGAGTCAAGACCCCTCGAGTCAGTAAGGCTTTGGCCGCTACGAGTTCCTTTTCAACTTGGGCGTTCAAAGCGATATCCAGGCTTGGGCTACGCCACAGCCACAGTTCTAACGCCGCGACGAAGAGCTGAAGCTGGAGGGCCGCTCCGACCGCGACCAAGGCCGTTTGCCGCCAAAGCCAAGAATCCGATCCGGGATAGCTTGGGCCCCAAACCTCGACCTCACCGACCACGAGATCGGCTTGTTTTTTCGGGAGGGCTGATATGAACTCGTCCCTGAGGGCCTTTTGACGGCGGTCGACCATCTCCGCGACCGATTCGGGGGTTCGATGGTAACTGAGGTCCGGTGGGATAGGCCAGCCTTCGGCTCCCCGCTCCATAAGCTGTGCCAGCCGATCCCAAGCGCGCTCAGCGCAGCGTCTGAAAAGGTCACTCAAGACTAGGTAGTCAATCCGCCCCTCGAGGCTGAGATCCGAGGGCTCTTCGGCCGCGAAAGCGTGCCCGAGGGCGGCATGTCGCAACCGCTTGAGAGGCTTTTCCGAAAGCTCGGTCCCCAACCCACGATGAAGGGTCAGAATCTCGTCCCAAAGCTCTCCCTGAGCAGCCTTGTGCTCCTTTGAGTACCGGTCCTCTTGAGTGGTCATATCTGCTTCAGAGAGATCCGATCGCGACTGTTCGTCGGCCAGGGACCGGACCTGGCTCCAGGCCTGCTCAAGCTCCGCTTTGATGTCAGGTGTTGGCGCTTCAGACTGAGGTTCAGCCTGGATGCCAAAGAGATTTGAAAATGTTTTGCCAAAAAGAGTCATAATTTATCTTCCTTTCCAGTTTCTAAAAAAGTCTCGTCATGCTTACGAGTGATCGGACAGCTTCATTCTAGGGAATCGTCATTGGCAGTCCCGTCTGCCCAGTTGCCAACTGCAACTGGGCCTGCGCGATAGCGAGATCGTAGTGGGTCTGCATTTGGTTGAGTCGTGCTCTGGACACCGCCTCAAGGGCGTCGAGGGTCTCGAGATAGATCGAACGTCCAACCTTTTGACGCAGGCGTGCCACCCGCAGATCTTCGTTGGCCTTGATGACTTCTTGATCGGAGAGTTCGAAGTTGACCGACGCGGATTCCCAGCGGGAGCGGGCATCGGCCACTTGGCCGGTGACTTGAAGTTCAGCCTGACGAAGGCGCAGTTCTCGTCCGGCCTGCATCGCCTTGCCGCGCAGCACTCGCGATTTCCGTTCGCCACCGTCAAGCAGCGGAATCGCTACCGACATACCGATGGAGTAGCCGCCGTCATAGCCGCCTGAGTTGCCACTGAGGGGGCTTCTGGAAACGGTTGAATACTGGGCTCCCAGGTAGACTTGGGGACTGTAGGCTGCTTCGGCTTCCTCGATGCGGTGCAGCGCCTCGTCCACACCATACTTAGCCGACATCAGTTCGGGCCGATCGCTGAGGGCTGTGGCTATGTCTGTGTCGAAATCGCTATCGTGGGTCAGGTTGGGAAAGTCTTCGCCAATGAGGAACTGGGACTTCACCGACACCGCCAGAGTCTCATTGAGAGAGGTCCGGGCCTCAGACAGCGCGGTCCTCGACGTATTGTATCGCTGTTGCGCATTGGCCACCTCGGCCTGACTTCGGTAGACCACGTAAGAGGCTATCCGTCCCGCCTTTAGCTGAACTTGGAACAGACGCAGCGCTTCTTCTTGTTCGGCCACGTTCCAGGCGGCAAGGGTTACTTTATCCTGCGCCAAGATCACCCCATAGTAGGCCGAGCGCACCTTGAACAGCATCACTTGCATAACGGCCGCAACGTCCGAGATGGCCGCTCGCTCACTCGCTTTGGCGGCCGCTAAGCGAGCCTCTAAAAGGCCGCCAGTGAAGAGCGGATACATCAGATTGGCTCGCATGATCACAGCTTGCTCTCCCGGCGCGGCCACCATCAGTGGCGGCGTGATTGTAGGCGCGACGCTCCACATGGTGGGCTGGTCGCTCCACAACAGGTAGCCGCCCACGGAAGCCTTGATCCGACCTTCAGAGGCGGCCCGTAGAACATCGGCCTGAGAGATTTCAAGCTCAGCTTTCGAGATCCGAAGTGGCAAGTTTTGCTGCAATGCGATCTGGATGGCGTCGTCAAGCTTCAAGGCTCCCTCCCAAATTGGGAATCCCGCCGGGCCAAGGCCCTGGCTAGACAGTGGGGGCGGCGATTCCAAGGTCGTGCGAGTTTCCGGTCCACTTTGGGCTTCAGCTTGGGCTTGGGCTCTGGCCGGCTGACTCAGTGGGACGAGAAGAAGCAGCATCAGCAAAACGGTCGAGGTCGACTTGGAGGTTTTTCTGAGTCGCTTGGACATTCGAGACAGCCACTGCTCGAAGTCATCGACTAGGGTATAGAGAACCGGAATCGCCAACAGGGTGAGTACGGTGGAAAAGCCGAGTCCTCCCAGCACCACCACCGCCAGCGGAGAGTAGGCGTCCATTCCGGTTTTGGGAAAAAGCGCGACTGGGGTCATGACCACCATCGTGACTATGACGGTCATCAAAATCGGCGGTAGACGAACGGGGCCGGAAAGCGCTACGGCTTCGTCTCGCTCGACACCCTCTTTTCGTAAGTGGAGAATATGGTCCACCAACAGGATCGAAGCCGTCACATCCATGCCGTTGAGGACGATGATGCCCAGGATGGACACCGTGGAAAAGGCCTGACCGGCGAGATACAGTCCGGCCATCACGCCGACGGCTTCCAGGGGGATAGCCGCCATCATGGTCAGCGGTTGAGTCAGCGAGTGAAACTGCATGACCAAAGACAAGTAGATGAAAAGCAGCGCCAGAACCATTCCCCAAAGAAGTCGTGAAAACGAGTCCATCATCTGGGTCATGTCGCCCCGTTGCTCCAAGCCGTATCCAGGCGGATACGGCAACTGCATGAGGCTGTCCATCATCACATCCATGGTCAGCTGCATGGACCCCGGGCCGCCTTGGCGATAGTATCCGAGAACGGAATTGACCCGCCGCAAACCGTCGCGCTGGATGACGGACGGAGCCCGATGAACGGAGATGGTGGCCAGCGTCTTCAAAGGTACGCGGGTCCCGTCGGGTGACGTGATGATGACGTTCTCGAGATCGGCCAGGCCCTTGCGCTGCTCTTCTTCATAGCGGATCAGGATGGTCGATTTTCGCACCTGCGGCGGATTGAAAAACTCCCGAGTCAGGCCGCCATTGAGGGCATAGTAGGCTTGCTCGGCAACTTGAGAGGGGGTCAGAGAAAGCTCGGCGGCGCGGCGCTGATCGACCTCGACTCTGAGTTCCTGAAGATCGAGCGACCAAGCCGTGGCCGGTTGATAGATGTCGGGGTAGTCACGCTCCATGATGTTCTCGGTTTTCTCGGCAAGCCATGAGAGTCGCTCGAGATCGGGCCCGTAGACCAGCAATTCGATGGGCGCCATAGACGAGGCCATGACATCTGCCCCCATCTCTTTGATGGCCAGCCTTCGGATGTTGGGAATGGTCGACCGCGCCTGAAGGTTGACCGCATCGACCACCTCCCAGATGGTGCGCCTTCTGTCTTCTTTGTCCGAGAAGGTCAACATAGCGTTGACGGTGTTGACCCCGCCCATCGAATAGCCGTTGAAGTAAGTGCCGCCGGGCTCGGATCCGACCCGCAGGGAGACTCTCTTTATCTCGGGCTGTTCCAGGAGGATCTTCTCCAACCGTTTGGCCATCTCGGCGGTTTGGGCAAAGGAGGTGCCGGGGCGAGCTTCCATGACCGCATATCCTTGTCCCACATCGGCCAGCGGCATCATCTCGTAGCCGATCAGGGGAAAGAGGGCAAAAGCGCAGTAGACGGCGACCCCGGCCACGGCCATCACGAAGGCGCGATGGCCGAGCGCCCACTTGAGCAGGCGTCCGTAGGCCTCTACGCTGCCGTCGAGGAACCTAAACCAGGGACGCAGCAGGCGCGGCTTTTCGCCCGGGGTGTAGCCCCGGTAGGCGTAGGCCGCCAGCAATGGGGTCAGCGTTAGAGCCACACCGAGCGATGCCAACAGACAGAACAGGAAGGGCCAAACGATTCCTTCGAACATAACCTGAGTCAGGCCACCGGTGAAGGTCAGCGGAAGCATAGCCAGACAAATCATAATGGTGGCCGCGATCACAGAGCGCCGCACCTCGGTGCAGCCGTCGATAGCCGCGTCTCTGGCGGACTTTCCCAACGCCAAATGGCGACTCACCGAATGAATGTCAATGATGGAGTCGTCGACCAGGCGCCCAATAGCTAACAGTAGACCGATCAAAGTTGAGGAATTCAACGACAATCCAGATGGCACAAAGAGCAGCACAGCCACGGCCAGACTAGACGGAATCGTGATCAAGGCGATCAGCGTCCCGCGCCAGTCTCCTAAAAAGAGAAAGATCACGATGCCCGTGAGCACGATCCCGACGGCCAATTCGTCATACATGTTGTACTTGATGATATTGACGAAGTGGGCGTTGTCGTAAGCCTCCTCAAACTGGAGATTAGGAAATTCCTTGCGGATCTTCGCCATCTCCTCGCGCACCGAATCGATGGTGTCTGGGGAAGAAGCGCCGGGGCGCTGGATGATGTTGAGCTCGATCGCTTCGTGTCCGTTGAAACGGTAGAAGCTGCGTCGCTCTTGGTAGGTGTCCTCGGCCTTGGCTACGTCGCGCAGGTAAACCGGACCGCCCTGGAAGCTTCCGATCACGGTGTCGCTCAGCGCGCCCCCGCTGGTTGCCCGGCCTGCTAGGCGCACGATCATCTCGGTTTCCATCCAGGTGAGGGTACCGGCGGAACGGTCGACGTTGGCGCCGTCTACGGCCTTGCGCAGGTCCAAGATGGACAATCCGTAGGCGGCCAAGCGGTCTCGGTCGACAACCACCTGAGCTTGACGTTTGTAACCGCCAAAGGCGAACACCGACTCCACATTATTGGCCCGCTTCAGACGCGTGACCAGGGTGTTGTCGGCGAACTCCCGCAGCTTGATTGGATCCCACTGGGGGGCCGAAAGCGCGACCTTGAGAACGGGAAGATTGAGTGGGTCGATCGGCAAGATTCGGGGCGGCTTGAGGTTGGCCGGATCGTAGGGAAGATCGGCTTGGGCCGCGCTCATCAGGTTCTGGACATCGGCCAGCGCCTTTTTCATGTTGTAGCGGTACTCGAACTCAAGACTGACGATGGAGGTGCCCTGAGTCGACGATGAACGAATGAAGCGCACCCCACTGATATCGACCATGCGCTCTTCGATCGGCTTGGAGATATAGGTTTCGACATCTTCGGCCGACATGCCGGGAGCCTGGGTGATGATGCCGATCATGGGGCTTTCGATGTAAGGCATCATGCGAGTGGGAATGTAGCCGTTCATGGCCATCGCCGCGGCGATGAACAGCCCCAGATAGAGCGCGATCACGGCGAAGGGATTGTCTACCGACCAGCGGATAAGTTTCATGGCTTATGCCCGCCCTGCATCCCGGCGTGATTCGGCATGGTATCGGGTGGGGAATTCGCCTTCTTGGGCAACAAGAGGTTGTCGTACATCCCTTCGCCGTAGCCGGCAGCGATGATGGGGGTTCCCTCAACCAGATTTTGGTGGCCGGCCACGATGATCTGATCACCAGCGGTAAGACCGTCTGTGATCTCCACACGCGCTTCGTCTTCGGCTCCTGTGCGAACGGTTCGCCGGACCGCCACCAGTTGGTCGGCCCGATTGGCCGCCACCCAGACGCTGGCGTCCTTGTAGTAGGTTCCCACGGCCCCGCGCGGGACCCAGAGAACGTCGCGCTCGGTGCGCAGGGCGAAAACCCCCACCACGTAGGAGCCGGGCAAGAGTCGGTTCCCTTCGGGGTTGTCCACCACGGCTTCCACGATCCCGGTACGAGAGCGCGCATCCACGGCGTGAAAGAGGGAACTAACCATGGCCTCGAACGGACGCTTGAGGGCCTGGCTGGTCACCGAGATCGGGGTGCCCTTGTGGATATAGCGTAAGTCTTCTTCGGCCACCGTGAACTGCAGTCGAACCTGGTTCATCTGGGCGACCTTCAAGAGGCCCATACCCGGCCGCACCAACACGCCGGGATCGATGATCCGTTCCGTGACCACTCCAGAGATGTTCGAGCGCAGCACGGTGTAGTCGGAGACCGTGGTTTTCACATCGGCGTCCAGGGCTGCCACGCGCTCTTGACTTCGGTTCGTGGACACGGCTGCTTGGGATGCGCCTACCTGGCGACGAGCCCGGTCAACGGCGGCCCTCTTGGCTTTTACTAGGGCCTGGTCCCTTTCTAGTTCTACTTGAGTGTTGTGGTGCATCGCTTTGGCGGCGGCGAACCGGGACTCTTTTTCATCCAACTCTTCCTTGGCCACGGCTTCGGCTTGATAAAGTGCCTTCTCTCGCTCCAAAACTCCCTGCCAATAGTCAAGGTCGACCTTGGTCCGATAGATCTCCGTGGAGGTCTTCTCCACGGTCTTCTGAGCGGCTTCCAATTCGGCATTGGCGACCTCGACGCCGACCTTCACGGCCTCAGAGTCGGCTCGGGCTTGATGAGTCCGCGAATCGGCGGCTTCAGAGGCGGCTTCAGCTCGCGCTTGGATCAGGCCTAACTCTTTATCGTCGAGTCGACCGACCACTTGGCCGGCACTGACCCGGTCACCCGGATACAAAGGCAATTCCAACAGATAGCCCTCCACCCTCGGGTAGATCGTTTCTTCAAGAAAAGGCTTGACGGTGCCGGTGTAGTTCACCGACATGGCTACGGTACCCGGCTCCACTGTCTGCAGAATGACAGGCACCGCGGCCTGCATGTCGGAGATGTTCATACCCATGTCCGATTCAGCCATGTCCATCTTCATACCCATGCTTTTGTCGGCGGGCACGCGACTGTTGGCGTAACGGGTCAGAGCCACAGCCCCTAGAACCAGCAGGATCAAGACCACGACCTGCCAGAGCGGTGGCCGCCAACCGCGGACAAAGGCCAGAGCGGCTAAGGCTATGGTGACGGCGAGAAGCAGCCAGGGCAGCCAGCCACCTATGTTCGAACCGCCACGACCCACAACCACCGAGACCTGTTGGGCCTCTTTTCCGTGGGGGCCGTCGATCTCGACTGTCAGTTTCCACATCCCCTCCATGGAGAGCGGAACGGAGACTTCGTATTGGCCGTTCTCTTTCTCCACGGCCTTGGCGGGACGCAGACCCATGGACATGCCCGGCATGTCGGCTCCCACGAAGACGGTGGCGCCGTTCACCGGTTGGCCGTCCTTGGTGACTTCGATCGTCGTCGGGATGTCGCCGACGCTGGGTTGGTCCGGGTGGGTGGTCACTTTGACCTCGTACGTGCCCGATGAGCTAGGGGACTTTTTCGGAGCCGAACCTTCCCCCGTTTTGATGGTCACTTCTCCCTGGGCTTTACCCCGGGGCCCGTCCACTTGGATCTTCAGTTTCCAAAGCCCCGGCATGCCCAGGACTAGAGGTCCAGAGAACTGGCCGGGCCCCCGCGCGGTCAGGACGGGGGGCGTCATGTCCATATGCATCCCAACCATGTCGTAGGTCACGCTAGGCTGGATGTCGGCGGCGGGATCGCCATTTTCAGTAACGCTCAAATGAAGTTCGTTATCGCCCACAATGGGTGGATTCGGGTCGGTGGTCACCTCGATTTGGTAGGCACCGGCGGTCACCAACTCGGCGCCGGCCGGGAGGGCGAACATGATGATCAGAAAGAAGATAAGAAGGCATGGTCTACGCATGAAGACTCCAGATCAGCCGTAAAAACACAGCTGGAACAAAAGGGACAACGGCCCCTCGAAAGGGCGGAAGGGTGATCGCTAAAGTTAGCTCTGGTCTGGTGGCGGCAAAGCAAAAAGCTGGTAGGCCACCGCCGCCCTGGGTGTCGCGATATCGTCCTCGATGCGAAAAGCGGGGGTCTTCCTAACGAGCTTAGGGCATTCGACGGTGGGAAGCAGGACTTCGGAGCAACAGGGGACGAGACCCTCGAACATGGGCGAGATGATCACGTCCCGCGCGGCGGGCGGCGCGGCGGGCGTCCAACAGGGGCAATCGTCGGTAATTGAGGCCAGAGCCGGGGTACAGCCGGACGGAGTATGTCCGACGGAGCGACAAGATCTGTGACAAGGTAACGGACCAGCCTCGCGTTCGCTAGCGCCTCCGCAGCAATCCTTAGCGAAGGCTGGAAACGTGCTGAATAGCAGCAGCACAAGGAGAATATTATGTGCTAGGTTTGCTCTCTGCATCAATGTTGGCAAGCCACTTTCGCAGCCGCTTGTCCCGTCTTTCCGCCTGACATGCCTGAAAAGCGGTTGCCACCGAGTCTTATGACTCTACAAGGATATACTAAGAGAGTCGCTGTCGATATGATCTATATCAGTCCAACAGCTAACGACCAATCGAGACGATTGTGGAGACGCAGGCGGGAGATAAGACTGTCGAAGATCGCGCTGACCTGATAAAAATCAGTTTCAGTAGGCCCACCAGAGTAGAAACTGACTTACGAAAGAAATCATCTTATTCACTTGCTCCGAGACTCATCGGCCTGAATACATCAATTTGAGATATACGGCAACATTCCGTAGTGCTCGCGTGCTCGGGCCGGCCTACGCCCTCAACATTCAAAGTGATATCGCTGTATGACGATGGCCGATCGCTGCATCGGGGTGGCCCCACTGGATCTACCCGCGTCACTTCCTTCTTCACGATTCTCGGAATTGTGATGAAGGTGTTTCGCTGGCTCTCATCACGGCCTACAAATACGGCCTCAAAGCCGCTGTTTTTTTGACGTCGCGACAACAAACTTCCAAAACAGGTCATAGGTGTCCCCCGACGACACCTCCACCCAAGGATTGTCCCCGGCCCGCTCATAAAGAACGGAGCCGTCCTCGCGATAGAGAACGAGGTGTCGACTCCTGCGCTCTTGCCCGAGTTTGATTTCGATACGCTCCCGAGAGGAGTAAGGATCGATTTTCGAGTCCTCTCGAAACCTTGCTCTGGCGCTCGGAGTGAAGACATATTTGACCCATAGCGTTGTGCTTTCTGGCCCTTGATGGATGGAGTCGAGATCGATGAAGACCTGGGCGGACTCACTTTCGCCAAACAGTTTCCAATTCTCAGCGCTGGCAGCCTGTGTCAGGAGAAGCAGAGTCAGTAAGAACCCGACCGCCTGGCACCAACGGGAGATGTCCCCTTTCATGATGGCTGAAAGGCCAATCGGACCACAAAATAGGAAAGTAAGAGCAGGCCGATCCCTAGGCCGTAGGCCTGTCCGAATCCGAGATGCAAGCGGTCGGCTAGGGCAAATGGAATGAAAAAGGTGATACTTATAGGCACCGCCTTTAAAATTTCTTGTCCCAGTGTAATGGACGCTTTGACGTCTCCGTGCTGCCAGTACGAAAACGGCAGTACGAGAAGGCTCGCAATGGGTAAAGCGATCAAAAATCCGGCGAACTCCGGATTTTTTTTCGACAGCCAGGCCGACAGAGTGAGTATCGAAGCAGATAAGACGATTTGGAATACCTGAATCATGACTTTGTTTTCTCCTCACCGAATTTCCAATACAGAGCTGGTATCACAATCATATTGAGTAGCGTCGAGGTCAAAATACCTCCCAGAATAACGACGGCCATGGGTTGCTGAATCTCCTTGCCCGGCTCACCAACCCCAAGAGCCAAAGGGATCAAGCCAACTCCCGTGACGAGAGCCGTCATCAAGATAGGACTGAGTCTTTCCATGGAACCTGTGAAAACCGCCTCCTGAAAAGCCAAGCCTTCCTTCTGCACGAGATGCTGGTAGTGGGTGATCAACATAATTCCGTTGCGGGTGGCGATTCCAAAAAGCGTGATGAAACCCACCAAGGAAGCAATGGAAAGTGTGCCGCCGGTTAAGAAGACCATGAGCACTCCGCCAATCAGAGCCAGTGGCAGGTTGGCCATCACCAAGGCGGCTGAGCGCGCCGAGTCCAGGGCTACGAAGAGCAACAGGTAGATCGCGCCGATGGCAACAAGGGAAAGCCCAGAAATGAGCTTGGAAGCTTTCTCTTGGGCTTCGAACTGGCCACCATACTGAACGTAGTAGCCCTGAGGTAGCTCGACGTTCTCGCCCACACGCTGACGAACGTCGGCGATCACGCCGCCCAAGTCGCGGTCAGCCACATTGGCTTGAATGATAATGCGGCGTTGGACATTCTCTCTGTTGAGGGTGTTGGGCCCGAGGTCTTCACGAACATCGGCAACCTGTGAGATCGGAACTTTCACTCCCGCCGGCGTATCGATCAATGTCGATTTCAAAGAACTCAGCGACTCTTTGGCCGAATCTTGGAAGCGAACCAAGACGTCGTAGGTTTTGTGTTCGTCTAAGACTTGGGCGGCCACATGACCATTAAAGGCCGTGTCCACGGCTTCGGCCATATCTTGGGCCGTCAATCCCACGGCGGCGGCGCGCGCGCGATCCAAAGTGATCTGTATCTGGGGAACGCCGACCTGCGGCTCCACCAAGAGATCCACGATGCCCGGAATATCCGCCATCTGGGCTCTGATCTCTTCGCCTTTCGTGCGGAGAATCTGCAGGTCCGGTCCGAACAGTTTGATCGCGATCTGCGCTCGAGTCCCCGACAGGAGATGGTCGATGCGGTGAGATATCGGCTGTCCCACTTCCACATCGACGCCGGGAATCCGTCCCAATCGTTGACGCACGTCTTCCATAAAATCGCTATGCGAACGCTCTTGCGGCTTGGTCACCACCTCGATCTCACTGGTGCTGACTCCCGCGGCGTGCTCATCAAGTTCAGCGCGGCCCGTTCTCCTTGTGGTGGTGAGTACTTCGGGAACCTCGTGCAGCGCCCGCTCGATCAGATTGCCGATTCGGTTCGACTCCGACAACGATGTGCCGGGCGGCAGATTAGTGTTAATGTTGAGTGTGCCTTCGTTGAACGGGGGAAGAAATTCTCGTCCTAAAAACGGGAAGATCGCAACCGCTATGGCCAAACCGACCACCGACCCAGCGATGATCAAACTGGGGTGCTTGAGTGTCCATTTCAAAATCGACGCGTAACGCGCCTTGACCCAACGTACAACAGCCGATTCCTTCTCTTCCTCGATGAGCGAAGAGCGCGCCAGCAAGAAATAGCATAAAACCGGCGTGACGGTGAGTGCGACGAGGAGCGAGGCAGAGATCGAGATGATATAGGCGAACGCTAAAGGCGCGAACATTCTCCCCTCAAACCCTCCCAGGGCGAAGAGTGGTAAAAAGACCACGATGATGATCAGGGTGGCGAAAAGAATAGAGTAGCGGATCTCACTTGAGGCCTGGAAAATCACCTCTAGCACGGGTTTTGGAGCGGAAAGTTGAGCGTTTTGGCGCAGTCGTCGAAACACATTCTCCACGTCGATGATCGCATCATCAACCAAAGCTCCGATAGCGATCGCCAACCCCCCAAGCGTCATCGTATTGATGGTGATCCCCAAGTAATTCATGGCCAGAATGGCGGTCACCAAAGACAGCGGAATGGCGGTCAACGAAATGAACGTCGTGCGAAAGTTCCAGAGGAACAAGAACAGCACCACCGTCACCATGATGCCTCCCTCGATGATGGAGGCCTGAACATTCCCCACAGCACGGTTTATGAAGTCGGCTTGTTGAAAAGCCTTGGTATCGATCACAACATCGGGCGGAAGAGTCTTTTGCAGCTCCTCTAGCGTGGATTCAATGGCGGCGGTCACTTCTAGAGTGTTCGCGTTGGGCTGTTTTTGGATCGTGGCGATCACCGCCGGCCGCATATTGTAGCTGCCTTCCCCTCGTTTCAAGGCCGGGCCAATCTTCACATCGGCCACTTGTCCGACCAAGAGCGGAACCTGATCGCGCACCGTCACCACCGAGGCCGCGACATCTTCTGGGCTGTAGACACGCCCCCGCCCCCTGATCAGAGCCTCACTACTGGGGGTTTCCAAAAAGCCTCCCGAAGCGTTCGCATTCGAAAAGGACACCGCTTTGACGATCTCTTCCAAACTGAGCGCGTGGTCGGCGAGCTTTTGAGGGTCGACCAAAACTTGGAATTGCTTTGTGTCCCCCCCGATGATCATCACTTGTGAGACCCCCTTGACCCCTAGCAGGCGGGGTCGAACGGTCCAGTCAGCGATGGTTCTGAGATCCATGGCCGAGGTGCTCTCGCTGGTCATAGAGATCAGCATGATCTCCCCCATCGTTGAGGAGATGGGTCCTAAAGTCGGTGCGGTGATGCCTGCCGGAAGCTTCACCTGCTGCAATTTCTCGGTCACCAGTTGACGGGCGCGATAGATATCGGTGTCCAACTCGAACTCAACGAACACAATGGAAATCCCGATCGCTGAATTAGAACGGACTCGGTAAACTCCGGCCGTACCGTTCATCGCTCGTTCAATAGGAAGGGTCACCAAAGATTCGACTTCCTCCGGTGCCAGTCCGTGCGACTCCGTCAAAATGGTGACCGTTGGGGCCGTTAAGTCGGGAAACACGTCCACCGGCATCTGGGCCGTGACATAGCCGCCGTAAAGAAGCAAACATAGGGCCGCTATAAGGACCAAAAGGCGGTTCTTGAGCGCCCATTGGATAATTTTGTCTAACATAAAGCGCTCCTAAGTGTGGTATGGCATAAGTTCGATTGCGAAGTCGTGGTTCCAGGTGCCGCTATCACAACGAGTATTTTTTGCTGTGTATCCGACATACTCGAGAAAAATACGAGGCAGTGAGAGTGGTGCATGGGGCCGAGAATTCGTGATGGAATTTGTGTCATGCCGCACTACGTCTCGTGAGAGTGGACGCCGGCGTCAGCGGGGTCCGTCTCTTGTAGGAAGAGTTGATAAGCCCCTTGACTCACCACCCGCTCTCCGGGCTTCAAGCCAGAAGTGATCGCGACTCGGCTGCCCAAGTCTTGGCCGACCGTCACTTGGCGTCTTTGAAACTCCTCGCCGGAGAGCAACACGTAGACAATCTTTTTCCCATCTCTATCGAGAAGAGCGTCTTTGGGAATCAGCGTGGCGCTGATTGTCTCCCGTCCGGCCAAGCGAATATCGGCCTGCATTCCTAGGCGAAGAGCTCGATCCGGGTTATCGACTCGAAACAAGACTGTCGCGGCTCGAGTCTTGTCATCGATAACGGAACCTATATTGAGTAGGGTCCCCTGAAATTCACGGTTGGGAAAGGACAAAACCGAGAAGGTCGCCTTCATTCCTTGGGAGAGCTTACCGAGGTCTGCTTCGAAAACAGGAGACTCAAGCCAGACCGGGTCGAGGTGCGTCACTTCGACGATCGCTTCTCCCGAAGCGACATGTTCACCCAAGGCCTTGTGAACCTTGGTGAGAGTGCCACTCAAAGGGGCCGTGAGGGTCAAAGTCCCGCCCGGGGAATTCACGCCAACTCCAGATACGGATTCAGACAACAGCGCCGCCTGCGGTATCGCTCGTGCCTTACCAAGGGCTTTCTGCTTAGCTAAGTT
>JBBKWP010000244.1:0-4921 GCA_037968995.1 Candidatus Xenobia bacterium
GAGGATGCGGAGAGGGCGGAAGACTTACCCGCGCCTGATGAGATTGCTGCGGAAATTCTTGGACATTTGAAGATGGCGATGGAAGAGATGGAAGCTTTGGCGGAGATGTTGGAGGTTAGTGAGTGACGACCCCGGCTTAGGATTCAGGGTTCCACGATCTGGATGAAGTCGAAAAGAGCAAAATCCCTTCGGTTGAAAGTCGCAAGCCTCGATACGCCGCAGGATTCTTAAGTGGCGGCCAAAGCGGTGTCGAGAATCCGCTTCCTTCCTAATCGATGACGTTCTAGTAATTCCAGAGTCCGAAGAAAAACTTTATCGTTTGCAATGAGGCGCGTGGCCTCCAATCCGTCCCATAGCGATCTGGCTTTCTGGATAGCCTCAACCATGGTCATCGGAGTCTCGAATCGCCGGGGGTCAGTCGCTATGTGCATAAATTCATGCAAGACCTGCTGGGTGAGTCCGAGCCTGCCGTTAAGTTCTTCCGCAAGGTGTTTCTCTATTAAGGCCTGAGCGCTCCCGTGTCTATCGGTCCCATTCATCAGCCAGTGAACCAGCACATCAGTATCTAGAGCCAGAATCATGGTTCTAGCATTTCATCGTAGAGTTCCTCTCGCGTCCAATCTGCTAGGAGGTGACCTGAATCGTGAGGCTTGAGTTCCCTGATCGACGACCGGCCACTAGCACTTTCTACCAGATACATGGCCATCGCCTCTCGAATGAGTTCAGCTACCGGCCGCCCGGCACTCGCAGCGAGAGACTTAAATTGCTGATAGTCCTGCTCAGTGACATGCACAGATATCGGTTTCATATATCGATTCTATATGGGTTCAGGACTCCTGTCGAGAGACGCCGAAAACCAGTTGTTAGCAACTGCTCGCCGCTGAACGACCCGCCGGTCAGGTCATAAGAGCGCTGGCCTAGGTGGGTTCCGACAAGGCCGAAGAGACGCTTCGCGGTCTCAAGCAGACTCTACCCCAGAGTACCTTCGAGGAGTTGGTATCGGTCGCACCACAACTTCCCACGTGGCTTGCCCAGAGCATTGGGAGGGTCGCTCATGGGTGAGGTCTTTCTACAGCTATCGGAGCAGGATCGCCGCGAAGTGTTAGGAGTCGCTGCGGACCGTTCTGCAAAACCTGGAGGGCCTGGCTATCGAGATCAACCAGTTCTCTCAACAGTGTTGAGAGAAATGGCCTGGTCCCTTTTTTACGGATGCAACTAGATATCTATGGAATCTTGCTCACCTCTCGCGCCACAAGGACCGTCGAATCTCATTGACCACCAGGGCCGCGAGATGTATGATATTTCCGCGGAGATTTCATACATCGCTCCCGACGGAAGGCGAAATCGATGACGCTGAAAAAAGGAAAAGTCTACCGGACACAAGACTTTGCGAAGTACGGAAGCAACCCCACCAGGTTCGCATCGGCCCTAGTAAAGAATGGGTCGCTGATACGACTTCAGAACGGACTTTTTCACGCTCCTAAGCAAGGCGCGTTCGGTATCGTTCCTCCTTCCGAAGCTGCTCTTCTAAAAGGCCATTTTGGCAGTAAGCCTTATCTCGTAACCGGTCCCAGCGTATGGAACACCCTGGAGTTGGGGACCACCGGGGTGGAATCCTTACCCCTCGTCTACAACACCACTAAGACGGGAAGAGTATTACTCGGGAAAAAAGCCTTCGAGTTTCGGCGAGTCCGGTTTCCTCCAAAGGTCGATCCTGAATATTTGGTCGTCGACCTTTTTGAAAATTTGGACCGAGCCGGAACAGACGCTGAGACCGTCGGAAAAGCCTTGATCGTCGCGGTTAGACATGGGCGTTTCGATCCCGAAAAACTTCAAAGTCAGGCTAGGACATACGGAACCCGCGCCACTCAAGGAGCTATTCAAACCGCCTGTGAAGGAAGCATTTGACCCGCAAGCCGTTTCTCCACGACCGTGACGACTTCAAAGATCTGATCACCATCGTGGCCAACAGTATCGGGGTTGCTGAAGCTCTCGTAGAGAAGGACTACTGGGTCACTCATACCTTATGGAGCATTGAGCAGGCAGGACTAACTGTGCTTTTCAAAGGCGGAACCAGCCTGTCCAAAGGTTACGATCTGATAGAGCGATTTTCGGAAGATATTGACTTGAAAATCGAGTCCGGAGAACTGCCGGAAGTCACGAGTTGGACGTCGGCCTCAACGGGGGCTATCGGGTCGCGTGAGGCTTTCTTCCAAGCCCTCCTCAGGAAAATTAAAGTACCGGGTGCGACGGTCTCCGAACTCGACGCCTCATCCAACGATCCCAAGCGCCGTAATGTGGTCATCAAAGTCGACTACGGTGGTCAATTTCTTGAGAATCTGCCCGAATCGTTGAGCGCGTTCGTGCAAATTGAAGTCGGTTCGGCGCGTGTCAACCCCGGCGAACCCCGACCTCTCAGTTCTTGGATTCACACTTTTGTTCATCAGTCGGCTCCTCAAGTGGCCGCGGAGTGCACCGACAATCGTGTCACTCTCCATTGTCTCTATCCCAGTGTGACTCTCCTAGAAAAAACAGCGCGATATCGCGCTGTTTTGGACAAGAGAAACCCGCCGCCAGCTTCTTACGCCACTATGAAGACGCGGCCAAAATCCTTCAACAAGTGCCAGAGACGACTGATGAGCTGAAGAAGCTTCTTCAGTCACTGCTGGATGACTCTGACATCAAGCGATGGCCGTCTCCAACCCACCCCGCGTTTTTGTATGACCCCGCCGCGGTTCGATGGATTCAGTTGGAAGGTGCGTGGCAAGCTATCGCTCCGATGTATTGGGGCGAGCGCGTGGAGCTTTTCCGATGCTCAGAGTTGATCAGAGAGCTTCTAGAGAGACTAGCAGAATGAGTCTTACTACGTTATTCTTAATTTTGGCCAACCTCTCTTTTGCACGTAGAGAGCGCTTTCGTCGGAGAGCTTACGCCCGAGAGCCGGAACGCTGCTCCATCTGGACGGTCGATCAGGAACTCGCCCGAATACAGAGGCTCGATCTTCTGACTGATCAATCCAGCGGGGAGCATCTCCGCTTGAGACGAATTGGCCAGGTTGCTCGAGCTGGCTCGTGGAAAACTACGACGGGTTTTGGAGCATCCGGCGGTTGACGTCCTGGTGGATGACGACTCCACCATCTGGGTCCGATACGAAAGTGCCGGCCCTGGGACGGGAGAAGGCTACTTTCGAGATTCCGTAAAGGTCGAGTTCGGAGCGAGAAGCCCTACAACCCCGTCTGAGTCACACGTTATCACCGCTGACCTGTCGGAAGCCCTTCCGCGGTTGGTTCTCCCCAAGGTGTCCGTGCAAGTGCTTTCTCCGGTTCGGACTTTTTGGGAAAAAGCGACAATTCTTCACGCCGAGTACCACCGCTCAGCAAGCAAGCCGACCGCAGACCGGATGGCGCGACATTATTATGACCTCAGTCAATTGGCTGACCATAAAATTGGCAGCAACGCTCTACGTGCTGTGCCCATGCTGGAGACGGTGGCGGTGGACAAAGCCCGCCTTTTCCGAAGCAAGTGGGCTCGATACGAGCTCGCTAAGCCCGGCACTTTGCGACTGGTGCCGCCAGATGCAAGGGCTGCCGAACTCAAGGAAGACCTGTCCAAGATGATTGAGAGCGGAATGTTCGCCGGGGATCCGCCGGCCTGGACCGCTATCGTGAGGCGGTTGGCCAAGCTCGAAGATACGATCAATTCTCACGGAAGCGATGTGTGATGATCCGATCCTTTGTACGTGAGTGCAACTAACCCTAGTTCTGGGCTGCCATTGAGCCCGGTTCTGAATGATGGGAGATCTCGCCAGGGAGGGATAGTCGCTGGAGGTTAAGTTCGTCCAGCTTCTTGTCCCGAGCCGCATTGGAGATATCGAGTTGATCATCAAAACCGAGGTCGGCGCCAGACACCGTGATGTCAACATCTTCCGAAAAGCGTTCGATGGCCCCAAAGACCTTAGAGAGCGACGTGCCACCTTTGAAGACCAAGGCCGGGAGGTCAGGAGCCGAAAAAAGCCGCTCCAAACACCAGCAGACCC
Source organism: Candidatus Xenobia bacterium (assembly GCA_037968995.1). Lineage (GTDB taxonomy): Bacteria > Vulcanimicrobiota > Xenobia > Xenobiales > JADMJV01 > JAEXNA01. The sequence goes on from JBBKWP010000244.1 coordinate 4,037, forward strand.
AGAAGTCTTTCTCCAAAACCTGTGGAGCCTGACCTGTAACGACGGCCGCCGTTGTCAAAGCATCTGTTCTCGCTGAGCGGTCTAGCGCGAGATAGGAACGCTCTTCACTCAAAACTGCTCGATGATCGCCCGCATCCAAGTGGGCAACTGAGCGGCCAGCTTCCGCAGCTTGACCTTTGTCTCGGGTTCCAGAGTATTTCTCAGTCGCTCGACGTGAGTCGTTTCCACTGCTCGCGGTCCAAGATACAGAAGAGCCTGGATGACATCACCTGCCGGTCGACCGGCCGCAAGTAACTCTCCACTCGGCTTATGGCGCAATTCCAACTCAAGCTTCCCGAGCTTTACCAGGCGAGAAGGGCCGCTGGTCAGATAGATGGGTTTCATAGGCACCTGCGTGGAGAGACCCAGTCTGTTCGCAGCCTCTGCTCCGGTTATTTGACAAACGTACCCCTGCTTTGTGGTGAGTGCTTTCACGACCTTAGGCAACGCGGGAGCCAATTCACCCAGCAGTTTGTGCGTCTTGGGTTTAACGAAGATGTTGTCTGCGACCATTTTTATCTTCCCGCTCTGGGCAAGTCGCTGAAGCTCACGTCGAACGGCGGCGGGTGGGCCAACCTTCTTAAACTCAGCAGACGTGAACGGCTCGCCTCGGCGGCGTGCTCTAACGCTCTTCTCTATGGTCTCTTGAACGCTCATGCCCTGCCAGTATACCCTATTTCCGAGATGTCATCCCGCCCCTTCACCGCTTCCGAAACATAATCGCTTCCATCTTACTAGCTGCCCCCTGCTGCATTGTCGGCAACACGTGGGTGTAGGTGTCGTGAGTCTGGACGATTGAGGAGTGGCCAGCCTCTCTTGGACCACTTTACTCTTTTCGCCCTCCTG
>JBBKWP010000245.1:0-14411 GCA_037968995.1 Candidatus Xenobia bacterium
AGCCAACACCCGCCGTTCCATCTGAGAGAGTTCGGGTTCCTCAAAAGAGTCCCTTCGTCGATATTCGCGAGACTTTGGCTTCGAGCGGCTTCAATGTTCTTCTTGATGGTGCTGCTCACCGCTCCAACTTGGGCCTTCCCTTACATCAACGCCGACGGAAAAAAAGTGGATATCGTGCCCCACTTAGAGTCCCGCAAACCGGCCGTGGTTTTCTTCCACGCGCCGTGGAGCAAAACTTCCAGTCGATACCAAGTAGAACTCGAGGCTTGGGAGGAAAAACAGAGCGACTATACGGTACTGGGTGTCCAAGTCAAAAATCTCACCTCGCCCGTGGCCAAACAGTTTGGGGTCACCTCGGTTCCCTGGTTCGTTGTCTACGACGACGAGGGAAAGATCTCAAGCTGCGGCCAGCCCGCTTTACAAGAGGTGCTGAAGCTGATGAAAGAAACTCCTTGAAGTCTAGGGCGCTGAGGCGGCGACCTCTTGGGCCGCCAAGACCACACTGACTTTGAAAAGGTCTCCGCTGTCTGGCGTTCCGGGCACCATTTCGCAAGCTGAAGGGTCTACCACGTTGCCTGCTTCTAGGACGTCCTCTATAGCGACTTTGAGAGCCGCTAAGGACGTCTCTTCACCCGCGATGGTCAATTTCTCTATGGGCCAGCGCAGGCTTCTTTTCCCTTCCGTCTTGGCCGACCGAATCTTGATAAGAACCTCGACGCCCGCGTTGTAACAGCCGGGGACTCCCGGGTCGGAAACTTCACTGTATTCTTCTAGGGTGGGCCAAGGAGCCATGTGAATCGATCCTTTCAAACCCGCGCCCTCAGAGAAACGCCATGACCATATCTCCTCGGTTATAAAGGGCAGGAATGGGGCGAAAAGTCTCAGGAACATCTTGAGCGAAAGTCCCAAGGTGGCCAAGGCAGAACGCCGGTCCTCGGTGTCCGATTCGCCATACGAGCGACGCTTCACCAGTTCAAGGTAGTCGTTACAGAAGGCCCAGAACTCTTTCTCCGTCGCCTCCAGAGCCGCCGAATAGTCGAACTTCTCAAAGGCCCGCTCAGCCTCGGCGACCATTTTCTTCAGGCGCACAAAGAGGTCGCGGTCGACATCCGTGGTCACCTGAGCGGCACTCAATTGGGTAAAATCCGTGTCAACGCGTTCGAGTTGGGAGATCACAAATCGACTGGCGTTGAAGAGTTTCGTACAGAGACGCTTGCCGACTTTTAAGACCCCTTCATCGAAAGCGGTGTCGGCCCCTAGGCGAGCCCGAGCAGCCCAATAGCGTACGCCGTCCGCCGAGTACTCCTCGAGAAGGTGATGGGGAGTAATCACGTTGCCCACGGATTTGCTCATCTTCTTGCGATCGGGATCCAAAATCCAACCGCTGATGACCACGTGCCTCCAGGGAATCTCGTTGCTGTGAATCCAAGCTTTGACGATGGTATAGAAAGCCCAGGTTCGAATGATTTCGTGAGATTGGGGCCGGATATCCATGGGAAAGAGCTTTTGATGACGGTCCGCGTCGGTGGCCCAGTGGCTGATGATTTGCGGCGTCAGCGACGAGGTGGCCCAAGTGTCCATAACATCTGGGTCACCCATAAATCCTTGGGGCTTGCCGCGCTGCGCTTCGGAATAGCCACTCGGCACCGACGACATAGGGTCCACGGGAAGCTCGTCCTTGCCTGCGAAAATCGGTTGGTCGTAAAGAGCCTCCCCTTGAGCGTCGAGGGGATACCAGACTGGAAACGGCACGCCGAAATAGCGCTGTCGCGAGATGCACCAATCTTGATTGAGCCCGTCGACCCAGTGTTGGTAGCGGGTCTCCATATGAGCGGGATGCCACGAGATCTTGGCACCTTGTGCCCGGAGAGCTTCCCGATGTTCCAGTAAACGAACAAACCACTGACGCGTGGAAACAAATTCCAGGGGACGATCCCCTTTCTCATAAAACTTCACGGGGTGTTCGATGGGTCGCGGTTCGGAGACCAGCGGGCAAGTGCCGTCTTCAAGTCGATCGGCGCCCAAAAGCTCGACGATCTTGGTCTTGGCCTTGGAAACTCCTAAGCCTACCAACTGATCGTAGTTGGCTTGAGCGAGTTCAGGTGCTTGCGAATTGAACTCGCCTTTGCCGAACTCCACGGGAAGCAGAACTCCCGACCGTCCTATGATCTGTTTGATGGGAAGGCTTGATTGCTTCCAGAATTCCACGTCGGCGCTGTCACCAAAGGTACAGACCATAAGAATTCCGGACCCCTTCTCGGGGTCCGCGTGCTCGGCGGCCAAAATAGGGACTCGGGCCTTGAAGAGCGGCGTGATCGCGAACTTTCCGAAGAGCGGTTGGTAGCGTTCATCCTCGGGATGCGCGACCACAGCGATACAGGCCGCGAGCAGTTCCGGTCTTGTGGTGGTGATGACGAAGTCTCCCCCTCCATCGACGGCGAATCGGATATCATGGAAATGTCCTGGTCGGTTCTGGTCGACAACCTCGGCTTGAGCCACCGCGGTTTGAAAATCCACGTCCCACATGGTCGGAGCTTCCGTCGAATAGGCAAAGCCCTTTTCGGACATCTCTAGAAACGAGGCTTGCGAAGTCTTGCGACAGTGGTCGTCGATGGTTGCGTACTGCAGTTCCCAGTCGATGGAAAGGCCCAAGGAACGCCAGAGATCCTCAAAGGCGCGCTCGTCCTCGTGCGTCACTGTCGCGCAGGCCTCAATGAAATTTCGTCGACTGACTTCCTGAACCGGACCTTTTTTTCGCTTCTCCGGTTTCCAAGTCGGGTCGTAAGGAAGGTGCGGGTTGCACTGAATCCGGAAAAGATTCTGAACCCGGCGTTCGGTGGGGAGGCCGTTGTCGTCCCATCCCATGGGGTAGCAGATGTTTTTGCCGCGCATGCGTTGGTAACGGGCCAAGAGGTCTTGATGTGTGTAGGAAAAGACGTGCCCAATGTGCAGAGAGCCAGATACAGTGGGTGGCGGGGAGTCCACAATGAAGGTCTCTTCGCGAGGCCGGGTCGGGTCCCAACTGTAGACCTTCTGGTCACGCCACAGTTCTCGCCAATCGTCTTCAAGATTCTTATGCTTGTACTTGTTCGGGATCTCTTTCATGGCGACTTCCTAAGGGGCGTTTGGATGCGGCCGTTCTCTAGGTTCTAGAGACTTCCCTTCGAAAATCGGTTGGAGTCCCCGCAAGTCAGCGCTCAAAGCCTGCGCCTTTTCCGTGTCAAAAGCTTTCTCAGCGCCGTAGCGAGCCGATTGGTAACGGCCCACAACCTTTATGAGGGTTCGAAGAACTTCGGCATCCAAATTGGACTCAGCCATTCTATGCAGCCACTGTTCCGGGGTCTCCCAATCCTGGCGGCGCCATTCGGCCGGGCGGATCGCCTCCTGTACCGACTGGAATAGAGGTGTCCATTCTGGATCTTCGCCGGCTTCATAGGGCCTAAAGGTCTGGCGAGGTTTGACCGGACCGCTTCTGCGCCGCAGCCACCAGTACCTAAACCCTGCGCCCAGGAGTAGGAGACATACCAAAACGGCCCAGTCTTTCCCGGTTCGTGTCGCGACGAACTCTCGAAGTCGAGCGATCATATTCGACGGTGAGAGCGAGACGAAAGCAACGAGTTTTCTCCAGGCGTTCGATGCCGCCTCCGTCAATCCTGAGAGCGTCGACGCCTTGGTTTCTGGGTCGTCAAGCGTTCCTGGGGGAGTGGGGTCGAAGGTGGTCCAGCCCTGGTTGGGCAGATAAGCTTCGATCCAAGCGTGGGCGTGCTTGAGGCGAACAATGTAGTAGTCGTCGGCGATGCTCTTTTCTTGGACAACAAACCCATTGATGTAGCGGGTTGGCACTCCCTGGCTCCGCAGCATGAGCGCAGCCGATGTCGCAAAAAACTCGCAGTGCGCCGGGGGGCGCTTCGTGAGAAACTCCTCCAAAGCCGTGTCGTCGGAGGCGAACGGATAGTCATACCCGTACTCGAACTGAGTTTGCAGAAAGGTCGTGACGGCTTGAGCCTTCTGCTTCGAATCGGCGTGCTTTCCAGCAACCTCGGCGCCTAACTGAGCGACAATGGGCGGCAGGCCATCAGGCAACTTAAGGCAAGCGGCGCGTTCAGAATCCGACAGCGGTCTCGGCGTCCCCGGCTCCTTCCAACCATCCTCATAGGGGAACAGATAGTAGGTCCCCGAGAAACTATCGAGAGCCAGAACCTGCCACATCCCGTCACTGTAGCGGTGCATCCTCTCCAACTCGATGGCTAGACCGAAAAATTCGCGTGGTACGTAGCAAGTGAAGCCTGAGCCTCCCCCTGGAAACTCGACGACCACTGGGGGACCGTGATCTTTGAGGTCGAGAGGAGCGTTCGAATAAAAGGGAAGTTGCTCCACCCCCTCAGCCGTCGGGACAGCGACGGTGGACGAGGGGTGAACCTCTTCTTTAGATGGGGCCCACTTCCAAAAGCTCTTGACGTCTTCATAGTTGGAAAACGTGCGACCGATCAGGTAGAGCGGAACAGACTCACCGTAGGCTCTGAGCACCACGACGTCGGAGGAACTCCAACGTTGGATCGAGTTGAGCTTGGAACTTGTGGAGAAACTGACCCCGGAAGACGGAACGATAGCGAAGAGATTGAGCAGATAGCCCAGGCGCGTTTCCGACCAAGAAGCGATGGTGGCTAGGCTCGTCGTCAGGATCAATACGGCAAGCATGGGCAAAATCTGCGCAGACGTGACCTCGAGCGACTGCCCCTCTCGAAAGGCTAAAGCTAGGAGAACCACGCCGACCGACCCGCAGACGACCACCGACATCAGATCCGTGGACATAGAACACAGGACCAACAGGAGACCGGACACCGCGTGAACCGAAAGGCGAGTCGACTCCGTTTTCTTGACTAGGCAACACAGACAAAGAATCAGCCCCAAGGACAACGCGAGGGCGAACACCCCAGGGCCTAAAAAGCGTCCGGAACTCTGGACCAAACGGGAGACGGCGAACGCGAACGCCAAGGACACCGCCACTGCGACACCTACGCCAACTTTTGAGGGACGCCAACGCTGTTGCATCCAAAAGGCCAGCAGAGCCAGAGGAACGATGCCCAAGGTCAGTGGATGGAATTCTCCCATCCAGATAAGAGTGAGAAAACTCCATCCGTAGAGGAGTCGCAATCCGAACGACATCGGCGCCGTGGTCTCCTCAGATTTCATCGAGACCGCCCTCGATCATTTCGTAACTCAGCCAACGAACGTTCTCTGGAAGTTTGAGCGCTTTCGTTTCGTCGTCGGAAACGAAGAAGCCGCGAACAGCCGTCCCCCGACTTGAAAGCTCATCGAGCAGACGCTGTCGACGCTCGTCCCAATCCGTAAAGATCAAAAGGGTTGTCGAGATCCCTTCCACTTCTTCGAGCAGCGCCACCTCCATCTCCAAGAACGACTCGTCGTTAGCCGGTGTTGGTTCGAGACACGCTAGCACATCCATAATATTCTGCAAGTAGGCAAGCGATCGACCCGCCTGCAGATAATAAAGTTTGGGTCCGGCCGCGAAGAGATCTATCACGTATTCCTGACGCGAGAGGTAGTCCGTGATGGAAGCTGCCAAGGAGATGGCGCTCTCCAACTGTTCGGGTTTTTCCGGGTCGGCCAGCACAGTGTCGACGATCAAGGCCAGACGGCAAAAGTATTCTTCTCCGTACTCTTTCACGATGGGCTTTCCAAGCCGGGCCCAAGAGCGCCAGTGAATATGTCGGATCGGGTCACCACTGCGAAACTCTCGGATGGACAGAAACTCTGTACTGTCACCTAGATAAGAGGTTAGAGCCAGACCGCCCGGTTGGTAGGTCCTTCCAACCGGTATTTCAAGTTCTCTAAGGGGTTCGTATCGAGGATAGACCAGGACCGTTCTCTCAAAAGACTCGCGCCGACTGTCCCGCCATAAGCCGAACGGATAGCAGTTTTCCTGTAAGAGATGGTCCAAAAGGTAAGCTCCTCGCTTTTTGGGCATCACCCGTTGCACGAACTCGACCTTATCTCCAGCTTTCAAGCAGCCCACGAATCCCACTTCGTTCATCGACTCGAGAGCCGACGGAAGGACTGTATAAACCCGAACATCGCGGGCGGCACGCTTGGTGGCCGCGGCCTGAATCTCGATCCTAAACTCTTGACCGCACCGCACGCGCTCCGGAACCTCCACCTCGATCAGCAAGGGACGTCGAGCCAGCCGAGAACTAAAAATGGAGACCGCACACAACGACAGAATCCCGCACCAAACGATGTACGCTTTGAGAAGAAACGAAAAGAGTGATACCGCCGAAGAGACCAAAAAAACCCAAAACAGAGCTCTGCCTGTCGCGGTGAGCTTGAAATGGAAGAGATGGTAAACGAGACGATAGACCAGTTGCCTTTCGGTCCGCTTCGCTAGTTTCATTCTGTAGTTGTCGGCCATAACTATGCCGGAACAGATATGGATCCGAGGAGTTCGTCCAAAATGGAATCGGCGGTCTCCCCAGAGTATCGCGTCTTCGTTTCTAAAATCATTCTGTGGGCTAGAACAGGCTTTGCAAGGGCTTTGACATCGTCGGGCAACACGAAATCTCGAGCGTGCATGAAAGCCCGCGCTTGGGAAGCTTTGTAGAGCGCCAAACTTCCCCTCGGTGAGGAGCCCAGTCGTAATCGGCCGTCCCGACGAGTCCTCTGAATCAGCTCCAGTATGTAGCGGCTCACATCCGTGGACACCGCTATCAAAGAAACTTTCTCGCGAAGGTCGCGCAACTCGTCGAACGTCGCCACCGGCTTGAGCGCGCTGAGAGGATGGGCGGTTTTCTGCCCAAGTAGCATTTCTAGCTCGCTCTCGACATCGGGATACCCCATAGTGAACCGGACCAAGAAACGGTCGAGTTGGGCCTCCGGAAGCGGGTAGGTCCCGTGAAACTCGACCGGGTTCTGAGTGGCGATCACAAGAAACGGGTCCGGAAGGACGGCAGTCGTACCCTCTGTGGTCACCTGACCTTCACTCATCGCCTCTAGGAGGGCCGACTGAGTCCTCGGAGAGGCTCGATTGATTTCGTCGGCCAAGACAACGTGGCTAAAAATAGGCCCAGCCTTAAAATTAAATTCACCCGTCTTGGGATTGTAGATCGAAGAACCGAGGATGTCCGTCGGTAAAAGGTCAGGCGTAAACTGAATTCGACGGAAGTCCCCGTCAAAAGTTTTGGCGAGAGCCTTCGCCAGCGTGGTCTTACCGACACCCGGAACGTCCTCTAGGAGCGCGTGCCCGCCGGCCAGCACCGCTACAAGGAGAAGTTCGAGCTGCTCGGACTTCCCCTTGATGACGAGATTGAGGTTGTCGAGAATCAATTTTGAGAGAGAACTGGACATGGTTGAGCGATTTCTTCTGTGGTCACTTCAAACCTTTTCGATTTTTTTGAATTCGTGGAAGGAGGGACCAGATTCTTGAAGAAAATTCTATTGAAAGAAATTCATTATCAGGAGTTGAACTATGTCCACCCGCAATCACGCCGACAGCCCGGCACGGATCCTCGTCATGGGTCTTGGAGGAGCCGGATGCAATCTCGTCAATCGGCTCGCCGAGCGTCCCCCGTTGGGAGTGGAACTCGTTCTGGCCAACACGGATGCACAAGCCTTGTTGTCTACCAAGAAGGGGCCTAAGTGCGTCTTCTTGGGCGAAGGGTCGACACGCGGCCTTGGCGCCGGCGCTAATCACGAACTGGGTCGCCTAGCCGCTGAGCAGAGCGCTTCGCGACTAGCCGAACTCTTCAAGGGCGCAGACATGGTCTTCTTGACCGCTGGATTAGGCGGAGGCACCGGTACCGGATCCGCCCCTATCGCCGCCCGCGAAGCTCGCAAAGCGGGCGCTCTAGTGGTCGCAGTGGTCACTAAACCTTTCGAATTCGAAGGGAAACGTCGCTCTCGCGTGGCCGAAGAAGGCGTCGCCGCTCTCGAAGACGAGGTCGACACGCTCTTGGTGCTCCCCAATCAAAAACTTCTTAACTTGGAAAGCAGTTCATTCTCTCTCGATGAAAGCTTCCAAGTTGTGGACCAGGTTCTGTGCGATTCGGTCCGGGGGATGACGGAGATCATCACCACCCCGGGACTCATCAATCTGGATTTCGCCGATGTGCGGGCCGTGCTAACGGGCTCCGGTCGCGCCATTTTCGGAATGGCCACGGCCTCCTCGGCTACCAAAGCCGTCGAAATGGCTCTGTCAAACCCGCTCGTGGGCGGGTCCCCGGACGGCTCCCAAGGCTGCCTCCTCAATATCACGGCAGGTCCCGACCTCAGCCTGCAAGACTTCTCGGAAGCCTCGCGGCGACTTCAGGAGTCGGCCGCGCCAAACGCCATGGTGCTCTGCGGATACGTGCAAGACCCGATGATGGTGGGCCGCGCTCGCGCAACCGTGGTGGCAACTCGCGTCGCGACCTCCGCCGACATCACCCCCGAGATCCATACCTCGTTTGAGGAGGTCCGTAATCGCTCGTTTGAGCAAGACATTCTACCGCTGTCTCGAGCCGCCTTGCCTCACTCAGAGTTGACCGCTTTCGAACGCCGTCAATCTTCTTCACCCATTCCTCAAGGCCCGGCGCCCGAGCGAAAGGCCAAGCTGACGCCGACGCAGTCCGCAAGCTCTAGACCGCCAGTGGTGAAATCTCAACCGCAGACTCCCCAGGGAGCCCGCGAAGGCCTAGTCCGCAAAGGTGGCGGCGCCCCTAATCTTATGTCCAAGTCCGGCGCCAAGCCGAACATGCCGTCAGTGAAACGTGAAAGTTCTGATGATCGTAAGGGTGGATGGATGAACCTGCCAGCTATCTGGCGCCGCTCGAAAGAGAAGAACCCGCCTGTGAAAACAGGCACACGATAGCCGCGGATCCTGACCAGGGTCAAACCCGCGGAGCAGGTTGGACTACGCCCCTCAGAGGAAAGCTCTGAGGGGCTTTTTTTGTGGCCTGAAGCGCGAGAGGTGATGCTACCGGCCGGGGTACGGAGTCGAGGTCGGGATGCGCCTCTCAGGAAGCTCTTACGGGTGGAGTCGGCGAGGCCCAAACTGCATGAAACCCGGACCGCTTTAGGCACTGTTGACGCTTGTCGCATAGTCTCCACAAAACAAAAAAGAGGAGCGGTCTTAACGACTGCTCCTCTTTTTATCACCCTACGTGCTCCTGAAACGAAGCGTCTGGCTGTCGGTTACTCGATAGGTCGTTGCCCTCTAGAGGCGTAGCGCCCCTGCATATAAGATGCAAGTCCTCCGGCTATTTGACGTGCTATAACCTTCTGAAACTCGGGGTCGCTCAACTTGGCTCCTTCGCTGGGATTCGTCAGAAACGCTGTTTCCACTAATACTGAAGGCATCTTCGCGTGGCGAAGCACCACAAAGCGGTCCCGAATCAAGCCCTTATGACCGAGGCCAATGGTCGGACCCAGTACGTATTCTAGCGACTGGGCGAATTCATAGTCCTCGCTCTTCCACCAGTGGATAGAAGAGCCATTGGCACCGGAGCCAACACTTGCGTTGCAATGAATCGAGAGAAAGAGGTCGGCACCCATACTGTTGGCGATATCGGCACGCGCTTCCAACTCCATCATGTCCGGAGAACCGGAATAGGTCACGTCTCGGTCACTTTCACGGGTCAACTTCACTGTCCAACCTTGCGAACGAAGAATCTCCGCAAGACTGAGGGAGATCTTCAGAGTGACGTCAGCTTCCCGAGTCCCGATAGAACGATTCACACATCCAGGGTCGGATCCACCGTGGCCCGGGTCGATAACGATGGTCCCGCGAACATTCATCCATCCGGGGGTTTCCACGCTACCGGACGAAGCGAGTGCCTCGACCTTGCCCTGCGGCCCCCGCATCAAAGCCATGGTCGTGGGGGCATCTTCTATCTGAACAAACTCTAAATTTTCTTGGAGAGGGACAGTGACTTCCAATACGGGATAAAGGGAAGTTCGCACCGTCGAGACTTTGACTCCAGGCCAATCGCTGGAGCGAAACTCCGAGCCTTCGTAGACGGCTTTAGGAATAAAGATTCGAACGACCTTCTCCTTTTCGTCTCGAAGGTAGTGGAGCTTCGTTCCAGCATCGAATTCGAAGACGAGCATCGGAAGTCCATCGCTATTCTCGGCTCTCAGGGAGGTGAGAGCGACCTCGCGAGTCATTTCCGCGCCGGGAAAATTCGGTTGTACCTCTAGTCGCGTTTCATTGAGCAGTGTTGAGCCGGCGAGTTTGACGACCTCGAAAGCTTTTGGCCTGACGCATACAACTAAGCTTTCGCCCTTGTCAGCGCCTCCACGAATTTCGAACTCGGTGTCGTTGAGTACAAAATTGGGCGCACCATCCCACGCGAAGCCGGCTATTGTCACGTCCGTGGCCGTCTCTGTTACTTTAGCCTTCGCCCGAGGCCTGGAAGCCGAGCGGAGCAAGAAGCCGGAATCGCTTTGGGCAACTTCCGTGATGACGGGGTAAAGACTGTAGCCCTGTCCCTTCTCAACACTCTTGATGGCCGCGGCATAAAACAATGCTTGAGGCTGAATGTAGCGTTTCCCTTGCTCTAGACGAACGAGGCCCGGAGCAGGTTGCTCCTTACCGTTGATCTTCGCCTTCTCGCTGCCCGCGGTCCAATAAGATTCCCGGCCGGGCGCGAAAACGAACATGGTGTGACCAGAACTCGACCATTGTGCCGTGACATTGGCTTGGCTGAGTAAAGAGAGAACCTCTTGATCGTCGGCGGAATAGTAGATTTGTCCAGCGATCTCATGGACCTGAGGACGGAAGGTCGCACCGTCGAACTCAAGAGTGTGGGTTTGGCTTTGGGCCCACGTCGAAATCGTCAGCGACAGAAATAGCACCAGAGTGGAGAGTCGTCTCAATGGTGGCTCCGATCTGAGCACATGCTCGATAGAATGATTGAATAAATTTCTATATCTTGAAAATACTTCCTTCTTCAGAAAGGAAGGAGTCTCTTCACCAATTGGGTCGCGTTCGGTGTTTACACGCTCTTCTGCATGACCCTTCTCGCGGACCAAGACAGAGTAGAGACGGCCCTCTAGCGGACGACTTTGGTCTTCGAAGGACCTCGGCCTCTCGATTACCTCCAAAAAAAGAGGTCGGCTTAGGCCGAATAATCCCAACTCATCTTGAGCCCATCGAAGGGGTCTTTGTCCTTGTCGAAGATATAGGTTCCCGAATCGTCGAGAGGAGCCTCTGGAACCGCTTCAACCAATTCCATGATCCCTTCGAACGCTTCTACGAGAGCGGGATTGAAGAAGGTTCCCTTGTTTTCAATCATGATTTCCAGGGCTTTTCGAGGTGTGAAAGCTTTCCGGTAAGGTCGCTGAGTGGTGAGAGCATCAAAAAAATCCGCGACTCCTATGATCTGAGCCTCGAACGGAATGTCATCACCCGAACGCCCTGTGGGATAACCGTGTCCATCCCACTTCTCGTGGTGATATCGAACGATGGGCAGCACTTCGTCCCATATAAACGGCACCCGCTTGAGCCCCTCGTAACCGATGGTTGGGTGCTCCTTAATCTGCGCATACTCGTCGTCGGTGAGTCGACCGGGTTTATTGAGGACTTCGTCTCGGATTCCGATCTTTCCGATATCGTGGAGGAGACCGCCAACCCAAATACCCTTCTGAGTCTTGGGAGAGAGCCTGGCCGTAGCCGGCAGACGTCCGTTCGCGACCGCCCATTCTATTCCGTCCGTGGCCAGCACGTATCCGATATGGGCCACTCGTTGAGAGTGATATTTTGTGTAAGGATCTCGCGCATCCAAAAGTCTTGAAAGAACAATCACGAAGGATTCGAAGAGCTCTTCTTGCTTTTGTGCGAATTTCTGCAACTGGATCCCCTCGAGGGCGTTGCTGATTCCTACGGTGGCCAATAGTTGAAGAGTCGAGAACACCTCAAGATCGCTCTCGTTGTCCGGAGAGTAAGTCGAAGCTTTATGATAGCACTTGAGGGCCTCTTTATACTGGTTTTTAGAAGCCAGTATCGCGCCTCTAGTAAAATTTCCGAGCGCACTGCTAGGATTGACGTCGGCCGCCAAACCATAAGATTCGACAGCCTGATCGTACTCCAGAAGTCGGAATTGACACATGCCAAGGAAATAGCGTGCCTCCCGTTCACGGGGATTCTCTTCTAAAACTTTCTCAAACTGGCGCTTCGCCAAGGTCAGTTCGTTCTTCTGAAAAAAGGCCTGAGCCATCGCGGAGCGCGCTTTGATATCTCGCGGATTGATCTCTAGTCCGCGGCGGAAGCATTCGACCGCCTTGTCCAATTTTCCAGAACCGATGCAAGCTTTCCCTAAAGCATAGAACGCGAACGCGTTGCCGGAAGACAACTTGCAGGCATGAAGCAGGGGCTTGATCGCTTCGTCGAATCGACGCAGCGCCAAGAGAACCATCCCGGTATAGTAGTGAGCTTCGGATTCTTCTGGATCCAGGTCTAGCGTCTTTTTGAAATGGGAAAGAGCCTCCTCGTGCTTAGCGACCACGCGATAGAGCAATCCCAAGGCAAAATGGGCTTCCTTGAAATTCGGGTCGGACTCGACGGCCGCACTATAAGAGGCGATAGCCTCGTCCATGCGATAGAGCTTTTCGTAACACTTGCCCATCAGGAAATGCCCCCGCGCGGAGCTTGAGTCGACCTTTAATATAGTTTCTAGGTGACGAATGGCTTCTTCGTACTGCATCAGATTGACGTAGGCCGAAGCGATCTGCAAATGGGCTTTGGTGTGACGGGGTCGGTCGACGAAGGTCTTGTGAAAAGAGTCGATCGCCTGCGCCGTCCGCCCTTCCTCTAAAAGGAGCGAGCCGAGATAGTAGTGGCCGTGCGGGTCCCGAGGGCGATGATGAAGAAACTTCTGAAGACAGTCGATAGCGCTCCGATTGTCTTTTCTTTTGTTGTGAACCCGCGCCAAATAGTAGAGGGCCTTCTCGAAGGCCGGATTCATGTTGCAAACCGTCTCAAAGGCTTTGCGCGCGTCCTCGTAGCCGCCCAAAATCATGGCGGCGACCCCGAGATTATAATATTTAAATATATTGTCTTCCCGCGTCTGGCGGTAGACTCGCCAGGTTTCCGCCGCCGCCCGTATGGAAGAGAATCTTGTCTTCTCCGCGGAATCCAGGTCGAGGTCGTTGTCGTAGTCGACCATCTTCTCCCATTCGCGAATGGCACTATCAAAGGCTGACTGCCGTGAGTAAGCTACCCCCAATTCAAAGGAAGCCTGAGCGAAATGAGGATCGAGATTCTTAGCTTTCTCCAACAAGCGAACGGCTTGCGCGAAATCGTCAGCAGACGAATAGCATCGAGCCAACTCCACATAAAGCGTGGGGTTGTTCGAATCCTCATTGATAGCCCTTTCCAGGGATCGAATTCTGCTCTCTACGTTAGGTTTCATAATGTTTGAGGTTTTATGCTGCCACCTTCGACAGCGGGGGGCGCTCATCATTCTCTGAGTCAATTTTGAGGCCTGCCATTAGCCCGCTGAAAATTCTGACAAGAAAGGCTCTTGACGAACCATACACGGGTCGCTAATATGATGCCACATTCGACTGAACGTCTTCAAACGTGGGCGAGTGGCGAAACTGGCAGACGCGCCAGACTTAGGATCTGGTGGAGCAATCCGTGGGGGTTCAAGTCCCTTCTCGCCCACTATCGCAGACGTCAGAAAAATATAGGAGGAGCTTCTTCGCTATCCAAGAAGAGGCCCAGCCAATCGTGCGGAAGTAGCTCAGTGGTAGAGCATCGCCTTGCCAAGGCGAGGGTCGAGAGTTCGAACCTCTTCTTCCGCTCCAATATTGGGCTGCCGTTTCGGCGGCCCTTATTTATATCTTTTAGAAGGGCCTTGCGGCCCTTGATGAGGAGAGGACTATGAAAGTCACCGTCAAGGAAGAGTCGGCCAGCGAGAGACTGATGGAAATCGTCGTCGAGGCCAAGCGCGTGGAAGGCGCATTCCAAAAAGCCTTCCGAAAGAATCTTAAAGAGTTCGCCCTGCCCGGGTTCCGCAGAGGGAAAGTTCCCGTAGCGATGGCCCAGCGGTACATTACCGATGCCGGCCTGGTTCGAGATGTCGTTGAGGATCTCGTTCCTCGAGCCTTCCAGGAAGCGACCAAAGAAAATAGCCTGCAACCGATCAGCCAACCGGAATGGGACCTGATCCAAAACGAGCGCGGAAAAGACCTCATCTTCAAAGCCTCTTTTCAAGTGTCGCCAACCCTTAAGATCGTCGATTACAACGACGCCCCCGTAACTCAAGAAAAGGAAGAGATCGGCGACGAGCACATCAACGAAACTCTCGAAAAGATGCGAGAGAATCACGGATACTTTGAAGTCGTGACGGAAGATCGCGGCCTGGTCGAGGGCGATTTCGCGACCGTGGACTACGTCTCGTCACAAAATGGGGAAGAGA
>JBBKWP010000246.1:0-12688 GCA_037968995.1 Candidatus Xenobia bacterium
TGAGAGGATGATATGGCGGAACTAGCAAGAGTCGGAGTCGCGGCCGCACCGGCTTGCCCAAACTGTAAAAACAGGCTGTCCGAGCTACCTATAGATGACCTGTCCGGGGGCGACGAATACCAGTGCCTCTTTTGCAGCGAGATTATTCGGATCCCGCAGCAGGTACTCGACCGTCTTCGCGAACAGCGAGAGGCCTTTCTGCGTGAGCACGGCGCGCCCCCAACTTGGCTTCAGAGGCTGACTCTCTTTTTTCGGCGACTGCTAGGTCGTTCTTGAGTTCTTGCTTAACGGAGCACAGAGTGGCGGGTGACTTCTCACCTCCAGTGATGAAAAGAAGAAGGGGCTGGGATCATCCCAGCCCCTCAAATAAGGAGAATCACAGCCTCAAGCGGTCAGAATCCGCAAAACCCGTCGGCGACCTCCGTGAGCGCGCCCTGGAGCGTGCGAAAGGTCCCGCTATTCAACTGCTCGACTTGCGCGAGTTGCTCGACGCTGATGGTCGAGCCCGCCTGCTCAAAAAGATACAGGCCTGTATTCTGGTTGCCTAAAATCTGCAGGCACACCTCGCCGGTTCCGGCCGTCGCGCAGAACATACCGACAGCACCACTGTTGGGACCTAATCCGGCGCCGTTTCTACTGAGGACGTTGTCGATGACCTGGACCGCGATGTCACTTCCGCCGAACCCAGCGACTCCCAGACCAAACCGTTTGCTGTCCGTGATGGTGTTTCGCTGAACTCGAACCACACCGCTGGAAGTATTCTGGGTGTCCATATCCAGACCGATCCCGTCCACTTGGCTGATGGCGTTGTCTGCGATCAACCATGTTCCCGAAATTCCACGTATCTGGATGCCGGTGCCGTTGACCGTGTCGGCGACTTCACAGTTCGTGATGGTACCCGAGTTTTGTCCGTCCCCATCGATGGCAATACCCTGGGTTCTTACTACGCGAAGCGAATCTAAAGTGTTGCCGTCAGCTAGAATCACCGGTCCGGACAAGGTTGGACGAATCACGCCTTGGGCATTGATCAGAACGGACTCCGTTCCGAGAAGGCGCTGCCCGTCGAGCAGTTGCACGGTGCCTGTGTACGTTCCTCGGCCGGGTAAGATGACGATGTCGGCATTCGGTCCGGCCGCGCTCACCGCGGCTTGAATCGTGGCGTATGGCAGCCCGCTGACAGCGTTGGCGGTAGAATCGTTACCGGTGCGGGAATCGACGAAAATTCCCGGACCTTGTGGAGCGACTTCAATGGTGACCGTGGTGCGGCTTGTAAAAGACCCGTTGGAGAGATCGTAGCTAAAGATGTCGGTACCCAAAAAACCGGGAGCGGGAGTATAAGTGAAGCCACCTTCATTGCCTGTCGACGACACCTGTCCGCCTCCAACTGTCGGGCTCTGAAACGTGACCGTAATCGGCTGACCGGCTATCGGGTTGGGAGTATCGTTGACCAGCACCCCCGTGGCTGCGGGAACGACAAGGGGGGTGTCGAGGCGTGTTGCATAGGCATCAGGCTGTGCAATCGGACGAGTAGAAACCACCGGGTTGGTGGTGCCGCCGAACACGAACTCTTCGCGAGAGCTACCGCAGCCCGACCAGACTAAGTTCGAAGCAAGTAGTACAGATAACCAGAATTTATTCCCAAATTTTTTCATCCTGGCTTATTTTAGAACCGGCCTCGACTCCCTCCCTCTTGGCTCAGAAGGACGGACGGGTCAAACTGTGGTCAAGCGGTCTTAGAGTTAACTAGCTAACTTTTTCGGCCTTGGGATAAGGGCGCAGACCTAGCAGGATTTCGGATCTTTCGGTGAGCGGTTTGACCGCGGCCTCTTTGTCCGTATACTCGCCGAGGCTCTCACCTACTAGGGCATAGACCGCCTGGCGATCGAGACTCGTGTCGACCTCTACGCAGCGGCCACGGCTCTTGAAGAATTCGACGATCGGTAGCGTCTCGGCCTTGAAGGTGTCAAATCTCAGCTTGACGCTTTCAACGTTGTCGTCGCTTCTGCCCGAGTATCTGGCCCGTCCCAAAATGCGTTTTTCAAGAACGGGGTAGGGGCATTCGAAAAAGAGCATCTTAGGCAACTCAGCGTCGGCTCCGAAGATTTCGTACCAGGCTTCGAGATTGTCCATCGAGCGAGGAAACCCATCAAGGAGAAAGTT
Organism: Candidatus Xenobia bacterium; assembly: GCA_037968995.1. Classification (GTDB taxonomy): domain Bacteria; phylum Vulcanimicrobiota; class Xenobia; order Xenobiales; family JADMJV01; genus JAEXNA01. The sequence continues at coordinate 2,161 of JBBKWP010000246.1, forward strand.
AGTCTTACCGGTGGTCCGGGTGATGCGTTCCATGGCGTCTTTTAGAAGGGTCACGGTGATCTCGTTGGGCACCAGCTTGCCGGCCGTCATATACTCTTCGATAGCCGCGGCGGAGGGGCCGCCTGCGTCAAGCTCGGCCCTCAGAAGGTCGCCGGTGGAAAGGTGGGTCCAGCCGAGTTGAGACTGCGCGAGTTCACACATCGTTCCCTTGCCGGCACCAGGTCCTCCGAGAACAAAGACCACATTGGGAGCCGGGCAGGGCTTTCTGGGATCAAAGTGATGGAGCACAACTTTGGGGGCTGGGGCCACGCCCTTCTTATAGACGTGCCATTCACGGTCGGTGGGCGGCAATTCGGTGTCGAAGGTCGCGTCATAGGCCAAGTGGCCGTCAAGACGGCAGATTCTCCAAGAGTTGTAGCTGTTGGAGTAAGACAGAGCGGGACTACGCTCGGATCTGCCGTCGGCCCGGTCCCAAGCCATTCTTCCGTTCCAGTATCCCAGGCTCGACACGGTCCCCGACTCGGACGCGGTGGGGGGGGCGGTGGAAGGAACGAAGAGGCCGTCTACCTCTGGGAGGCCCGCTCCAGAGACCTCAATAAAGAATGTGTTTGCTTTCATACCAGTTTGTTCGGCCATACTGTCCCTAATTCGCGCAGATTTTGAGGACGCCGTTCGTAAACTTGTCGAAGCAATCCTGGATACGGGCGAGGCTTTCCACATTCATTCATCTCCCTTACAAGAATGTTCCCCCAGTTCGCACATCAGCAGGAATAGCGAGCGATCGACCGTATGTTTTAGGCTTCATTAAATAAAAAGTTGGTTTTTCAATGCCGAAAAGTACACGGTTTGCCGTCCCCTTACTGCTCCTTTGCACGCTGATTTTCTCAACAGTGGGATGCGGTTCCTCGCGAGAGAGTTTTGTCTCAACCGGGAACGTCCCAACCACCCCCCTTCCGCCCGATGAGGTCGCCAACGCTGTCATTGTCTTGAGAAGCGAACTGGAATCCGCGCGGGCCATTAGCGGGACCGTTTCCCAATTGGTTTTCACCACCACGAGTGGGTCAACAAGCTCCAAGGTTGTATCGGCTCCCATCAGTAAGGCCCCGGAGATCAAAGTGACGGTGCCGGCGGACTCTACGAAGTTGGTCATCGACTATCTCGATTCGACCAACACGGTGGTGGAGAAATGGGGAACTGACCTGAATCTTGAGTCCGGCAAAGAGTTTGTCATCACGGGTGTCGACCCGATCAGGCTCACTCAACTGGGCAGTATCTCCATTCTTCCCCCGTTCGGGGCGGGCAATCCGAATTTCGGGGTGCTGAGTATTCCGCGAAATTTTCTGCAACCTTTCCGCGCTCAAGCGACCAAAACCGACAACACCACTCAGGATGTGACAGAGTTGGTCGACTGGACGCTCACCCCCGCCAGCGGGCTTTCCAGTGTTTCTGCTACGGGCCTCGTGAAACTCGACAGTGAGGGAGGAACCCTTCGGGCTGACTTCCTGGGGAAAACGGCCACAAAGACCCTCGTGAGCGTTCGCACCTCCCCTGCACGCGGTGCAGCGCCCTTCTTTCAATTTGATTCCCCGGCGACCAAAGTCGGCGAAATCACTCGCTACACGGTTATGTTACTCTTCGACGACCGGAAGCTACGAGAGGTCGTTGCTAACACGATTGGCGTAGCGGGGCCGGGACTTGCATTAGGTTCCGGGAACGAAATCGTCGCACTCGCACCCGTTTCGACATCTGTAACCTTATCCGTTGCGGGTATGGTCGACTCCACCTTTTCGGTCACTGGAACCGATGACGCTTCTCGGTTTTTCGCCAATCGACAACTCGTTGAAAGCGCTCCCGTTTCCTTGGACAGCAAGCTCATGGCAGCCGACCTCAACGGTGACGGCAAGGCAGACATCGCTGGGACCAACGGCACACTGTCGCGCCTAGTGATACACCGTGGGAACGGCGACGGCACGTTTCAAGCCGCGGCGACTGAAAATACAGGACTTCCCTCCGGTGGCAATTTACTTTTCGCCGTCAACGACTTCGACCGAGATGGATTCGAGGATCTCGCTCTTGCCAGCACTTCGAGTGCCACCCTCAGAGTTCGTTCTGGGATCGACGGGTCGTATCGCTCCTTCACTCTTCCCGGCACACCTCGAAAACTGCTGACCTTGAGTGACCGGGCCCTCGGTGTGGTCACCGCGGACAACAGGTATGCCTTCCTGAATCCATCGTCCTCGAGCCCTATCAACTTTTCCGTCAATCTACAATCTTTCGCCGGTGGTATCCAAGCGACCGATCAGTTTGGCGTGCTCGACCGAGGCGTCAATGCTAGCCGCGACGTTCTACAGATGCGCTTGCCTCGTCAATTTGAAACTCACGTAGCGAGCAACGGAAATCTTGGAGAGGCTCCGATCAGTATAGGATCTGGTGCGATTCGTGACTTTGACACGTTCACGGGGGCCCAATCCTTCCAGGGACTTTTGGTTGTTGTCGATTCGCTCAATGCTGTGATCGTGCAGCCCAGTGAGTTTCGGCAACCGACGATTCTCAGCAACAGAACCATCACCGATCCCATTCGACGGCTTCTTCCGTGCCGATTCGATTTCCGGCCCCGCGCAGCCAGAAATGGGATCGTGGGAGCTATGTTCGTGATAGGGGACACAGAGATCAGGCTCTTGAACGGCTTTGAAGTTCAATCGCAACCTCGGGTCACCCGAGCGAGTCTCTCGGGTCCGATTTTGCCGGGTATGGCTGCTAGCTTTCTTCAAACGGCCGTCACAGGCGACTTCAACAACGACCGGATTCCCGATCTTGTAGGATTGGTGAATTCACACCTAGTGACGGCGCTACCGAAACCCTAAGAACACTTTTCTAGATGGTCAGCTTCGCTATCGAGGACTGCTCTTCACCCCTGCCGAACCCCTGTCTAGGACTACGTGTCACCAAGACCGAATCGACTATTTCTGAGTATTGTGCAAAACGAGACCAAAGCTGAATTTCGTTCGAGGCGCGCCTAGGGGCGTCGCCGACTATTCTTAGGAGGTTGAACTACCTTGTCGGACTTACAAGCCCCTCCGAGGCACGTCCCCACTTTATTGGCTCTTCGATGTCTAGTCGGAGGACGAACTCAGCAGTTGTGCTGGCTTGTGTTGAGCGTGCTCTTGGCATTGATGCTCTACGGCGGTTCTTTCGCTGAATTGGGAAGATGGATGTCTTTCAAGGGCGAGCGTGGCAACACATCGGCGGAAATCGTGCGTGTCGAGGAAACCAATTCCGAAGAGAATGACGCCTCGGTTTTTGCTTACAGCTTTCGCTATGAAGTCGATGGACAGGCTTACGAAGAAGAGAGCTACATCAGAGATACAGGATCGGGAGGACATAGACCGGGAGACAAGCTTCCCGCCGAATATCTCCTCAATGATCCCGGTTTCGCTCGCTTGCTCGGAATGCGAGTGATAGAGTCTGGTTTCTTCGTCTTTCTGGCTCTCGGGGTGCTATTGTTAGGCCTGCTTGGAACGATCGGGTTCGAAATAATGAAAGGTGCCAAGGGTTGCTACCTTTTGGCGCGCGGCGCGACAGGCACAGCGGAGTTCGTTCTCGCTGAGGAATTGGCCGACAACTGGCACCGTCTGACTTTCCGGTTCGATATTCCTGATGGTCGAAAGCAGACGATTCAAGTCAGGACTAAAAATCCGAGAAGGCTGATGGATGACGACAAAGAGAGGGTACTTTATGCCTCAAGCGCTCCCGAATTCGCTGTTATGTTCGATACTCTTCCGGGGGGGGCGGCGGTAACGAAAGCCGGAGGGTTGGCGCCGGGGTCTTTATCTCAGACCCTCCAAGTCTTCCTATTGCCAGGTCTTGCAATATTGCTCGGGCTCGTCGGTTTTATGGTCGTGATAGCATAAGTGCCCTCGACGGCTCGAAGAATGCGTCCCGTGGAGCGGGTCCATCCGTATAGCCCAATGCGAAGCCCAGGCTGGTGAGCGGGCCAACAAGGTCCCTTAGGGTCCCTTGACTGGGGGCGGCCGCCTCGCGATAATGGCGTATGGAGCTGGCCAAACTAGAATTTCACCGCGCGTTCTTGAAGCTGGCAAGTCCCAAGTCGCTGGAGGTTGGCTCTCTTTCCGAGTCAGAACCGGTTCCGGTGCATCAAGACCGAGTGGAGTTCGACCCCTCGTCTCTTTTGATTTCTCCAGCGATGAGCGAAGCTCAACGCGACGCCCTCGCACGACAAAGTTTGGATTCGGCGATCGTAGTAGCCGCGACTCTGGCTCCCGGCACGGTTGTCAATTTGGCTGTCGTCGCGGCGATGCAGGTGACGGATCAGGCGGTTGAAGTGAAGGACGCTCACGCCTTTGGGGGGCTGCTGGAGTCTACCGAAACTTTGCAGTCCCATCCCGAAATTCAGTCTCTTTGGGAACGCCTGCGACCCCACCTCGCGGTCCCGCTTAAGGAGCCAGTCTTAACCCGAGATTCGCAGGTGCGAGAGGGGTTGCATGCCGGTCAACAGATCTTTCTCAACCCTTCCTACCTCAGCGACCCCGACGAGACCCTGTTCATCCTAGCTCACGAAGCCGCCCACGCCGAATTGCGACACGGGGTAAGGAGCGCGGGGCTCCGGGAGGCCGAGAGGTACCTTGGGCGGGGCAATGCTGAAGGCCCACAGGCTCTCGAGCAGGCTCGCTGGGCGCTGGAGGTTCAAGCTGATGTCAGAGCCGCGCAACTGTCCAGTCTGGTAGGAATCGATCCGCTCAAGGTTCTAAAAACTTTGCTGTTGAGCAAGCAAGATCGAGAACATCCTGATGGAACCTCAAGAGCGGTGGCGGCGAAGGACCAGTTTTCCGCCTCGGGGGTCAAGGTTTCCGATTCGGAATGGGAACGGCTCCTGGAGGAGACCGCTGAAGTCAGAGCGCGCCACGCCGAGCACCTAGCCAAGGAGCGGGCCTTTCACGCGGCGTTGAAGAAATTCTCTTAGGCGGGCACGGCGTCGGGACGTAGTACGCTTTTCCGGTCTTAGCTAGAGGAACTGATTCCCGCCATTCTTCTCTATTGATGGAACCCGTACTTGGCTCCCGCCGTTCAATTCCAGGTCACCGCCACAACATCGCCGGGGGTGCCGGGAGAACTGTTCCAACCCCTCAGCCGAATGGTAGGGAGAGCCTGGCTCGGGGGAAGCGGAAAGCTCAGGTCCACCGAGAGATGTTCGGTCGGCAAGAGAGAGAAGAAGTTGTCGCTCGCAAAGACAGGCTGCAGCAAGGCTTCGCCGTTCCAAACGGTCACCCGGTTGAAGAAGGCCAGCGTGTCGGCGTTGTTGGTAGCAAGCAGAGTCACCGTCGCTGACCCATCGGAGTTTCTTCGACCCTGACCGCTGACGCTCAGCACCACGCTGGTCAGGTGTCGAAGGGGCTCGTAGGCTAACAGTCTCGAGGTGTCGGCAATCCAGTCGAAGTTTGAGGCCAAAACATGGCCTGAGGCGTCCTTGAGTTCGGTGCGGAAGATGCGAAGTTTGCTGGTGTCGACAATGTCGCTCACGGAGCCTGCCACGAAGGTGCTGTGGGGATCGATGGGAGCAGTGGTTGTCGCGAGCGTCTTGGAGAGCGCGCTCTGGATCTTGCCCTTATCGTCACACCCGGTGACGACCACCACGAGGCCGGCCGGCAGGGTGTCGGGTCGATTATTCACCACCGCGACATCAAAACTCATAAGGTCGATCTGAACGTTGATCGCCTTTCCGGCTTGGCGAATTCCGAACAGTCCGCCGGTCGGCTCCAAGTAGCGGTCGTAGACGCATCCGCTTAAAGCCGTCCACCCAGGGGCGGATCGCCAGATCACTCCGCCGGTGTATTTCGTCCACATTCGTGCGTTGAGCCCCTCGAACAGAGCCTTGTACTGTTGATGCTGAGCGGCCTGCGCCATTTCACCGAACTCTTCGATGGTGGTAGGTCGACCGTAGATAAGGATCTGGTCGGCCGTTGTGTCCGTGCCGCTGAAGAACGGTCGATACTGATGGTGGTACCAACTCCTGTTCAGGTCTTTGAAGCCGTTCTGGTTGACCAAGATATGGTCGAGGTCGGCAAGATCCGATTCGGGCATAAATCGTCTTAACGACTCCACAACGGGCATTCCCACCGAACCGTACTCTGGATTGAAGGCGTAGGGGTTGACGTTCGTCCCGAAAAAGAGCTTGGGGTCAAGGATGCCATAGTTTCCGTCGCCGGGGCCGAGGCCCTCGCTTTCTTGGGTGGACCAAGAGACATAAGGAGTCTTGGGATCGAGTCCCTTGGTCTGCCCCTTGCCCTGGATGCCGTCTCGCAGCATCCTGTCGATCTCAGGCGGCGGGCCATGAGGATGGTTGAACCCTTCGTTGCAGCCGACCCATAGCGTCAGACAGGCATGGTTTCGGAGCATGACCACCGCGTCCAGACAGTTCTCGATAAAGAGAGGAACGTCGGTGGGTGCCTGACCTGGGAATGTCGCATCAGAAAGGCAGTCGGCGGACAGCGGAAACTCTTGCCACACCAAGAGCCCGTATCGATCGCAGGCTTCGTAGAATTCCGGCCTCTCGATGATCCCACCACCCCAGATTCTGATCAGGTTGAAGTTCGCCAGTTGATGCAGGTGTACTTGGTGGTCGTAATCTTGGGCGGAGTGCCGCAGCATCGCATCGGGGAAGGTCCAGGCTCCGCCTCGGATGAAAATGGGCTCTCCGTTGACTTTGAAAAGTCGACCTCCGCTTTTGGGATCCACCGAACTCTCGATGTCTCGAAGTCCGGTCTGGCAGCGGTAAACGTCCGACTCAGTGGGGCCAGACATCAAGCGAACGGCAGTGTCGTAAAGCGGTTGTTCCCCGTGTCCGTGGGGCCACCACAGACGAGCCTGGGACAAAGCTACGCTCACCTCGACGTCGGTCACAGAATTCGCGGCCACTTCCACGGTTGTTTCTTGCGCCACGCCGCCGACTTCGAGGACCACTCGGGCTGCAATCGACCGATTGCTGTCGTTGCGAATTGCAATGGCGGCCGTGACGTCGGCGCTGTGTTGGCCGGCGTCGGCGCCCCGTTGCACTCTGGTGGTGATTTGAGGATCGGAATCCAAGACTAGGGGCCCGGTGACCAAAAGCTCCACCTTGTCCCATAGCCCAGTGTTGCGATCGGCGACGTTGAGAACGAAGTCCCATCCACCGCTAAACTGCGAAGTGACATTTTGTCCCAACAGTTTGTCACCGCCCTGACAGACCGAGGGCCAAGTGACGGGTCCTGGGGTGTTCGCTTGGGGGTCGCCGGCGGGGTCGGGTGGTGTGACCAAGACGGCCAAGACTTGCTCGCCTGATGTCAGAAGACTGGTGATGTCGAAGCGGCGTCGAAGAAACATCCCCTGGAGATTCTCACCCAACACCGTGCCGTTGAGGTAGACGTCCGCGCTGTAATTGATACCGCGAAAAGCCAAGAACACTCGTCGATCGTCTAGATTCACCGGGGGGACCTGTAGACGCAAGAAGTACCAGAATTTGTAGAGAGAGATTCCGCCAGACACCTCGCCGGCATCTATCAGGAGTTCGCGGTTGCGACCAAAGTAAGGGTCGGGTTGGGAACCTCCGGTCACTAGAGAGGTGAGCACCGTACCCGGCACGACGGCCGGCAGGGTTGGGCCTCGGTCCGAACCGGATCGGCTGAGGTTGGTACCGCGATCCCCTTCTTGGAAGCGTCTCATCGTCCAGTCTGCATCCAAGCTTCCGCGAATCGGCGTGAAAGGGAGGTCTGGAGTGGGAAGGGGGCCCGGACCAGGAGAGGCTGTTGGAGACGGTGTGGGAATTTGGGGTCCCGATGGGGCTCCCGAAATCTGTTGCAGTGTGGAACTCGACCCGCACCCACCTAGTATTGTTGAGAAGCCCAACGAGGCCCCCGCGATTGCGCTACCGGTGAGGAATGCTCGACGCGAATGGGTCTTAAAGTCACTGTCTGAGGTGTCCATAGAAGGCTCCTTAGTCGATCGGGAAATTCGTCTAGTGTTCGAAGATGGAATTTCAAACAGATGCGCGACCCGGGTTACCAATGCCTTCATTTGAAACTCTTAGGTGAGGTGAGCGTGAAAGTCAGGTCGTGTCCTATTCGAAGCGACGCTCTCTATTTTCCAGCCAACTCCGTAGGGGACGTTGAAAACCCAGAAGATCGCGAGCCCCGCCGCTCACGAACATGAGAGCGCTGCGGTTCTCCGACCGAACTCCCTGATAGGCTAAGCTGAGTTTCGCCGTGTAGAGAGGGTCGACCAAGAGACCTTCCTCGCGCGCGAAGGCTCGGACCTCTTCGAAAACGGCTCCGGGCGTCGAGCCGAAGGATTGCCCGATCGGCGGATGCGAGACGGTGAAGTCTAGAGGCTGCACAGGCTCTTTCAGGAGGCCTTGATACTCCGTCGTCAACGCCTCCAGCAGGGTAACGAATTCGGCCCGGTCTTGTCGTGTCATACTCACAATATGGACACGACAGGTCAGTCTAAAGAAGCCTAATCCCAGGAGGAGGGCCACAGCGGTAAAGCCGGTGCCCGAGTCGATATAAATGTCCGTGGGGAGTCGTTGATGTTGCAACGCCGAAGCTACCACCGAACCCGCGATTCCCAGACTTCCGGCCAGCGCTTGAGGACAACTTCCTCCCTCCGGCACCGACCAGACGCTCGCGGAGTCCTCCGTCTCTGTCAGCGAGAAGCCACGACCCAAAACCAGTTTGGAAAGGAGCCCGTTGCCTATCGCCGGACCCTCTCTGCCTTCCAGGACATAACTAGGCTCGATTCCGTTCTGGCGTAGGAGCAGGCTGAGTTCGAGGAGGTTGCTGGATTGGCTGCTCCCGCGCAGTCTCACTTTCGCGAAGCCGCTCTTTAGAATCCACGGTAACAGGCTCTTATATTTTCGAGCTTTGTAGCTACCGACACGATCTTCTCTCGCGTAAGTCAGTTCCGGAAAACGTCGACTCGATTCCCAGTCGCTTACGATCTGAGTGTCGGGCCCTAAGGCCGACCAAAACGTCTCTAGTCTTGCTACTAGAGTCGACCAACTGGGGTCCATCGAGTGCTCCTTCGTTTGGCCGCGGGGAAAAACTCGTTTCGCGGTCTGGTCATGGTTACAACTTCATCTGTCCGGTTCCTTGCTTTGCCTTCGCAACGCTGTCCACCCTTGCTGGGATGGGGGCTAAGTTCCAACCGAGCAAGCAGGGGAGGCGCTCTAACTGGTCGCAAAGGTCTCTATGTTCGGCACGCTGCGCCCCAAGGGGCTTTCAGGTTGCGATCGGGGTGACTTTCAGGCGAACTTCTGCGGAAGCTGTCACGCCATGGCGAAGGTCGGCAAGCCGTATTCCCTCGCGACCAGCTACGATATTGCGTTTCTTCATACTGTGATCGCCGTCCTAGAAGATGCGCCTGTAGAGCGTCTACCATGCACAGCCCTTCCTTTCAAAAAGGTCGCGGTGCGTCGTCTTTCTGAGAGCAATCAACGATGGCTCTCCGCGATCAACATTCTTTTATTGGCGGCCAAGTGTGAGGACGACATCGCTGACGAGGGGAGTTGGAAGGGGCGCCTTGGTCGCCGAATGCTATCGGGTGAGGCAGAGGTCGCCGAGGAGTTTTTGCGCGCTGATGGGTTCCCGGTCGACGTTCTGCGAGGTCTTCCAGAACGCCAAAGTGAGGCCGAACGCGCGACCGGCCCGACGTTAGAAGGCTTGGCTCTGCCGACGGCGGATCTTTTAGGGAAGATTTTCTCGGCCGTTGCCCAGCGTAGTGGCAAGCCCACCTTCGCCATCCCGCTACGCCGGTTGGGTCAGAGTCTAGGGACGGCGATCTACATCAAAGACGCGATTGATGACCAGCGGAAAGATCGTCAAAAAAGTCGATTCAACGCGGTATCGAGCGGGGCCCCGAATCGGTCCTACGCTCGTCAGTCACTCTTAAGGGAAGCCGAGCGGGCTCGTAGGGGGGTTGTCGCGCTCGGTCTAGGATCTTCGGGGGTCGCTCTTGAGCGAATCCTAGACAGCTTGCGACCGCTACCAGAGCCACTGAGAACCACAACTGGAGTAGGGCGCTGGGGAAGGCGGCGAGCGGGTGGAGTCTGGGAGATCGCAGCCTGCTGGAAAGGCCTTGCGGCATGTGGTGTTCTAGGGTGTGAGGGTGCCTGTCACGGAGTGAACTGTTGCGAATGCGCCGGTTGTTGCTCAGGGTGCCCGTGTCCGGCGGACTGTAGTTCAGGTTCCAGTAGCGGCACAGAGACGGACAAAGCCTCGAGCACGGGTGTGACTCCTCCAAGTCCGAGGCTGAACTGCCCCGCTTGCGACAATCGACTGAGCGTCGCTAGGTGCGGGAACGTGGAGGTGGACGAGTGTGGTCGATGTTCAGGCTTGTGGCTTGATCACGGAGAACTGGAGGCGTTGGCCGCTTTAGACACGCCGCCGGATCGGCTGCTCACCTTAAAAACCTTGAGAATGCCTCAGTTGCGCCCAGAAGGGACCCGACCCTGTCCGCACTGCTCTGAGTTCCTGACTGT
>JBBKWP010000247.1:0-6189 GCA_037968995.1 Candidatus Xenobia bacterium
CCTCGAGCCGTCCTAGCTACTTTTTTTCCACTGGTGGGGAGCCTTGTCAATACGCCGCCAACGAGACCCTCAATCTCTCACTAGGGGTTTGCACGGATGGGAATATTCCAGGGTAAGGGTGTCGTTTGGGTTCACCTTTAAGTTGTAAGTGGGCTTTCCATCGGAATACCGCTTCGACTGATTTGAGCTGACCGGATTTCAACCCTATATCCTATGATGGAAGCCGTTTAGCCTTCAAGGCATCCATGGCTTCTCTCAGCATAGCCTTCCTGGAGGGATCGACCACTTTAGGAAAAGGGAGGTCTATAAAGCCCGTCATCGCTACTGCCGAGCTTGCGATCATAGCAGTCGCATCATCTGGCCTGATCGCATCATCAGCGAAATTCCAGCAGCTCTCTTGACTTGTCTCTTCGGCTAAATTGTAGGTGAAAGCGGAAAGACTTCCAGTAGTATCTTGACTGTTGTATTCGGCCCTCACATGTTCGACTTTGTCGGCCGAAAAAGAGAATTCTTCGTACTGAGCTTTGCCACTGTGATCGCTTGTGCCCACCATAGTCGTTTCATCGTACTTGTAGGTATACCCCAATTGGTCACCCCCTCCGTAGGATACGGTGCCCTTGCTTTTGTTGGTGTCCAGGGGACCATTGTCGTCGGTGGGAAGTTTTTTGAAGACATCTTGGAAGTAGGATGCTCGTCCGGTGCCTTTGTCTTTGCCCGATTCGGTTGGGGGTAAGGCGCTTTGCTGGTAGCGCCTTACCATTGATTCTGCTTTGATTATTCGAACATTCATGATTGCAATCGCTTTCTCGCTGGGCCGGTTCCGATATCGTTGACGGGGCCTTGAATCGTAGACATTAGTTGTTCTCCCTGAGAGGGCATAGGTCCAACATAGCTTACGACGTGCCGATGAGACTTCGACTTGGCCTGCGAGATGTGAACATTTGTGAAAACCTGCGCACCGCTTGTCCATACTTCGTGCCTATAGGAGTCGGTCAGCCACGCTAAATGCCTATATCTCAGGGGCGGATGGGCAGCATTCTCGAGATGAGGTTTGCTGCTACACAGCACCGCCAACATGGCGGGAACGGTCTCGTCGTATTTTTTCGCGCCAACCCCCTCGGGCACGGGAGCCGTGAAGGTTTGCCCGCAGAGGTTACAGCGAAGGACTCGGCGGAAAACTCTCCCTCTGGGCTTGGCAATAGGCCCCCAGACTAGCCCCGCTGAATACATTCCAACCCAATATAGATCTTCTCCGACTCACGTAGCGTAAAAGTGGAATCCGCCACCGCGCCGTACTTTTCCCTAAGCAAACTATCGATGAGAGCTCCGATTTTGGCATCCTCGAAAAGAGTGGCTAGGTAAGCCTGACTCTCGCCCACTGGTGCTTCATCGTTGCCACAAGGGGCCAAAGACACCTTGTGATTCTCCCGGATGCGACGGACCTTTCCCGTACGTTTGGCCGTTCTTACCCAGATTTGGTCCTTGAGTTCAACAGCCCATACGATTGTAGAAACGGCTTCGCCGCTGGTGCGGTAGGTTTCGAGTCGAAGGAAGTTGCTGTCAGCTAGATTCATGGTGTGTTTCCTCTGTGATGCACTGAGTTGTTCGTCGAGAGCTCGCCTGAAATTTCGTTGGAAATTTCTTGGCCGGCAAAAGATTCTCAGGCGGTCTTGCGAAGATGACGCTATGCACAGTTTTCAACATTTTCAGAACCAATCCTCACAACAGTCTCCAACATCGGGATTTCCCAACGAAGGCCTCAGTCTCAGTGTCGTTCTGGAGTATGCCGGGACAGCCAAAAAGCAGAGCTTCGAGGCTCTCTGCCGCATACGTCCACTAGTCAAAACCTATCGAGATAAGGTTGAGGAAACCTCACAAGCCATGACCGAGGCGGGCTCCAAGCTTGGAGAAGAGATACCCGCCGCGTACACTGCCGCTCTCCCTCTTGTCAAGGAAAGCTTCGCGGTACACCTTTCAGCGCTCGAAGAGTGGATGAGTGCCTTCGCCGAAAAGAACGAGTCGCAATCTGAAAAGGCGCTGGCAACCGTCCAAAGCAGTGGTGAGCAGCTCAAATCCGCGCTCAACCGGCTAACGCTCAGGGAGTGAAACATCGTCGGCGGCGACTTCACCAAAATAGACATCGTCAAAGCACTTTGAACCCAAATGCTAGGTAGAAAAAGGGGGTTCGCGATGGCAGTTAAAATTGGCACCGATGCGGGATCTGGAGTTAGCGGAGATAGGGACCTGGTCGTATGAAATTGACAGCGGTACTGTGGAGGCGGACGCGAATCTGAAGCGTATTTTCGGGATCGACTCCAGCATAGAGAATGCTCCTTTAGAGGTCTACGTGGATCAGATCCACGACCAAGAGAGAGCCGGGGTCACCCACGCCATCGAACTGGCCCTTCAAGGTCACAACGGTGGGGAGTATCGCGTCACCTACCGAGTGAACCGGGAAGGTGACACTCGTGAGGTCATGGCCAAGGGCTATCTGGAGAAAGACCGGTCTGGCGCCGCCGTTCGTCTGCGCGGCCTGGTGGTGGATGTCACCGACAGTCAGCGGGCCCAGGCCGCCCTGGCGTCAGAGAAAAAGGTCCTCGAGATGATCGCCTCCGGGTGCCCACAGGAGGAAACGCTCGACTATCTCATCCAATCCCTCGAGTCTCAATCGAGCTCCGGCATGATGATCTCCGTTCTCCTCCTCGATCAGGCTTCGGGCAAGCTTCATCACCTGGCCGCCCCCTCGCTTGCCGAGGAGTATTGCCAGGCCATTGACGGGGTGGTGATCGGGGACGGCGTCGGCTCGTGTGGGACAGCGGCCGCCCTGGGGAAACCCATTCTGGTTGACGATATCGCCAACGACCCTCTCTGGACGGACTTCAAGGATTTGGCTCTGCGCCACGGCCTGGCGGCATGCTACTCTTTCCCCATCATGTCGGGCGAGACTCAGGTATTGGGCACTATCGCAGCTTATTATTCAGAGCCCCGCACCCCTTCCGAGCACGAGCAGCAGCTGATGGAGACCGCCTCTCATCTCTCCGGGATCCTTTTGGAACAATCCCGAGCCGAAGCCGCCCTCCGACGGAGCGCCCAAGAGTTTCGCTCCCTTGCCAATTCTATTCCTCAGCTGGCCTGGATGGCCGATGCTACAGGCCATATTTTCTGGTTCAATGATATGTGGTATCAGTACACCGGCACCACCGAAGACGAGATGAAGGGATGGGGCTGGCAGTCGGTCCACGATCCTGAACGACTCGAGGAGGTGGTACGCAGATGGACGGCAAGTCTTGAATCGCGACAACCTTTCGAGATGGAGTTTCCGCTACGCGGTGTCGACGGCCGCTTCCGTATGTTCTTGACCCGGGCGCAGCCTATCCGCGATGACCAAGGGGGCATCGTCCGCTGGTTCGGTACCAACACCGACATCGAAGAACTGCAGCGCCACCAGCGCGAACGAGAGCAACTGTTCACCGAGGCCGAAGACGCTAGAAAAGAGGCCATTGAGCTCAGCCGACAGCTCACCGTGGAGAGAGACAAGCTACAACTAACCAACCAGAGCCTAGCTGAGGCGAGTCGCATGAAATCCGACTTTTTGGCCACCCTCAGTCACGAGATCCGTACCCCCTTAACCGGCATCGTGGGGAATTGCGATCTGTTGGCTAAGGGAGTCTTAGACGAACAGCAAAGAGAGCACGTCGACACTATCACTTTGTGCTCCGATGCTCTTCTGGCCATGATCAGCGACGTGCTGGATCTCGCCAAAATTGAGGCCGGAAAACTAGAGATGGAGAAGGCTATTTTCTCGCCGCTGCGAGCGATCGAGGACTCCATGCGGCTCACCCATGAGCTCGCCGTGGCGAAGGGACTCGGGATCGGCCTTGAGATCGAGCGCGCTCTTCCGGCCGCCGTGTGGGGAGACGAGACCCGACTTCGTCAAGTGCTCTTGAACCTGATCAGCAACGCGATCAAGTTCACGCCCGAGGGAACTGTGCGCGTGAAGGTGGATTGGTCGCGCGATAACGACAACGGGGTGGTGGAGCTACGTGTGGAAGTCAGCGACACGGGAATAGGGATCGAGGAATCCGTTCAGGACAGACTGTTTCTGCCTTTTAGCCAGGTGGACACTTCCGCCGCCCGCAGATTCGAGGGCACCGGGCTGGGGCTGGCGATCAGCCGAGAGTTGGTCAGGAAGATGGACGGAGAGATCTCCGTTTTCAGCCGATCCGGAGTTGGGAGTACCTTCTCCTTTGTGGTCCGCCTACCCGAGGCATCATTCCAGGGCCACACCTCGACCGCATCTGAACCCTCATCCGTTGGGCGCGGGGACAATAGGCCGTTGCGAGTTTTGCTGGCCGAAGACAATCCCATAAACCGAAAGACGCTGAAGATGCAGCTCGAACTCCAGGGTCTGGAAATCGAATGCGCGGAGAATGGAGAGGTTGCTCTCAAGGTCCAAGCCGTGCGCAGTTACGACCGGGTGCTGATGGACTGCCATATGCCGGTGATGGACGGCTACGAGACGACCCGCCGTTTACGAGAAAGCCCGGGACCGAATCAAAACATCATTGTGATCGCCTTAACGGCGTCCGTCATTAAGGGCGAAAGAGAGCGCTGTTTGGCGGCCGGGATGACCGACTATTTGAGCAAGCCCATTCCCATGGCGGTGCTCTCGCGGACGCTCGACCGGTGGTTCCACCAAAGCCCAACCTAAGACGTCAACGGTCACCGCCAAAGAAGCGACTAGGCCTATCATGTCTTCTCCGTCATCAGTGAACGTCAAAAGGTTTCAGGGCCAACTTTTTAGAAGGGTCGGGAGATTCGGACATCGGCTGTTTCCGGCCAGAATCGCACCAGGGGGAGAAGCATGGACATTCAAGACCGAGACGTTCTGCCGCTAGAGCGTTATCAACGCGAGCAATCTGGCGAAACCATCGAGGCCCCCGACAGTTGCGACGTGTGCCAAAAGGCTCTCCAACCGGGCTCGCAGCGAGCCGTCTACGTCTGGTGGCGAACGCCCGAAAACGTGGTCGAAGAAAAGGAACTGACTTCAAAGCTCGGGGCCAAGATCACGGGTGTCAAAGTCGTCGAGAAAACAGTGACCTGGTATGAACGGGTGGGCGCCTACTTCCTTTGTCCCGATTGCCGCCATACGTTCCGTCCGAGGCTAAAGCAGGCGGTCCTGCTGGCCCTGGCCCTGGCCCTGGTGGTTCTTCCTCTGGCCCTGGCCCTGGGCCAAGGAATACCGTTGTATGGGGTGATGTTGGTGCCTGGGGCGGCCTTCGCCGGTGGAATTTGGTGGGGGCTGAGATGCCGGTTCAAAGGCTACCCGGCGAGTTCGGGTTTTCGTCTGCACCGAACCAGTTTCGACAATAGAGATCAGGACACCGGAAAACTTGTGGCGATCCTCGGGTTTTGCCTTCTCCTCTTTGTCGGAGTTTTGGCTCCGTCCGAGAAGCCGGTGCAGTTTCGACTGGTGCAGACCGAGGGCGGTGGGATCGGTCCAGACCGGGTTCGCATGGTGGGCGACGCTCTGACAGGGTTGGCCAAGGCCACGAAATTGGAACCGGACCAGGTGGGTGAATTCGTCCTCGTCGCCTGGCAAAAGCACAGCCAACTGAGCGACGGCCTCTACGCCAATGTGCGCGTCCTTATGAACGAGGCCGCGAGCACTTACACCTCAGGTCGTTTTGAGACGACGCCGGAAGCGCTCATCGCGGACATGGGCGCCGACACATCCGCTCACCGGCTAGCCCGCCTACAGGCGGACAAGGTGGGCGCGCCCTACGCGTCAGAAGAGGAATTTGAGAAACTCATGAGCCAGACTGTGGTCGACCGAGATACACAACTCACGTTGGTGCAGAAAGTCGAGGAAGTCTACTCTGGACTCAAGGCCACCGGCGACAGCCCTGACGTGCTACTGATGGTAACGAGCCTGAGTACGGACCTGGCTGGAACGAAGCAGGAGTTCGCCCCCACCGTGAAAGCCTGGGTTTCCAGGGTCTACGCTCATCCCGATGAGGTCCGCCGCTAACGGCGTATAGTCGGGACATTCAGCCAACTCCCCCAGGGGAGTCGTCTGAAGTCTCGTCGACTCAATAGTGAGGCTTCCATCCCGACGGGGCGGGGGATTCCCAAGCCATTCTTGGAGACGGCGCTCCCCGCGATGTCTCCGCACCGACCCGCTCCATG
>JBBKWP010000248.1:0-17128 GCA_037968995.1 Candidatus Xenobia bacterium
CGCCGTCCCGACTTGGCCCGCGTGGTGGCCATCGCTGAGCCAAACCCCGAACAACGTCAAAGCCTGGCTCTTGAGCACCAGATCGAACCTCAGTTCGTTTTCTCCGACTGGCGAGAGGCCCTCGCCCTCACCGATAAGCTCAGCGACATAGCCATCGTCGCCACTCCCGACCGACAGCATCTTGAACCCGCTCTGGCTTGCTTGGAGAGCGGCTACCATCTTTTGCTGGAAAAGCCTATGGCCCCCAGCGTCGAGGACTGTTTGAAAATTGTGGACGCCAGCAAGCAGGCCGGCGGATACGCCGCGGTGTGCCATGTTCTGCGGTATAGCGCCTATTTTCGAACTTTGCGACGAATGATTGTCGATGGCGCGGTGGGTGACCCGATCACACTTCGCCACTTGGAACCTGTGAATTTTTGGCACTTCGCTCACAGCTTCGTACGCGGAAACTGGCGCCAAGAAGGTGAGTCGAGTCCTTTCATACTGGCCAAATGTTGCCACGATATGGACCTCCTCCTCTACCTATCGGGCCGAAGACCAGTGGCGATCAGTTCATTCGGAAATCTTAGCCATTTCCGCGCGGAGAACGCTCCGGTCGGTCACAGCGAGCGCTGCATCTCCTGTTCGGTCGAAACCGATTGCCCCTATAGCGCCAAACGGTTCTACGGAGATCTTATGAATTCCGACAGTCGAGGCTGGCCCCTGGACGTTGTGGTAAAGGAATTCACCTCCGATGCCCTGGCAAAAGCCTTGCTGGAAGGCCCCTACGGTCGATGCGTCTACACCTGCGACAACGACGTGGTCGATCATCAGGTTGTCCAAGTTCTCTTCGAGGGGGGCTTAACCGCCTCACTGGTGGCCACCGCGTTCACCGACCACCGCGAAAGGGAGACAGAAATCTTGGGAACCCAAGGCAGTCTTGTGGGCGATGGACAACGGATCGTGCACACCAATTTTCTCACTCGCAAGGTGACGCGTCATCTCATCGAAGCCCAAGGTAACCACATGGGCGGTGACGACGCCATGCTGGTGGAGTTCTTCACCGCCGTGGCTCAAAAGCGCCCCGACTTGATCTCTACAAGCCCAGAAGTCTCTCTTGATAGCCACCTTATGGCGCTCTACGCGGAACGTTCCCGTCTCAGCGGCCAAACCATCAAGTTTTCAGAGTAAAAAGTCGATACCGGGAAGAAGTTCCTCAGACTTGACGACGAAGAGTCATCAAAGGAGTTCTTCATGCGCTATCTATGGTACTCAATGTACGCTTTCGTCACGGGCCTTGCCGTTTATGCCCTCTTCTTCTCACCGGGGCGTCGTCAGCCCGCCCACCCAACGCCCTCGCCGGTGGCCGTGGTCACCCCGACGGATGTTCCCGTGGTCGACCCGGCGGTTCCTCAAGGGGACGTACAGATCGCGCTCCTCCTCGACACCAGTTCCAGCATGGACGGTTTGATCGAGCAGGCTCGTGTCCAACTCTGGGAGATTGTCGGAGAAATGCAAACCGACGACAAAGACAAAGCTCGCACCGTCACGGTAGCGCTCTACCAATATGGGAACAGCCGTCTGGACCAGAGCATGGGATTCATCGAAAAATTGTCGGACCTAACTCCGGAACTCGACGCCGTTTCCGTGCGACTCTACTCCCTTCACACGGGTGGGGGCAAAGAGTACGCACCCCAAGCCATCCTGCGGGCCGTCGAAGAATTGGCCTGGAGCGACGAAGACTCGGTGGAGAAAGTGATCGTTATCGCCGGTAATGAAGGCTTCTCGCAGGGCCCGGTTTCCGAAGACGATGCGATGAAGGCCGCTGAAGCCAAAGGGATCCGCGTCATTCCCATCTTTTGCGCCAACGGTGGGACCTCGACGTCGGCCATTTCGTCTTGGCGAAGAGCGGCAAGTCTGGCTCATATGGACCTAGAGACCATCGACCCCGACAAGGTGGTCGCCAAGGTTGATACCCCCTACGACAAAGAGATCGTACTCAAATATCAACAACTCGAAGAAACGAAAGTCATTTTCGGCAGCGATCACCTGCGCGACAATGCTTATACGAACCAAGTAGAAGCCACCAATTACGCCGCCGCCGCTCCGATGGCCGTGCAGGCCGAACGGGCCATCGTCCAGTCCCGGCAGGTGAGCCAAGGCGATGTCGTGGGACAACGAAAAGGTGCGAAAGGCGTCCTGCAATCTTATGGTGGGTCGTCCTCTTCTCTACCCCCAGAGTACCGAGGCAAGTCGAAAAACGAGATCGCCCAAGACATTGAGAAAAA
The DNA here is from genome assembly GCA_037968995.1 of Candidatus Xenobia bacterium. Taxonomy (GTDB): domain Bacteria; phylum Vulcanimicrobiota; class Xenobia; order Xenobiales; family JADMJV01; genus JAEXNA01. The sequence continues at coordinate 2,268 of JBBKWP010000248.1, forward strand.
GCAGATTAAAAGAGCCGAACTCGAACAAGAGATCCAAGAACTCAATGCCAAGCGCCAAAGTCACCTCAAAGAGATTCCGACCTACCGAGGGTCCTCCAAAGATTCTTTGGGCGGATCGGTGCGGTCCCAACTGCAGAAAAATCAGGGAGCGGTCAAGTCCTACTGACACCGATTGCTCTCCATCTTAAAAGGCCTCTCGTCAACAACGAAGAGGCCTTTTTTCTTTGGGGGGAAGGCCCCCCAAAGTCCGAAGGAACTGCTATGAACGATGTCACAACTCAAGTCACCGGTACGGTGAGTCTCCACTCCCGAGGCTTCGGCTTCCTCAACGAACTCGATCACCCGGAGGTCGACTCTGCCTTCATCGCGCCACCAGACCTCAATCCATTCCTACGCGACGATGTCGTGTGCGGGACGCTTCACTCGGAAAAAGGCGGTCGCTTCTCCGTCAAGGACCTGACGCTCGTCGAGCGCCGACGCTCGCAGCTTTTGGGCGAGATCGTCGAGCACCGAGGGGAACTCTTCCTTAAAGTCGACGCAGAAATTTCCAACACGGACTGGCCTCTTCAGGAAACAAAAGCCCCAGCGAAGGTCGGTGAGACCTGGCTCTGCCGGATTGACAGCAGCCGGGTCGTGCCCAAAAAACGCCTCGGAAAAGACGTCGAGATGGCCTTGGAAAAGCTGATCGCTAAATACGATTTGCAACAAGAATTTTCTCCTGAGGCGCTTAAACAAGTCAAAACTATTGCCGCGAAAAAGCAGACTTTGGGATCCCGACGAGATCTGCGCCACCTTTTGACCGTCACCATCGACGCTCCCTCGACCACAGACCTCGACGACGCTATCTCCGTGATTCCCGCCGGACTCGATGGGGTGATGCACCTCTTGGTTTCCATAGCCGATCCCGTGGAAGCCATCCCAGAAGGAAGTCCTTTGGATGTCGAGGCGCTGAGCCGTGGAACCAGCACCTACCTGGCGGGCCGAGTCTTACCAATGCTCCCGCACCAACTGTCTTCCGAGGCTTTGAGTCTTCTAGCCGGAGTCGATCGCCACTGTATGACGGTGGAGATGCGGATCGATACCGAAGGCCAAGTGATCGCCGTCGATCTTTACGAAAGTCTGATCCAATCCACCACCCGTTTGTCCTATGATGAGCTCGCCCACTGGCTGGAAAGCGAAGAATCGACGCCCGCGCTCGAAAAGGTCGAAGAGATCCTCCCTTGGTTGCGGACGGCCTCGGCCCGATTGGCCGTCTTTCGTCAACGTCGAGGAGGTCTCAATCTGTTTGGCACCGAGTCAGCCGAAGTTCAACTCGATAACGACGGAGCGATCAAGGGCACCGCGCCTTCCCGCAACACGCCGGCCAATCTTATGATCGAGCGTTTTATGGTCAGTGCCAACGAATCTGTCGCACGATGGATGATGGAACGGGGGCTTCCTGGAGTCTTCAGAATCCATCCGCTACCGGACGAGTCCCAGGTGAAATCCCTATCCGATTGCGCCTTTCAGTTCGGCTATGAAGCGGGATTCGGACGAACACTTTCCCCGGGCGCATTGGCGGCCTTCGACGCCCAATTTTTGGGCGCAGCTTCCGAACCCGCCATCCGTTCGGTTCTGCGAGGAATCCTTGGACGGGCCCGCTACACGGTTCACCCAGGTCTACATTTGGGTCTCGCCGCTCCACTCTACCTTCACTTTACCTCGCCTTTACGACGCTACGCCGATCTCGCGGTACACCGTCAGATCAAGGGGTATCTCCAAGGGGATCGACACCTGGAAACCCAGGATCCTAAGATCGAAGAACTGTCTCAGCACCTCAATATTCGGGCCGCTGCCTCAGCCAAAGCCGAATCCACGCGCCGACGGATGCTCCTGGCTGACTACATGACGCGTCACATCGGTGAAGTCTACGCGGCCCATATCACGCGAGTGCTCCCATTTGGTTTGATCGCTCAGCTCGATGCCAGCTTAGTGGAGGGACTCCTTCCCTTTGAAGGACTACCCGAGGGTCCTTGGGAGGCCGGTCAAGCTTGGGCCCAGAGTCCGACACAGCGTCTGACGTTGGGGGCTCCAGTCCGAGTGAAAGTGCTGGCCACCGATCCTGAACTGGGGAGGATCGAGTACGCCTTCATGCCGAGTGCCGGTCAACTCTCCCAGGATTTCTTGCCTCAGAAGGGTTTAACTTAAGGTACTTATTGCGTATAATGTGGCTATGGCAATACGATCAGGAAATCCTACCCTAACAAAAAACACTTTTCAGCGCTACCGCACGGAGGTGCATTCTCCAGCGGAGACGATGTCCCTAAACGGCACGGTCCATCGGACTTTCTTTCTGCTCTGCCTGGTGGTGGCCAGCGCCTCCGTCGTCTGGAGCCAACTCGCAATCAACCCCTCGATGGTCGGCGGGCTTGTCGGCCTCGGGGCCATCGGAGGATTCATCACCGCCTTGGTCACCATCTTCAAGAAGGAATGGTCACCCGTGAGCGCTCCCATTTACGCCGTTTTCGAAGGATTGGCGATCGGCGGAATCTCGGCTTGGGCAGAAGCCTCCTATCCAGGAATCGTCCTTCAAGCTGTGGGGCTCACCTTCGGTACGCTGTTCAGTTTGCTGGCCGCTTATCGTTCTGGACTGATCAAGGCCACCGAGAACTTCAAACTTGGAGTCGTCGCGGCGACCGGCGGGATCTGCCTGGTCTACATCGTGAGTCTCGTTATGGGGCTCTTCGGGATGTCCGTCCCGATGATCCATGAAGGCGGAACCTGGGGAATTGCTTTCAGCCTGTTCGTCGTCGTGATCGCTGCTCTCAACCTCGTCATGGACTTCGATTTCATCGAAGAGGGCGTGGAATGCGGTGCGCCTAAGTTTATGGAATGGTATGGTGCCTTCGGCCTCGTGGTAACCTTGGTTTGGTTGTACCTGGAGATTCTACGACTTCTCATGAAGCTAAGAAGCCGAGACTAACCTAACAACATCTCCTACAAAAGGACAAACTTTTCCCAGCTAAAAGGAGGCGTCATGAAAATGACGTCTCCTCTTAAAAAAGCGACCCTGCTACTGCTCGCGCTCCTCTACTCAACACCGGTCCTCGCTCAATCGTGGGCTTTGGAGAAGCTTGAGGAATCACCCAGACATCTCGAATGGGTCACCGTGAAAAACGGCGACCGAGTGGTCAAAACTTTTGTCGCGTATCCCGAGAATCCAAAGAAGGCTAAAGTTGTCCTGGTTATCCACGAGATTTTTGGCCTGACGGACTGGGTCCGACTCACCGCCGACCAACTGGCATCCGAAGGCTTCATCGCCGTGGTACCGGATCTGCTTTCCGGCATGGCACCTAACGGTGGAGGAACCGACGAATTCGGCGGCAACGACAAGGCTCGGAAAGCAGTGGCCGAACTGCCCTCACCTCAGGTCGTCGCCGACCTCAAAGCCGTTGCCCAGTACGCGAAATCTCTGCCCGCCTGCAACGGACAGTTGGCTGTCACTGGTTTTTGTTGGGGAGGCAGCCAGACCTTTCTGTTCGCCACAGAAAGCGATTCCATGACCGCGAGCTTTCCGTTTTACGGAACCGCCCCAGAAGGGACGTCCGCTTTGGAAAAGATCAGTGCACCCGTCTATGGCTTCTACGCGGAGAATGATGCCAGAGTCAACGCGACTTTACCCGAGACCACGGCGGCCATGAAAGCTTTGGGGAAAACTTACAAACCCGTCATCTATCCCGGCGCCGGACACGGCTTTATGAGAGCCGGTCTGGCCCCCGACGCCACAGAGGGCAATAAGACCGCTCGCCGCGAAGCCTGGGGACGCTTGATAGAACTATTGAAGTAACGTCCTTCAGACCCCGCCGTTGGCCGACGACGCTGGGCAAACAAAAAAGGTGCCGCGTTTCCACGCGGCACCTTTTTTTAAGTCGAATCAGAAAATTTTTATGACCAGGAGACGCCTTGCCAGGATTCAAAGTCGCATTCTGGCGTCGCGGCCACTTTCGGCCGAATTCTATCTTGTACTTGAAGCGGTGGTGCCCAATCAGGCGTTTGGTCGGACCATTCCAACATATCTCTATTAGCGCACTGAGAGCCAGTGCCACTCGGAGTGGGAACAGACGTCGAACGGTAGGTTTGGCGGAGGGTGGTGGGGGTGGTCGTTGGGTCGAGAGTTCTCACTAGCGTGCCTTCGCTTTCCTTTGGGGCTTGGTCTCTAATGTGCACTACCGGGACCCGTTCTACAAGAGCCAAAGGTGAGCCCCTGGGGCATCCCAGGGTATAGGGTTCCGGATACAAAGGCTATTGTTCTATCGAACGTTCTATCAAGCCCTCTATTCCATTGTAACGAGGAAAGTCCTCAGTCAGTCCGTCCTTTTCGTGAAAGTGTCCCTGACAATAGGCTTCGAAGCTACCATAAGGAACGCCGGATTCTTCGGGCGTCATGCGCCTATAGGAGGCGGAGTAGGTATCTTCTCCAGCCTCTGGGCACTGAGGGATGGTGCGGAAATAATCGGGGGTCAGTTGGTCCATTGAGTGAGGATACTCCCCGTCGTGGTCCGTCGAGAACATTTCACACGCCGTGCCGATGTTCTTGAGATTCGATTTGCAGGCGGTGAGTTGTCCCTGACTCTTCGCTCTCACGAAATTGGGCACCAGAATGGCACCGCCGAGACCAAAAACCGTTAGCATCTGACTGCTACCCAATCCGGTGGATCGATAGTGGAGTCCAGCGTCTGTCGTTCTCACGGCGCTCACCCCTTCGAGTTTGCCAAGGCGGCCTCGGGTCTTGCGAACAAGGTCAAGAAGAACCTGAGCCTCGTCTTCCCCGTCGTCAACCGCCTGCTCTAGCAGAGCGAGACCGGCTTGGTAAATAGGCTCCACATTGAAATAGTCAAGATAGACCACTCGACCCTCTCCCCATCGGAGAGCCCTCTCAACCGAGGGATGATGAGCGACCTGCCCGGAGGGCGCTTGAAGCAAGGCTTCCGCGTTGGGTCCATAAGCCAAGGTCATCAGGTTTCTGTCGGGATCCAAAACGGCCTTGGGGCCGTCCTTGACCTCATATCGCCGGGTTTCCCGGGCGCCGGGAGCCGAAGGGCGAGAGTTGCCGATGTCCGTAGGGGGACCGCCGTCGACTTCCGATACCTTGTTTGCTTCCACCGCGTTGGTCATCAGTTCGTGAGCGACCTGGATGCTCTTCACCGGCATCGCCACATAGATGCTCGGCTTAGACATGTCTTTCGACGCCGAGACCTCGTCTTCGGTGCCCGTGGTGAGCTTTTGAGTTTCGCCTTCGATCAGCCCCACCATTCCAGAATACTGGGGATGGTCGGCTTCCGTTTCCGGGTGAGCGTGTCCAGTGCAGACGATGCGATAGCTATCGTATCCCTCTTCTTGAAGTGCCTCGTAGGTATATTCGAGGTGGGAAGCGGGACAAGTCGGCATGGCCCGCAGGTAGTCTGGCGTCAGTTGGTCGAGACGCTCGGGATACTTCCCGGAGTAATCCGTGGACCACATTTCGCAAGCGGTGGCGATGCTCTTCAGATTTGTTTTGCAGGCCACGAAGGGACCAGAACTTCTCGACCGGCTGAGGTCATCTTTTAAACTCTGCGCCAAATACTCCATACTATTGCTGGCCACGACGACCGTGCCCAAGAAGGCCTCGCCCAAGTCTCCGTAACCGTTGAGTTGACCCTGGGCCAAGGTCAGGAGAAATCCAATGTCCGGCACGTCTTGACCGAAAGCGGTCACCACGTTTGCCAACCACCGTGCGTCGGCCACAGAGAAGGTGGACTGGCCGGCCGGAACCAGGTCGATCAGCGTGCGGTTCACCGAACCCGGCGCACGGAGCGCCTCCAGCGTAGGCCCGACCCCATCGGAATAGGCCAGAAACCCGTCGCTCTGTTCGCTCTGGAAGTCTATGGAAAGAATGCCTGAGTCCCAGAATCCAAGCTTCTCGACAACAGGATGGTCTGACGTGACTCCCGCGATATCTATGGCTATCCGGCGAACGGTTGGGCCGTCCAAGTAGAAGAACAGTCCGCTGTCTCCCCCGGTCAAACTCGAAACAGCACTCGTGAAACGAGGCTCGGTGTAAAGAGCCGTTTCCGCTCCTGACAAAGTGCCCATCTGACGGGCCGACGCTGACTTGTCCGAGGCGATCAGAAACCAACCGCTTCCTACCGCGAACTGGACGCCGTCCGAAATCTCCCAGATCGTGAAATTACCCGATGACCTTATGATCGTCTCCTTGTCAAATTTTGGTTCCAGCCAGGTCCGAAAAGCCTTAGGCCGCTTCAAGCGCAGTCCCAGAATCAGACCCTTGCCCTCGGAAAGCTCCTGCTTCGACTTGGGTTCAAGAATGGAAAAGTATCCCGCGCCCGAGAAAAGGTCCAACCACTCGTGAAGAGAGAGCCCCAATTCCTTTTCGAGCTTCGCGAAGTCTTCCCGACCGCCGGGGCTCTTTTTCATGGACGCTTTCACATCATCAACGAGTCCGAGCATATCGATTTGACCCTTCAGGTCAAATCCGAAGACTAAACGCGCGTCTCGGGGAATCTGCCGCGAGACTTCCAGAGCCGAACCGTTCACATCCGGCTTCTTCTCGAAGAGCCACTGGGCAGAAGCTGCTCCCGAGAATCCAAAAACGAAACAGCACGCTAACCAAAGAGAATAAAAACGAAAACCGGCCATAGTGTAGAGACCCCCGAAAAGAAAATTTGAGTCGACAGTTCTTAAGGAATGGGGACCTGACCTTCGCGACTTTGAACATCTGTTCACAACTTGTTCTCTTTAGTGGGCGGCGCGACCAGATATTTCAAGGTTCTTTTAAGACCAAATCCACTAGACTGAGGTCAGTAAAAAAAGAAAAATCCTACTCGGTAGGGTTGAGGAAGATAATAACTATGACTATTTCACCGACAACCTCAATGGTGACTGCTTCCGTTGCTCCAAAGAGCGACGCGAAGCCCACCCCTGAGGCTCCCAAAGTTGAGTATCAGGTTAAAGAAGACCAGTACGATCGCGCTGACCGCTACGAAGATTCTCGGAAATTCGGCAACACTGTCGCCGGATTCACGACTGGAGCGGTCACGGAAACTCTCGACGCCGCCATCAAATCCCCTAAGCTTGCTTGGGAGGTCGCAGAAAACTTGTGGCAAGCCGAGACCATCGGTCCCAATCTGAAGATTCTAGGCACCCTTGCAGCGATTCCCGGCGCCGCACTCTCCATCGCAGCGGCCCCGTTTTACGGCGGCTTCAAGGGCGCGTCGCAAATGAAAGATGCGGGCCGGGGAGTCGACAACGTTCTCCCTAAAGACGGCAGTGCGGAATACACCGCAAACAAATTCTCGGGAGCCAACGAGTCCCGCTCTATGAGTTCCTACTTCATGGCCGAACTCGAAGAACTCGGGTCGAAGAAACTTGAACCCAACGAAAAGCGTTTCGACGTCCCGATTCTCTCCCCGGTGTTTGCCATCGTGGGCGGAGTCGTTTCCGCGGGCATCTCAGGCATCGTCGGATTGGTCGCGGGAAGCGCGGCCGGTCTCCTCACCACCACCAAAGAGATCGGCGGCGCCATCTTCGGTAAGAACCAGACCGTCGGTGAACGAGTGGGTCGCCTAGCCGCTTCTCCGCTTCACACCGTAGCCATCCCTTATGCGCTTGTGAAAGAAGGCGTGATAGAGGCCGTTCCTCGCGGAATTTCTGATGGCTGGAAGCACGGGCCGTTCAAGCCCATCATCGACACGACCAAGGCATCCGCTCAACTTGCGGGTTCCGTTTTAAAAGAAGCCTGGGAGCGATAACATGAAAGTCTTAGCCAACAATACGATAGCACAACAAAACTACGCCACGAGCCCACAGTCGGCTCCGAGCAAAGAGAAAGCCAAGAGCGACAGTCTCGTTGACAAGATCGTCGACAAGACCTATCTCAGCGCGAACTATGCGGCCTCCGGGCTCTCCGGTGCGGCTGCGGGCGTGGGGGCTTGGGCCACCGAGGGCGTCCCCCAAGCCTTTAAAGCCACCGGTTCCGCCGTCAAGAATATTCTCAAAACGGAAAAATTCGGCCCGACTTTGAAACTGGCCGCCGCGGCTGGGTCCGTGGTCGCGGGAGTTGTCGGCGGAGTCCTTGCCGCTCCCATCTCCCTGGTATGTGGAATTTGGCAGGGAGCCGGCGAGGTGAACAACTCCATTCCTCGCCAGTTCACCGTCTCTCAGGCCACGCAAGAGGCCTTCAGCGAGGTGAAAGAAGGTCTTCGCGATACTGGCTCCAGTATCGTTGAAGATATGCAAGAGCTTGGAGCCTACAAGCTCAAGCCCGGTGAGCGTCCTATCGACGTCCCCTTGATTCGTGCCGCGAAAACTGTCGTGATGGGCACCCTCGCTGCTGTGGTCGGAGGAGCCGTAGGGCTCGCCACAGCGGCAACCTCGATGGTCACCGAAGCCGGCAAAGGGATAGCTGAAGCTTTCACTGACGACCGTCTCAACATTGGCGAAAAAGTGTACTCCAGCGTCACCTCCGTCATCGGTGCCGCGGCCCACGGCGTAAGCTACGGCGTACGCTCAGGATTCTCAACACTGGGCCAAGGCATCGCCTCAACCTGGGACAAAGATTCGGTCACCGATGGAGCCAAGAAGATCTTCAACGAAGCGAAGAACTCGTTCGCTGCCTCGGTGGCTCCGCAGAAGACGCTCCTCGAAGAAAGACCCGCCTCCGACGCATAGCTGGCCGCGCATCCGCGCGGTCGACCAATCCAATGAAAAAGGGAGTCATTCGACTCCCTTTTTCATTGGACCGCGGGCACAAAGACGTTCGATGTTACGAGGTTATGACTTCAAGACGATTCCATGTTTTCAAGGGAGTGCAGTTTTTCAACGGACTCAGTGAAAGGCTCAGGTCGAGATTCTCTGAGACATGACTCGACCCCATTGGAGGAGACCTGATAACCCACGCCCCTCACTCCTTGGATCGAAACGTGCGTGCCACTCTGCATCAGTTTGCGGCGCAGATTCCGAACATGGCTGTCCACTATGCGGAGATCGCAACCTTCATCCGCTTCCCAAACCGAATCTATAATGTCCTGACGGGAAACCGCCAATCCATCAGCCATGGCCAACTGGGCTAAAATCTTGAACTCGGTCGGCGTCAACGGTAGCGACCGACCTTCGTGAGAAGCCGTCAGTTGAGGGCGATCGATGAACAGGTCGCCCAACTTTAACTGCTCGTCTTGGCTACGATTCGTTCGCCTAAGGAGCGCTCTGATTCGGGCCAGCGTGACGGCGGGCTGAAGGGGCTTCACTAAAAATTCATCGGCACCGGCTTCGAGTGACGACACCTCATCAAAAAGCGAAGCCATCGCACTCAGCACCACGACGGGGCTCGAATACTTCGAGGTGATCTCCCGACACACTTCCAGACCATCTCGGTCTGATAGCGCCAAAGATAACAGGACTAGGTCGAAATCGCGCTGGCCCAACTGTGCGAACCCATCCTGGGCGCTGTCGGCCCAATACAACACGTAACCCCTGGGAGTGAGCCACTCCTGCAGGGGAAGTCTTTCTTCAGGATCGGAATTGACTATTAAAACTGAGACATTCGTCCGAACCGGTAGCAATGAGTCCTCATCCCCGCAAAACGATAAAGGTGCTCCCAATGACGCTAGATCTACTACTTAGATATACGCGAAAAAAATCCCGCTCATAGAAGAGAAACGTTTCCCTATAATGTGCAGAAATGCACACATTAAATAATCAATCTGTCCCGTGTTGCGAGCTGGCGCGTTGTGTATAGTGAAAAGGAGTAGGGGGTTTTTGGAGCTACTCACTCCGCGAACGAGGAAGGGGAACTGTCAATGACGACCGCGGACGCTTGGAAGCAACTTGCAGCAACGCTAGCTACTCGCTCGCGACTGCCTGAGTTTTTGGAAGTCCTCGGACGCTCAACTGTTTCCTATCGAGCAATCGTATACTGTCAGGGACCCAACGGGGAAGGGTCGGTAGAGTACGAGAGAATCTGGCCGGAAGTCCAGCAGAGACTCCAACACAGCGCTCTCGCGGACAACCCACCTACTACTCTCACCAAAGAGCTCTCGCCAGGCGATCGATATTTGGCGATTCAACGTTTAGGCATCAGTTACGCACAAACGGAAACTGAGTTCTTTGAACTCGCCGCCACTCTCTTAGACCAAGCTATTCTCCGCTGGGATCTCGAAGACAGCCGGCAAGCTCTGGAGACAAAGATCGGACAACTGAGTGACCGGTGCGATGCGAATTCCAAATCTGCTATGACCTGGGAACGAAGGTACCAAGCCCTCGATTCCTACTCAAGGGGTCTCACCCACCACTGCCTCACCGCAAGCCGTTCCTTGAGTAGTCTAGTGAAAGTCCTTAAGAGTGAAATCGCATCCTATCCTCCCGCCACTCAGGAGTGCGTCCGAAAACTCGACATGGTGGCCTACCGCGGCGACCAACTCGCGCGCTCACTCTTAGACAACGCTAAAGCTACCGCCGACCAAACCCCCACAGAACGACTATCCCTCCCAACCCTGTTCACTGAAGTCCAGGAGGAACTTCAACCTTTGATCCGATCAACCCGAGCGCAACTCGAGCGTTCGCCATTGCCAACAATCGCAGGCCGTCGCCACCAATGGAAGTCCCTTTTTCATCAACTCCTTACGAATTCACTCCTCTACCGCTCTCCAAAGCCCCACATACGCCTAGATGTAACCTCTGATGTTGACGACTACCACTTTATTGTTAGCGACAACGGACCGGGCGTCCAGCCCGACCTGCGAGAGGTCGCTTTCCAGCCTTTCCGACGACTGCACGCCTCCGATCACACTACTGGAGCCGGTCTTGGATTGACCATCTGTCGTGAGATCGTCTCAGGACTGGGTGGAAAAATCTGGTTGACGGACCCACCCGACGGCCCGGGGCTCTCCGTCCACTTCACCGCATCGCGCTTTAGCTGACCACGACACAGTAAAGACCCTTTCACCGATCCCGCAGTTGGGAGTTGCATGTTTTTTTCATCTCTTCGTAGGCCTCGAGGTACGACTCTGGTAGAGGCTATTATGGCCTCAGCCCTTCTCGGTCTTATCGTGATGTTCACCATTGCCCCCCTGTCAGCAAGCGACAAGGCATCAGCGAAAGTGTCTACCCGGCAGGCGCTGGTCTCCTTGGCTACCGAATTGATGGATCAGTCGCAGACCTGCTCACCTTCACGCCTTCAATCTCAATCGGACACAGGACAGTCCGACCTATCCATCGCCACCGCCAACGGCCCGGAATCGGTTCGCTGTGTCTGGAAGCGCTCGGTCTCCTTGGTCGAGGCTCCGCGCACCTACAAGATCGAGATTTTGGTGTCCGTGGAGGGAACCACGCCGTTCCTCCTCAGTTCCCAGCGATGCCTGATCGAGGCCCAGCCTTGAGGCATCGAGGCCTTAGCTTGATCGAAGTGGTGATCACCATGAGCATGCTTACAGTCCTTTCCTCCGTAGCTCTGGGACTGATGTCATGGAGTCGGCATCTGCTCAATCGCTCCGACCAGCGGACGGATCGCAATCGCCAGATGACGCGCCTTTATACCGCTTTCTCGGAGCAGTTCTATCACAGCAGCTCGACCTATATCGTGGTAAGCCCCCAAGGCGACAAGTTGAGCGTCGCGACCGCCCGCGACCTTGAGAATCGGTTTCATACCGGCTCCCAAGGTTACCCACAATGGCTCGCTTGGGAGTCTACCTCGGTGGAGAGTGACCTCCTCGTACAACGGCGTTCTGAACTGACATCCCTTTCTGAGCCGCCGGACCCCACAAAGATCGTAGGACAGCCCAGTGCAAGACGAGTACTGGCCCGAGGGCTCCAAGATTTCCGAACGGCACTCCGAAACGATGGGTCTGTTGAGATACAACTGGACTGGGGAACCGATTCCAAAAACATAGAGAAAGTTCATTGGAGTTTCCGGCCAGGCCAAGGAGTCCATCAATGATATGCTCGAAACGCGGCTATCTTCTACTCTTCGTCCTAGGGATCGGTTCTCTAATTTTCCTGGCGGCCATCGCCAGCGTAAGCCTCAGTTCACAAGAGACTTTTCAACAACGTTTTTCTGAGAACGGTGCGAAAGCTGTCGCGCTTGCCGATACCGGTCTCGCGAAATCCATCGGCCATCTGTTGGAAAATGCCGAATGGAGTGAAGGTTTCCGGGAAGAAGCCAACGAGGGAGGGGTCTACAGTGTATCATTCGGAGAAAACGCAAGTCTGAACAATCTGCGTGGAGACTCACCAGTGGAACGGGATGGACAGACCATTCCCATAGGAACGGCCTACCTTGAAAGCACCGGCCAATACGGTTCCCGTTCGGTAACAAGCTCCGCTCTTGTTAGCACCGGTGAACTCCTTTTTGAAGATCACTTCACCACCAACGCTGACGGATGGAACAGCAATCAACCCGGCCTCACCGTCGTCCTGCTGGGGCAATGGATTCTTGACCTATCCGTGACCCCTCAGGTCCGCCTATTCAAAGGTGATGAGAGCTGGCACAACTATACGTTTGAAGCCGACGTGCTCTTGACCCAGGGAACGGGACTCGGCCTGCTGGTTCGCGTCACGGGCGATGTCAATTCTCCCAACGCTTATCTGGTAGGTTACAGCCTCTTAGAAGCTCCAGAGCGAGGCGGTACTTTTCATCTCGATCGTATTGAGAACGGGATGGTGGTTGAAAGGATCCAAACGAAAAGAGGCGATGAGGTCGGAATCGTGGGACTTTCCGCCTGGCTGCTCAACGTCTCTCACACCTACCGGATCGCGGTCAGAGATAACGCCTTGACGGCTGAAGTAGATGGCCGTGAGGTCCTCAAAGCGATCCTCTCTGACCCCCTCAACGAAGGGCGCATCGGATTCCAACCTTCACTCCTTAGTGTCCTCCTAGTTGACCGAGTGACGGTTAGGACCCTACCGGAAGTTCGCGCTCGCTGGAGAGAGCTATGATTGGTAAGTTGGTAAGGATGTGCGCTGAGCACCGACTTCCCGTGGTGGACCTTGACGACTTCGAGCCAGACCGAAGCCTGCTGGGAACAGTCCCTCTAGAACTCGCCCAGGAACACCAGTGCTTTCCCTTAGCGCTTGCCCAAAACCGCTTATTACTAGCCTGCCTCCCCGACAACGTGATCTCTGTTCAGGATTTCATATCTCGGGTGGTTGGCAAAGAGATACTGCCTGTTCTATCGACCGAGGAGGCCCTCCGAGCCGCGATCCAACGCCACTACCTTGACGAAGGGTTTTCCGGCGCCAAACTGGGGGCGGACGCTCTAAAGTCGGTGAAGAATCATAAACGCAGCGACGAAGCGGACATTCCGGTTAACGATGCAGAGGCCCCTGTCGCGGCTTTGGTCGCGCACATCTTGCGTCAGGCCGTGCGCTTTCGGGCCAGCGATATCCATCTAGAGCCGGACGAAAAAGAGCCTAAAATACGCTATCGCATCGATGGCGCCCTGATCGCCCAACCGTCGATACCTCTCGACGTTTTTCCGGCCGTAGTATCTCGGATCAAGATACTGGCTTCGCTAGACATCGCGGAACGCCGACGTCCTCAGGATGGACGGGCTATCCTAAAAAGCGATGAGCGGTCCGTCGAGTTAAGGGTCTCAGTGATTCCGATGCTCGAGGGAGAGAGCGTCGTGATCAGACTACTGGGGACCGACGAAGGCCCTGTCGACGTCGACTCTCTCAATCTTACCACTCTCCAGCGACAGGAGTGGATGCGCTTGGCACGTCTCCCTCACGGTATCGTCCTCGTCACCGGACCCACCGGTTCCGGAAAAACCACAACCCTGTATTCCACCTTACGGGCCATCCGCCGTCCCGAGAAAAAAATCATCACCTTGGAAGACCCCGTGGAGTCCAAAATCGACGGTGTCTCGCAAATACCTATCCGGTCCGACATCGGATTCGATTTCGCCAAAGGCTTGCGTTCTGTGCTGCGACACGATCCCGACGTGTTGCTTCTGGGAGAGATTAGAGACCTTGAAACGGCGACAATCGCTGTTCAAGCGTCCTTGACTGGACATCTCCTGTTCGCGACTCTTCACACCAACAGCGCCGCGCAGGCTATCACGCGTTTACTTGACATGGGCTTGGCCGGCTATCAAGTCATGACTTCGCTCTCCGGTGTGCTCGCTCAAAGGCTTATGCGTAGACTGTGTGTTCGGTGTAAAAAGGCGACAGATATGGATTTGCGGTCTCTGGGATTAACCTCGTTTGCTCAAAAGGCCGCTAAGCTTTGGGAACCTCAGGGTTGCGCGGAATGCTTGGGAACCGGATATTTAGGCCGCCTGGCTATCTTCGAGCTATTGACCATCAACCCCAAAATGCGACGACTCACCGAACATGATTTGCAGAGCGAAAACATCGAATCTCTGGCCGCATCCGACGGATTTTCTAAGCTCTCTGTGGCGGGTGAAGCGGCCCTTCTCTCGGGGGCGACATCGCTGGCGGAGTATCTTACGCTTTTCGGAAAGGAAGGAACTTAAGTGCAGTTTTACGTGAACCTAGAAGACCAAGGTGGTCAGACTTTGAGGAGCAAAATGGAGGCCCCTTCCCTGCCCGCGGCTGAGAAGGCGTTGGCGGCAGACGGTCTCAAGCCGCTACGCATCGATCCTGTACCGATCAAGCCGTGGTGGGTCCTTCGGTTTGGTTCCAAGGTCACCAGTCAGGATCTCCTTGCCCTGACTCATCAGCTTTCCGCCACTCTCGGCTCTGGGCTGTCGTTCGCCAACGCCATGGAGATTTTACTTCTCCCAGGGGTTCACCGACCGTGCGTAAGACAACTTGTTGTAGAACTCGCCGCCATCGTTCACGAAGGCCGACCCTTCTCCCACGCGCTC
>JBBKWP010000249.1:0-8016 GCA_037968995.1 Candidatus Xenobia bacterium
TAGTAGCGCGGCGTGGCGAGAGCGAGATTTCCAGTCCAACTCTGCGAGTTTACTGATAAGATTATCGACAAACCTGGACAATCACGGGGGCAGCGTCGAGTCGCGGGCAGTGTCGAGTCGCGGGCAGTGTCGAGTGGCGGCGCCGGCGCCGAGCTCAAGAGGCGTTGTCGAGTAGCGAGGCGTGGCGAGAGCGAGATTTCCAGTCCAACTCTGCGAGTTTGCTGATAAGATTATCGACAAACCTGCACAATCGCGGGGGCAGCGTCGAGTCGCGGGCAGCGCGGAGTTGCGGGCAGTGTCGAGTGACGGCAGCGGCGCCGACTCCAGGGAGCGTTTCCGAGCAGCGAGGGCGTTAGTTCCAGTGCGCTGGGGGTAGGGTCCGACCGAGCAGAGGCGCAAATTTGTACAGAGTTGAGGCTAGCTCTCTGTGTCGAGTGGGAGGACCAGGCCAATGGGCTCGGTAGAAGGTCCCTCGTGTAATTCGTCCTCGTTCTCTTCTTCCGATTGGACCTGTTCGGCAAGTACCGTTTCGGCGGCTCGAGCTATCCGCTCCTCCATTTTGACCTCAGGCTTCTCGACCAAGCCCGGGTCTGTACCGTTATAGAAGGTCGAGCCTTGGTAAAGCTCACGCAAGAATTTCAGGAAGACCTTGGCAATAGCTATGGCTGGGATAGTGAGAATCACCCCCAAGAGTCCGAACAGCTTTCCGCCGATCAGGAGACCGAGAAATACCGCCATGGGGTGGAGATTCAATCTGCCTCCAAGTATACGGGGTGTGAGCACGTACCCTTCCAGTGTCTGCACGGCGACGAAAACCCCCATGACGGCGGCGAGGTCCCAGAATCCGCCACCATTAGCCATTGTAAAAGCGCCCGCCAAGGCCACCCCTAAGACGGTGCCTAGATAGGGAATGGCGTTGAGCATGCCAGAAAGCAACGCGATCCCCGCCCAGGCCGGTACGCCCAGAATCCAGAATCCCAGTCCATAGCACATCGCCATAAGCAGTCCAATAACAAGCTGACCACGCACATAAGCTTCCAGAATTCGACCTGATTCGTCGAACAGACGCCGAAAAGGGTCGCGATACCTAGGCGGGATCAATTCTTCGGATGTTGTGCGCCAGCGCTGGAAGTCCACGAGTATGTAGAAAACGAAGAAGGGCACCAAGAGGAGGTCGAGCGAAGAAATCAAAGCGGAGAGAAGCCAAGCTTCGTTGCTCCAACTCGTTTCGGGCTTTCCCTCGGAAGGAGCTTCCGGCTCAGCGGTTCCTGACGTCATCTCTTGCACTGCGGAAGAGGGATCGCTCAGGAAATTTTCGATATGGTCACCCGCCATCTTTTCAAGTGAGGGTGAGTAGCGCTTGAGAAGTGCTCTTTGGTGGGCAGCATTCTCTGGAGTGAAATTCTCTGAAAGTTTCAGCACGGCTCGCGTCGTTTCAACCCAGAGATCGGGAAGCACATAAGACAGAAAGCCTAACGTCATCAAGGTTACAATAATGATAGACCCGAGTGATGAGGCGACTCTTGATAGCCCCCGTTTCTCGCCGTAAAGTGCCATCGGGTTGAGCAGGTAGGCAAGCCCCAGCGAGGCCAGCACCGGCACGATCGCTACCCTGGCGATAATGATGAAAAACGCCAGAGCGCAGATGATGAGGATCGCGGTCGGAACCCAGCGCAGCCACCAAAAGGGCGAATCTTCTTTAGAGGCTTCTATGTTTGGCTTGAGGTCTATAATCGTAGATATTCCCGGCTCAGTTCGAACACTTCCGGCGGCGTTCCTAAAGCGGCTTTTAACTCTACGTCTCGATCCCAAGGGTTGGCGGTTCGCCACAGGTCCCAAAGCTGTCGGAGGGTGAGATTGAGGGGAAACTGCAAAGGGGTGACCATTGGCGTGTTCGTGAGAGGATGATCGGTGCCGTACATGAGCCTACCGCGTAGACGTGGGTCGTTGAGGACTTTGCTAAGATGCTTGCGCCTATTCATCTGGGTGAGAGTAGAAATATCCGCCACCAGGTTGGGATAAAGAGGCATCATCTCCAAGAGGCGCTCGACATTGTCCTGGCCTTCGGATTCACCGGAACTGGCGACGTGCGCTGCTATCACTCGCACGCCACACTCGAGAGGCAGTTTCAAAAGACGAGGATCCCCCAGACGGTCGTTGGCGCGAGAGAACGAATCTTCGCCGCCGACGTGGGTTAAGAGTGGTAGGTCAAGCTCCACCAAAAGCTTGTAAAACGGGATGTGGCGCTCGTCGGACGGATCGATGTTTTGAATGTTGGGAAGCCATTTGAGCAGCACCGCCCCGTTGTCTTTCGACCAACGCAACTCTTCGAGCGCGTCCACTCGATTGGGGTGAACGCTGGCGCCAAAGTGGAGTTCGGGATACTCTTTGAGCGTCTCCCCCACAAACCGATTCGGCATACACACTTCACCGAGCGCTCGGTCTAGGTTTCCGGCTTGGTCGTAAGGGGCATCCATGGCTAAGATGACCGCGTCTTCAACGTGCTTTGATTCGCGAATTCGCCGCACCAGGATCTCCGCTAGGACCTGATCCCCTTTTTCGGTCATCTCTCGCAGGTTGGTTTCAAAAATCTTCAGATAGAGCGGAAACTTCCAGCTGTTTCGGAGATCGTCTGAGATCCAGGCACCGCTTTCTCCGGCGCCTATGCCCGCCATATGGCAGTGCATGTCCAGTATCCCTGTGGGGGGCGGCGAGACTGACGGGTTCATAGGTCCACGGAACATCACGATGCGAGTGAGAGCGAGCACAACGACAACCCCGAAAGCCACGGCGAAATACATCAAAACAATCTCCAATCGGTTTCCACAGACATTGCTTTCCGAACGGAGAGGTCCTTTCTTAGACCCTCCGCGCCGGAGCGTGGTCTTGCGTCTACAAGCCGGATCGTGACCGTGCTATGCTCAGACCTTCCTCTAATGCGCTCAACCGTTGGTCGGGTGAGAGAGCCGTCGGTTCGATGGTGAGCATCTCCACGACGATCGCTTGAGCTATTGGGTCGGTGATGAGGGCGATGTGATCTATTGGAAGCGTCGCCATAGCCACCACCTTTGACGCTTCGGGTAGTCCTAGGGCGCTCTGAATCGGAATGATGCCGTCTCCCGGAATGCTTGTATCGTTGAGGAATCCTTTGATTGTCGGACGTGCCCCTGCGAGAAGCCCCACGGGGACATCAGGGTGAGTGGGTCGCGACTTAAGTTGCTGAATGAGATCTCCGCCTCGCTCGATAGCGATGTCGATTCCCAGGCTGCTACTTCGGGTGCCCTGTCCGCCCTCGTAGGTGGAGCTTTCGTCGGGATCCTTTCCCGGTAGCGGGTACTGCCTGTCCCACCGAGCGAGCATTTGGCGTTGGCCGGGCTGGTAGGGCTCCGTGGCAAAATAGGAAAGTTCTTCGCAGTCTTGCCACGTCCCCTCAACCAAGCGGTTCGTCCATGAAACCGACCAGTTGAGGTGTGGGTGCTCTTCGTTAGTTAGAAGAGCTAGATTGCAGGCCGGATAGCGAAAGGCGTAGTCCAGACCCTCATTGGGAGAGCCCAAAAGTACTACGCGCCCGACAAGTTCGCCGAGGAAGCGGGAACAGATCGGGTCGGGACGCCAGTCGGTAACGGCTAGTCGGGCGGCCAAGCCTCCCTTGCTGTGACCCAGCAGGTCAATGGGTTGACCTGGGTGACGTTGGGTTAGCCTCAAGAGTGCTTCGTTGATAGCCTCGCACCAACCCCAGTTGTCATCTTGGCTGTGGGCGAAGGTGATCGCGTAGACCATGCGGCCTGAGCGCCTCAGTGACTCGGGTAGACTGAGGCTTCCCGGCTCGTCCGACGGATCGAGGAAATATTGCGCCGAACGCGTGGCCCCTGGCACCAACAAGATCGGGGTGCCCGCCCCCAGGACGTCCGGGGGCGAAAATGTGTGTAACAGAAAATCGGATGAGGGTGGATCCGACCGTCCGAAAGCCTCGATGATTTCGCCCTCACGGTACCGCGTCCGAGGATGAAAAGTCCGAGACCCCAGGTGCGGGTTGTTGATCGACTCACGTTCTATGCGAACCCAGTTCGTTTTCATTCGGGGATATTTTCACTGAGTCCGAGGCCACCTGCGAAGTCTTTTTTTCTCGTGTGTTGACCGAACGGATAAGGGGTCGCCCACCTGAAGGTCGGCGCCGAGTGGAATTCTGCTTTGCTGCCTTGAGGCCTATGCCCAATAAGGTCTCCGGCGGAGAATGGACGGCCCTTCGAGAGGGGCGTCGACGCTCCGCTCCGTCAGCAGCGACTCTAAGCCATCCGAAGTGAAGAAGAGCAAGGAAATGACGACCCAAATCCTCCTGATAGCCCGAGCGAGAAGGCGCGTCTTGCTAACAGCTAGCGGAGCTTTTTCAGCAACTCCGCTAAGTCGCGTCCCAGGGATTTGACTTTGGCCTCGGTGCCCTCATCTTTGAGTTTTTCGCTGTCGTCGAAGGCTTGATGAGCGGAGGACAGGGCGAACTGGCCGGGCAAGACAGTGACTTGCATGTTCTGGAGCAAACCCCTGAGATGGACCAGCCCGCGAAGTCCACCGAGCCCTCCCGGGGAGGCGGCCATGAGTGTGGCATACTTTCCCGCGAAGGCGGCTAAGGGACGCTCGTCGTCACTCTCTTTGCGAGAAGCCCAGTCGATGGCGTTCTTCAACTCCACGGAATAAGAAGAGTTGTTTTCTGGCGAGGAGATCAAGAACCCGTCGTGTTCCGTGAGGAGTTTCTTGAACTCCCTGGCTTTCGGATGCATCCCATCGGCGGCTTCACGATTTTGAGTGTACAACGGAAGGTCGAACTCCTTGAGGTCGACGACGGTCACGTCCGCGCCGGCTTCGCGGGCCCCAGCGGCGGCGACATTCACCAGTTTTTTGTTGAACGAGCCGTCTCGCGAACTCCCCGAAAAAGCTAAGATTTTCACGTTATTCATAAGGTTTCGATTCCTGTTCTATGTATGATTCGAGTGGCCGGAGGTGCTAGGGACGGTTGGAGGTCGTAGTGGGATGCTCCTTTTTGAGCCTCCCCACAGGTGGGCTTTGACCAAAGTCCCAGAAGGTGGTGACCGGTCGATGGTCTGAGAGTTCGCTTGCCACGACTTCGGAACGTTTCGCTATCAAGTCGCCACTGAGCCAGATGTTGTCAATCCGCCAGACCGGCCAGTCGCTCCTATAGGTGTATCCGAACCCTTTGCCCACGGCGCCAAAGCTGTCCACCATATTGATGGATAACCGGGCGTGACCCTCAGAGTTGGGAGGAGTGTTGAAGTCTCCCAGCAGAACCGTGGGGACCTCCTCTCTGAGCAAGTCGGAGAGAGCCAAAAATTGCGTTCGTCGACTCCGAGCGGTGAGATTGAGCCACTCAAAGCGCCCGTGCCCACCTGTGGACAGTGTTTTGAGAGGATCGCCGGTCATGAAGTGGACAGTCAGAAAACGCACGGTTCTTCCTTCGATTGTGACCCGAGCGTCGAGGGCTTTGGACAGACCTCCTAGGCTGAATTCGCTAAAACTTACGATCGGGTGGCGACTCAAGAGAACAAGTTCACTTCGAAGGCCGCCGCGGGCCATACTGTATCCTTCTAGAGAATCTTGGATCGCAGTCATCGGGTCGGCTTTCAGGTCGCTCATCGGAGCCCGCGCTTCCTGTAGGGCGATGACATCGACGCTTTGTCTCTTGAGAAATTCACCGATCTCCTTCGGGCCTCCCAAACCGGCCCGGATGTTGAAGGTCATGGCCGAGAATTCACCGGGAGTCGTGGGCCCGATTCTTGCTTGAAGACCCATAAGGTTGGAGACGACTAAGAAGACCGAGACGGCGGCGAAGCCCCACGCTATGCGATCCCGGGCCATAGCCATTAGAGGGAGCAGGGGCACGAGAAAGATAACCCCTGGAGCATAGCGCAAAAGAATGAGGGGCCAATAATTCTCACCGAACATCGTCCAGAGGACGGGCAAGAGGAGTAGCAGAAAGGCGTAGCCTCCCAGAAGCGTGCGCGCGACTGTTGGCATGGATAGGTTCGGGATGCGTCTCAGGGCGCCACCGTGACCCAGGCGGGCAGCCGAAAGGTTCCCGTCGTGCCGTTCTTAGTGACTTCTCCCGTGAGCCATCCGCCTTTGACGGTCGAGATCGTGATCGAGCCTTCGTCGTTCTCTAGGGGTATACTTTTCCCGCTCAGGTCGGAGAGCTGACCGACCGGATAGGTACCTTTCCCGACGAAGATCGACACGGGAGCATCGCCTTCTGTTGCTTGGGGTTTTAAGGTGAGTCGAAAGGTTTGCCCTTGGGACAAGAAGAGCTCGGCCGAACCTTGCCTTGCTCGAGTGTTTCCCCATTCAAAAGATGGAGGTGTTCCTGGGCTGAGATGGTTGCTCTGGCCGAGAAACGCCTTGACGGATTGGAGCACTTGGGGAATTTTGTCCTTGTCGAAGGATGACCAGGACCAATCATAGCGACTGTCTGCCGTTTGCCAACTGAGTTTGGTCGTCATGTTATCGTACTGCTGGTAGGTCGTCGCTTTGGCCTCTTCTAAGAGGTCGACGAGGTGTTGGACATCCTTTTCGGACTTTTGACCACGATACTCACGTTCGGGCTCAGATCCTCCGACCTCCCACTTAAGCGAGAAGACCGATCCGTCCGACCAGGCCTCCACTCCGCCGCCCGCTCCTGTGAAGCCCCCGGACGTCGATGAGGTAACCCGCCAAAAGTCAACGGGGTCTGGACTCGGGCTAGGCAAGGGGTCCACTCCGCTCGCGGGCGAGCAAGCTAGAAAAATACACATTAAGTAAGGTAGGAAGTATCGCATAAAACTGTTGGCGCAAGGCTCTCAGTTCCTATTCCCACTGGACTCCGTCGCTTGGGCTGAAGCCAGAAGGTCTTTCAGTGAGGCTCCTTGGGGGTAAGTGATCAGCTCTTTCGTGTCACGTTTCCAATGGGTTTGAATCCGATCAATGAACTCCCAGGCCGCTACGCTCTCTTCGGGGTCCACAAAGAAGGCATGGTTGCCGTGCAGTGCATCTAGAATGACGCGGGAGTAGGCAGGGCGGTCTGGTTGTGTCTGGGGAGGCTCCAAGGTGTGGTGATCGGCTCCGACACGTAGATAGAATTTTCCGGAATGAACGTCAACTTCGAGACAAGCTCCTTGGTCCGCTTCGACCTGAAATTCATCTGCTAGGCTTTGCGGGAGGCGTTGGAGGTGGATATCCAGGCCGAATCGGGTTTCGTTCACCCCTTTCGCGGCGGTCATCCGAAACGGGATCCCTTTCCAGCGGGGAAGATTGAGGTCGAATCCGACAGAAGCGAAAGTTTCGACAGCGGACGGTTCGGCGTCGGCGGGTGCCCCTTGGGCGGGATCGTTGAATCCTTCAACCTGAGCCCGGGTGGCGTCTCCCTCACGCCACTGAAGGGCCTCGATCACGTCCTGCCTATGATGGCGCCAAGTCTCGGCGGTTTCCGCGCCTGACATCTCCATAAAGCTGTTGGCGAGAATCTGCATGGCATGGTTTTGCAACATGTCTTCAAGGATCCCAGTCTCGCGAAAGTAGGCGCGATCGTTGGAGAGAAGGGTCTCGTTCAAGATGATATGGACGCCTTTCTCGGGACACACATACTGTGCGGTCATGGCCTCTTCTATGCACAGTCGAGAGCGCAAAGACAGCCACTCCAGCATTCCCGGATAGGCTAGGAAGTGATCCACTAGATAAAGTTGTTCGAGAGGCATACTTTCTTTGACTTTCTCTTCAAGCTCCAAGGCGGCCTGAAAGTCGTCCCCAAAGGGTTTCTCCAAGATCAGCCGTCGATGCTTATGGCCAAGCAGAAGTCCAGATTCGAGGAGATGGTCGATCAACTGACCGAACACAGATGGCGGCAAAGCGCCATAGAATAAAACGATTTCTTCCTCCGAGAAGTCGGGCAGGTTGGCGAACGGTTCCTTCTTCTTGAAGTCTACGGATATTAGCGTGGCGTGGTCGTCCTCGAAGCCACCCAAGGCTCGGAGTCGC
>JBBKWP010000250.1:0-18920 GCA_037968995.1 Candidatus Xenobia bacterium
TGTCCGCACTGCTCTGAGTTCCTGACTGTTATGGTTGTTAAAGGAACACGGCTCGAAGTCTGTCCTTCTTGCAAGGGACTGTGGCTGGATCAGGGCGAGTTAAATCAACTCCTGGATTCTTAAGGTCGTAAGCAATCCCCGTGTGGGGGATGCTCGGTTTTTGCTGGCCGCCAGGGTGAAATGAAGGACCCAGTTCAGTGAACAGTTCCGGGAATACCTAGGGGGGCACGGCCGTCATTGCGGGGGGCTGCGGTGGGCGAGCCCACCGCCGTACCTTCGTCGAACATGGGTCGCTCCACAGCGGATTTCCAGGCCGAAGCTTGAGCCAAGTCTAGAAGCACCCAGTCGTCTCCTTCGCGCTCGAAGGTCCAGAATTCGTGAAAGGCCTCCGATGGAATATTACTAGGATTCTTGTATTTTTTCTTTTTCTGGGTATTCGCTGAGACAACGGTTCCGTCGGCGTCGACAGTGTAGTCTCGAGCTTTGGCGTCGATCTTCACCGTAAAATTGTCCAATTCGTCGTCGAGGTAGTTCTGAACGTTCAAGAGCTTGATCCCCGTGATCTCGAGGTCATCCATTCGGTTCTTGTGACCCTTTTGGGTGAGTTCGGACATCTTGAATTTGAGTTCGGCTCGTGCGTTGCCTTTGGTGAGAAATTCGAGACACTTCAAATCTTGTTCGCACCAGGCTTGCTGGACGCTCATAAAGATGCGTCTCACGATGTCCTCGAGCGTGGCCGTGTCCCAGCCCTTTTCCCGTTGACGGACCTGATCGAGCAAGACGTGGCATTCCTTGCTCTTCTTATTTAGGCGGTAAGTCACGTAAGCCCCATAAATGAGGATTGCGGGAAGCAGTATTAAGTTGATGATTCCTCCGCCACCGCTGTTGCTACCCCCACCGGCCCGGGCGAACGCGGGCGAAACGGACGAAAGCAAACAGCCGAGAACGAAGAGATGATGGAGAGCCTTGTATGATCGCATTTCTGTATTATATTGCAATCTATTTCATATTTCAAGCACTATAGGAACGGTATCCCCTTCTTCGGGAGGCCCTTCGTTTCCCAACGGAAAATGTCAGACCCCATGAAAGTTTATCGATGTCTTTCCGTTCTGTTTTTCCTATGCGCTTTCGGCACTGGATTCGCCCAGACTTCTGAGGGGAAGTACCACGCCTTCCGACTTCGTCCAGGTCAGGACCTCAAAAAAGAGGTCACAAAGTATATGGAACAGCGAAATCTTTCCGCCTGTGCTGTGGTAACCTGTGTAGGGTCACTCACCCAAGCCAACATCCGATTTGCCAACCAACCCGAGGGCTCGATAATCGAAGGCCCTTTGGAAATCGTTGGGCTCACCGGATGTGGAGGTGTGGGCGGATGGCATCTCCATCTCACCGTCTCGGACAAGGACGGCCGCACCATCGGAGGCCACCTTATGGAGGGCTCCATCGTGCGCACGACCGCCGAGATCGTGCTCGTAGAACTCCGTGACCTGGAATTTCAGAGAGTTCACGACCCGGAATCGGGATACTCAGAGCTTCAGGTCAGGGAACGCCGGTCGGAGAAAGATTAACGGACTCGGAGAATCGTCTATAGGCCGCGGTCTAGGGTGAGGGCTGACTCTTCAGCCACTCTCCATAGGGAACCACTTCGACTCGGATCAGCTTACGGTCGGTTGCGACGATTCTGACCTTGCTGCCCACCTTCACCGCGGACTCGCTGGGAACCGCCTCGGTTTGGAGAACGATGTCGAAGACGAGTGACTTCTCGCTGTTGTCGAGTTGAAGAGTAATGTGCCCCTTACCCAAGGCGGTCACGGCACCGGAGAAGTTCTTCCTCCAACCTAGCTCAACCGATGCGCTATCCGGGGCGGCGCAAACGGGGTCTATGAAAACGGACGCTAGAATGAGAGACAAAACAAGGCTTATAAATCGCACTTGACCGAACTTCCGGACTCGCCTGTCCAAATCCCGTCGTCAAGAGGCCTAACCTGGTGTTGGGTGTAAGTCTCTACTATGAAAAGAATCATCTTACTGACACTTTTGTTGCTGCAACTCCCAAGTACCGCCGAGACCGCAGTAGAAAGCCTTCTCGTGCGGCGCCAGGGCGACAATGTCAACATCCGGGTGACGGTTAACAACCCGGGAGTCACCACACAAACTGGACCCGTGGTGGTCACTCTATACGCCCGCCAAGATGACACACAGGAATGGACCAAGATTACTTCTTGGAACAACATTGCGAAGATCCCCAAAGGATATCGGGTCTCGCGCGACTATTTCGACGAGAACAATATGACCCTTAAAAATCTTGCCGCCGCCGGTCCTTTCGAAGTTCTTGCGGCAGTGAACGCTCCCGGTGCGACAACGACCGTCGAGAAAATTTCCCGTTTCGATAGCGAAACAGGCCACTAAAGTCCGACCCGCTCAGAGGTGATCTGCCGGGCCCCGTCAGCGATTCTCTACCAGATTTCTATCCCCAAGTGATCACCTTTGGCCCGCGAGACACAGGCGCACATCCAGCCTTCAAGGCGCTTCTCTGGTGTCAAGGCACGATCTCGATGATCCGGCTCTCCACTGACGGCTTTTACGACACACGTTCCGCACTGGCCGTCTTCGCAGGCGGTAAGGATCTCAACGCCGTGCTCTTTCGCGGCTTGGGCGATCGATTGTTCGGGTCCAACCTCAAACGATAGGTCCATCTCTGGAAACTCCACTTGGAAGGCTTGGTTTTTGGAGCTGTCCGGCATGACATCTAGTTCTCAGTCGGCCAAGAGTATCCTGGAGACCAAGGGGCGCCTTTCGGCCGAGCGTTGCGCTTGCTCCCACCATTTTTACGGAGTTTACAACCTGTTCACATTCGCTGGGCCTTGTCATCTTCGGTTCCATCTCGGTAAGGCATCTTGAGTTCAAGACCTCGACTCAGGAGACACACACATGGACGGTTTGCCAGGAATGTTACCCTTCAGCGGAATGCCGAAGCCCGGGAATTTGATGAACGGCATGGGGTTCGGTCATCCAATGGGTAGTGCGGGCTCACCCTTGGGAACGGGCTTCGCTGGCAGTGACCCCCTTGGAATGGGCGCAACGATGGCCTTCGGCCAGCAGCAATCGGCTATGATGGAACAGATGTTTTCCGTCATGAGTACGGTCCTCAACATGATGATGCTGAAGGCGCTGCAGGGTTTGGTGTCCGGTTCTCCCAACTTCGGGGGCGGCGCCACGGGCGCTGGCGGTGAGGCTTCTGGTCTCGGGAGCTTTCTTGGTGGTGGGGGGTCAGCGGCCTCGGATGTTTCCAACTCTTCGAGCGCTACAAACGCTCCCAATGGCAGCGGTGAGAAAGCGGCCGAAATCGCTAAAAAGTATCTGGGTCGCAAATCCGGCGAAATCAACGACATGGCGAACTTCACGCACGCCGGCGGAATGACCAACAACTGCGCCGACTTCGTGTCTGCCTGCTTGGCCAACGCGGGGATGTACAAGAAAAAGCCTGGTGACGCCAGCGTCAGAATCCTCAAGCAGCATCTGAAAGAAGACGGTTGGAGAACTGTCAGTAAGGCCCAAGCGAAACCCGGGGACGTTGCTATCTTCAACGGCAGCCAACACATTGAGTTGGTCGTGGCCAAGGGCGGCACACAGCTGATCGGTTCGAATAACAAAGGCAATTCGAGCACCCAGACAGTCTCCACGGACTCTGGAACTTGGGGCTCAGTGGAGTATCTGTCCAAGGGCTAGTGCGAGACCGGAGATTCGGTTTTGGGCAGCAATTCAAGCTGAACTGAGTTCGACAGCCATCTGTAGGTCGCGACAGAAGCGACCTATTTCGATCTGCTGGAGTCGGCTGTCGTCCATTCGTAGAAGACTGGAAGGGTGGACGGTGGCGACAACGTGGGGAGCTAGGTTTGAGGGCAGAGGCTTGCCGCGATCGGCTCCGATGCGAAACTCTTTGCCCACCAGGGTTTGCAAAGCGGTTGCCCCCAATAGTACGATCACTTTAGGAGCGACCATGGCGATTTCGGCTTCTACCCAAGGTTTGCAAACCTCGATCTGTCGCCAACTAGCGCGCTTGTGAATTCGACGTCGGCCGCTTGTCGGAGACTCTTCCCAGCGGAAATGCTTGACCGTGTTGGTGAGATAGATGGAATCGGGATGGAGATTGATCCGTTCCAGGCAGGTCCGAAACAGGCGCCCCGCCGGGCCGACAAATGGCTGTCCCACACGGTCCTCTCGGTCGCCGGGCTGTTCTCCGATGAACATCAACTTTGCGTTGGCCAGCCCTTCTCCAAATACGGTCTGGGTCGCGGAGTGACAGAGTTCGCAACCTTGACAGTCGCGGGCCAGGCTTTTCAATTCACCAAGGTTCGAAGCTTCAGCGACGATGTCGATGGGTAGTCTCCTTTGACTTTGGGCGCTCTCGATCATCTTCTGCTCGCGCTCCGGCGCTTTGAGAAGTAGTTCTTGAATCAAAGCCGTTTCGGGCATGGTGTGCCAGTATTTCTTAGGCATTTCTCCAACCATCGCTTGAATTTTGACCCGCGACGGGTTGAAGATATTCGAGTAATACGTTTTCCAAAGTTCTTCGAGTTCGTCGCTCGTGGGCGCCTGACTCCTTTGGGCTCCCGGGCCGAACGACAGAGTCTGTTGGTCCCAATAGGCGCAAGTGTCCGGCGTGAGAATCGCCCAAGTCATCGAAGAGAAGCGTCGGGCAAAAAACGGAGCGACGGACTCCACGATGAGATGGCTTGGCTCATGCCAGGCGATGTAGGCGTTGTCTCCGGATTTTCGAAAACGCACGAACGCCTTCATTTTGTGGCAGTCTCGCCTCACTTCTCCTTCGAGTTCCTTGAGTTTTGCTACGTCCGCATCAGTCGATAGGGAAAGCAAGTCGCGGGACTCGTAAACCAAGCGCCAGAGGACCTTGTAGAGCAGCGACCACTTCCGCTCGTTGCGATGGAGACTCGCTTTGGCAGCCAGCTTGATAAACGGTTTCGGGACGGTGAACTTCGTGGGCTCGGCTTGGGGCAGAGCATCTGATCCAAAGAGCAGGCTTTCGTCGCTGCCTGCCCATAGGACATCCTCTGGCGGTATGTGAGTTTTAATGAGGGTTCTGGCCCGGTCTCGCCACTCTGAGAATTCTTTGACTTGAAGTGTGATCATCGCAGTCCTACAAAAGTTGGAGTTGTTCGCCGGATGGTAGAAGGTAGCTCTCCAGACGGCTCCCTTCGAGAAGCCGGCCGGGATGACGGTCGGCCGTCACCACGAATGGTCGAGCCCGAAAAGTGTCACAACGCATCTTCTGAAGGTCGACCCAATGGACCGCACTCAGGCGTCGATGTTTAAGAATTTTCGTCACCGTGCGGACTCCGAGTCCCGGTACACGCAACAGGGCCGCGCGACTGGCTTTGTTCACGTCCACCGGAAAAAACTCCCGATTTTCCGAGGCCCACGCAGTCTTCGGGTCGAGATCTAGCCGCAGACTCTGTCGACTGGGGGCTGTCAGTTCCGAGTGTCGAAACCCATAGAAGCGGATCAGCCAGTCCGCCTGGTAGAGTCTGTGCTCGCGCAGCAGTGGAGGTTGCTTCGAGGGTAGAACTTCGTGAGAGTCTTGGATCGGACTGAAAGCCGAATAGTACACCCTCCGCAAATTGTACTTCGTGTAGAGATGGGAGGCTGTCTCCAAAACGTCCTTGTCAGTGCTCGGAGTGGCGCCCACGATCATCTGAGTGCTCTGCCCGGCCGGCGCAAAGATGGGGGGCTTCTTACGACTCACGGTGCGTTCCGCCTTGTTTTCGGTGATGCGCTCCTCGATCGCTTTCATATTCTTCTCCAGGACCGGGCGCTTTTTCTCTGGAGCGAGCAGTCGTAGGTCGTCCTCGGTGGGAAGTTCGATGTTCACACTCAGTCGGTCGGCGTAAAGTCCGGCTTCAGAAACCAAGGCGTCGTCCGCGCCGGGAATAGTCTTGAGATGGATGTAACCGCGGAAGCCATGTTCTAGGCGTAGCGACTTGGCGATCGCGGTCATCTGCTCCATCGTGTAGTCGGAGTCCCTCACAATGCCGGAACTCAAGAACAGCCCTTCGATGTAGTTACGCTTGTAAAAGTCGAGAGTGAGGCCCACGACCTCCGCGGGGCTGAAGCGGGCCCGCGGCACGTCGCTTGAGATCCGATTGATGCAGTATTTGCAGTCGTAGATACAGTAGTTGGTCATCAGAATCTTGAGTAAGGAGATGCAACGGCCGTCTGGCGTGTAGCTGTGACAAATTCCCACGCCCTCAGTGGACCCGACCCCAGCGCCTTCGCGTTTCGTGTTGGAACCGGAACTGGCGCAGGACGCGTCATACTTTGCCGCATCGGCTAGAATGGCTAATTTTTCTGAGAGCGTTCGGCTCATTAGATTTTCCTCGATTTTCGACGTCCCAATTTGCCCTTCATCGGCGGTGGCGGCTTAGCCTGCCAAAAAGGTGAACAAATGTGCACGTTCTGTCGATCGGCGTCTCGAGGGGGTCTCGCCGAAGGACGATCGTGACACTCTTCCAATTTCTGTGTTCATTAGAAGGTGAACTTTACCCGGCATGGGGAATCAGCGAGCGAGGTATTTATGGAGAAAACGACCCAACGTTTAATCACCCGTGAGGCCGACCCTTATAACTCCGAGCCGAGGCCTGTTGATCTCGCACAGACATTCGTGACGCCGACCGAACTCTTTTACTGTCGCAACCACGGTTCGATCCCCCAACTCGACTCCGATGGTTATCGGCT
Organism: Candidatus Xenobia bacterium; assembly: GCA_037968995.1. Taxonomy (GTDB): domain Bacteria; phylum Vulcanimicrobiota; class Xenobia; order Xenobiales; family JADMJV01; genus JAEXNA01. The sequence goes on from JBBKWP010000250.1 coordinate 6,754, forward strand.
AGAAGTTGTGGGAATCGACAGGAACGCCACAGACTTCTCTTGGGAGAAGATCAAAAGCTTTCCAGCCTTTGAGGCCCCTTTCACCTTGCAGTGTGCTGGAAACAGACGGTCCGAATTCGAGCACTATACAGGGGCGCCTTGGCAAGCTTGCGCGATCGGGAATGCGCTCTGGAAGGGCTTGAGACTGAAAGATCTTTTGAGCGAGATCAAGATGGATGAGTCGGTAAAGCACGTCCACTTTGTCGGTTCAGACGAAACCTGCAAAGAGGGTGAGACCCTGCCCTTCGCGATGTCGATCCCTATCGAGATGGCATTGCGAGACGAAACGATGCTGGCCTACGAAATGAACGGAGCGCCCCTCACTCCGCTGCACGGATTTCCCTTAAGGGCTCTGGTGCCCGGTCTCATCGCGGCACGCTCGGTGAAGTGGCTCAAAAGGATTGAACTCGGTGAAGTCCCTTCGACCAACCCACATTACGCGCGTGACTATAAGTTTGTGCCCGAGGGAATCAGAGAAGACGAGGTCGACTGGAAGGGCCTGCCGGCCATCGCTTCTTATCAGATGACCAGTGCCATCTGCTCTCCTCTAGCCGCGGAGACGGTTCCGTCGGGGCCACTCAAAATCAGTGGCTATGCGATCGCCGAAGGTCACGCGGACAATGTCATCGAGAGAGTCGAGATACGGTGCGATGGAGAGCAAGCGTGGAGACCGACCGTTATCGCTTCGCCGGTCCAGCCATACTGCTGGTGCCTGTGGACAGCCGAAGTAGACCTGAGCCCGGGCGACCACCGGTTGGAGGTTCGCGCTTGGGACAGTCGAGGCCGACTTCAACCCCAGCAGGGTGAACCCAACCTCAAGGGCTATTTGAACGCAGGGTGGCACAGCGTGACGTTTAGCGTTAAACGGGAAACTTAAAACGGAGTTGACCTGTGCGTCAGCGCACAGCGATCAACGGGATGGGGTCCTCGGGTTAGGGCCGAGCAGTACTAGGAGGTCGGACGAAATGGACACTCGCGAAGAATTGAAACATGGCTCATTCTGTTGGGTCGATCTCGCTGTCGGCGACGCGAAGAGAACTCAAGAATTCTTTACGGCCCTGTTCGGATGGGGGCGCAGGGTGCGGCCGACCAGCGACAATCACTCCTACTCAATATTTACTGGCCACGGGTCGCACGTCGCCGGCCTCTACGAAGTCGATGAGGACGGTCCCAATCAGTGGATGTCTTATGTGCTCGTCGATGATCTCGAGAAGGCGATGGAGAAGGCCATCTCTTTGGGTGCGGCCGTCCTCAGTAAGCCCGAGGAGATCGTGGGCTTCGGAACCATGGCCATGGTTCAGGATCCCGTTGACGTAGTTTTCGCGCTCTGGCAACCAGCCAAAGTGGAATCGGCTCCCCCTCACGGATTTGGGGTCGTCAGTTGGAACGAATTGATCACTGAGCAGACTGATAAAGCCAGGAGTTTTTACACCAAGATGTTTGGATGGACCTGTCAGGAAACACGGTTTGGCGACCTGCGATACACCGTCTTTATGAATGGGGATAGCCAGGCCGCAGGCATGATGGCTCCGCGGGGCTCGGCCGGTCCGAGTCATTGGCTGGTCCACTTTTCTGTCGAGGATTGTGATGAAACAGTGACCCGCGTCGAGGCGCTGGGTGGCTCGGTCGTGACGGCACCGACCGACTTCGATGGGGTTGGGCGAAGTGCCGTGGTGGCAGGGCCTAATGGGGGAAGTTTCGGGGTCATCGCGCTGCAAGGTTCGTAGTACCTTCGTCCTTCTGGCGGGTACGAGCAGGTGCCGAGGAGGGCACGCTAAGTATTCTGTGCGTTCGTCTAGTCTATCCGCACCCTAACCGACCGGCGGCGGCGGCCAGCGCGTGCATGAGAAGCGGTTTTTGTGCGTTGGCGCTCAGGCTGTAAGCCTGGGACGTAAAGTCTGTAGGAACAAATCGCACCGGCACCGATGTTTTTCGGGGTCGGTTGGCTTGCAGCCAAGCTTGTTGCCGCTTTTCCTCTTCGAGTGTGTGGGAATACTTTCCGCGGGCTTCCGAGGAGAGAGCGATGGTGTCATTCGTGGTCTTCGGACGGGAATTCTCTCCCACCTCGAGAGGTAAGCCCGTGTCGCTCACTCGCGGTACAGCGATGATCCTAGATTCGTTGCGATTCCCGTCTTCGATACAGTCCATTGCTCATCTCCTTATCTACAGCCTAGCGAACCCGGTTCGAGTAACTTCATAAAAACTGCAGAGGTATGTGACAAAGTTGTTAACTTTGAGATCTGAGAGTTCTCTTTTGATAGCGGGATCTCGGCTAGTGGATCGGGAAGTATCGGGTTGAATCTCTCAACTTATTATATTCCGGAGGGGACCCGATGACACCAACACCCGAGCAGATCCGCTCGAACTTCGCCGACATGAAACCGCCTTTGAATCACGAGCACGCCGTGACTGAGGCAAATCGTTGCCTTTACTGCTATAACCCGCCCTGCACCGTGGCTTGTCCCACGGGCATCGATATCCCTGAGTTCATCCGTCGCATCGGTTCGGGAAACTTGGTGGGTTCTGCTGAGACTATCTTAGAGAGCAACATTTTGGGCGCCAGTTGCGCCCGGGTCTGCCCCACCGAGGTCCTTTGCGAGGGGTCATGCGTTTACGTGGAGATGGACATGCCCGCTATCGACATCGGTCGTTTGCAGCGTTACGCCACCGACCACGTCATGGATAACGACATTGCCGTCTTCGAGGCTCCCAAGGATAAGTCGTTGGGGAAAGTCGCTCTGGTCGGCGCCGGCCCGGCGTCGCTGTCGTGCGCCGCCGAACTCGGTCTGCTGGGCATTGAAGCCGTCATTTTCGATGACAAAGCAGAGCCCGGGGGTCTGAATCGCTGGGGAATCGCCCCTTACAAGTTGACCAATAAAGAGGCCGTGGACGAAGTCACTTACATTCAGAAGATGACCGGTTTCGAGATCCGGCAGGGTCAGCGTGTCGGTCGTGACGTCACATTTGCAGAACTCGAAAAAGACTATGACGCGATTTTCTTAGGCTTAGGTCTTGGCGCAAGTCACGAACTTGAGATTCCGGGTGAAGACAAACTTGGCGTTGTAGGGGCCACTGAATTCATCGAAGAGCTTCGCTCCAAACCGCTCCACGAGACTAAGATCGGTCCCAAGGTTGTGGTCGTCGGCGCGGGGAACACCGCTATTGACGCCGCCACCGAGGCCGCCCGCTTGGGAGCCGAACTGGTAACCATCGTCTATCGCCGCGGTATCGAGGAGATGCCGGCTTATGAGTTCGAGTACGAACTGGCTCTCAAGGACAGGGTTCGCTTTCAGTGGCTCACTCAACCTGTGGAAGTGTTGGGCAACGGGAAAGTCACAGGTCTTAAGTGTCAACGGATGGCGCTCGGTGAACCGGACAGTTCCGGTCGAGCGAGACCAGTGCCGGTTCCCGACGCCTACTTCGTGATCGAAGTGGATGCCATCATCAAGGCCACCGGTCAGCAGAAGCAGCAAAGTCTTTTGAGCGAGATCGCGGGCCTCACTCTCAACAAGGGTCTAGTGGCGGTGGATGACAACTACCAGACCACCAATCCCAAGTATTTCGCCGGCGGTGACTGTATCAACGGTGGCAAGGAAGTGGTCAATGCTGTGGCTCACGGTAAGAAAGCCGCCCAGACCATCCACAGAATGCTCAAAGGAGGAAAGAACTAATGGCTGATCTCAGCATCAATTTCGCGGGGATCAAGTCTCCCAATCCCTTTTGGCTGGCCTCGGCCCCTCCTACCAATTCGGGCTACCAGATCAATCGCGCTTTCGAACAAGGTTGGGGAGGAGCGGTTTGGAAAACGTTGGGCGGACCGGTCGTCAACGTGAACTCTCGATACGGCGCGCTGTCCTATCGCGGTCAGAAAGTGATGGGGCTTAACAATATCGAGTTGATCACTGACCGCCCTATTGAAGACAACCTTAAAGAGGTCACGGAGGTCAAAAAGCTGTGGCCTGACCGCGCGGTGATCGTGAGTCTGATGGTCGAATCTAATCCCGAAGCTTGGTACGATATCGTCAATCGCACCCAAGACGCGGGTGCCGACGGGATCGAACTGAATTTCGGATGTCCTCATGGAATGTCCGAGCGTGGCATGGGGGCCGCTGTTGGTCAAGTACCTGAGTACTGTCAGCAGATCACCACCTGGGTGATGGAGGCGGCCTCCATCCCGGTGATCGTCAAGTTGACGCCCAACGTTGGCAACATCCTACCCCCGGGTATGGCGGCCCAAGCCGGTGGGGGTAACGCCGTCTCGTTGATCAACACTATCAACTCAGTGACGGGGGTGAACTTGGACACCCTAGTCCCCAATCCCAACGTGAACGGCCGATCTGCCCACGGGGGATACTGTGGTCCCGCGGTTCGCCCTATCGCCCTGAATATGGTGGGGACCTTGGCTCACGCGCCGGAATTTCAACTCCCTATCTCCGGAATCGGCGGTATCGAGACTTGGCGCGACGCCGCAGAGTTTATTCTGATGGGAGCGTCTTCCGTTCAGGTCTGCACTGCGGCCATGAAGCACGGCTTCCGCATCGTCAAGGACATGACCACTGGGCTTTCCAACTGGATGGATGAAAAGGGATTCAAGACCATCGACGATTTCGTGGGGCTCTCTTCCAATCGTTTGTCGGACTGGGGAGATCTCGATCTCAATTACCGAATCGTAGCTAACATCAATCCCGACAAGTGCATCGGTTGTCAGGTCTGCTATATCGCCTGTGAAGACGGCGCTCACCAATCCATAGCCCTGTCGGGCAACGGGAGCCGCATCCCCACCATCAAGGAAGAGTCATGCGTTGGCTGTAACCTTTGCAGCTTGGTCTGTCCTGTAGAGGGATGTATCACCATGGTCAAGCAAGAACAGGGCCTACCAGTCAAGACTCACAACGACTATGTGAATGCTGGGGAGGTGCCCAAGGGGAACTATCCCTTGATGCATTAGCCAACAGCGCGTCGAGCAAAAAAGAGAGCCCCCCTCCGGTCGTCCGGAGGGGGGCTCTCTTTTTTTTTAGAGCGGAAGTGAGAGGTCGGGAGGTTGGATTTCGATGAGAACCTAAGGGTCGACGGTCTTGAAGGTGACGCTTCGTTCTTCCTTGGTGTCGAATGGAGCGAAGTCGACATCGATGGTTTCGAAGCCGCCGCGTGACGCCAGGATGATCGTGCCTTCACCCTGCATTTTGCGTCCCCCGAAACCTGAGTTGATAGTCAGGTTCACAGCGCCGGCACCGTGAGCTTCCCAAGTGCCCACCAAGACGAAGGTCTGGTCTTTTAAGGCCACCTGAATGTGCGCAGCCCCGGACTTCTCGAGTTGCACTCGGAGTTTTTCGATGGGCTTGGCTTCATCGGTATCAACCACAACGTATTGACCGATGCCTCTTGACTCTTGATCGACTAAGTACTTGGCTTCAACCATCATGCTTTTGACGGGGGGTAGGGTCAGACTTACTTGAAAACTGGCTTTTTTGCCGGATTCTTGGTCGGACTGTTTGAGGCTCATGCGGACCACATAGTCGTGGGTCGTCGGGATTTCGATATCGGCTTTCATGTCGTGGCTCTTGGAGTTGTCGAAGAGTTCTACGCTGAGGATTCCGGCGCGGCGGACTTCCATGACCAGAGACTTCGCATCTGCCGAGGTGGCTTTCAGTTGGAGTATCTGACCCGCTTGGGCTTTAAACTGGTACTCTTTGGTTTCGTAACCCTCAACGGTACCGCTGAACTCGGCGGTCGTGGACCCCGGTGCGAAGGTCACCATTTCCGCTTGGGACTCGGCGAAGCTGCTAGAGGGGAGAAGCAAAAGGAGCGCGAGGTGAATCAGGAATTTTCTCATAGCATTAAGTTTTCTAAGGGGGTCGGTTCTCCTGGCAGGTAGACCGAATCGGCGGGCAAAACCGCACCTATGAATAGCATCAAAATGCCCGTCCTTCTCTTCTTCTTCCTACTCTGCAGCTCGTCGGCTTGGGCAGCGCTTCCGCCACTGGATACCCAGGCACAGCGCAACCAAGCCTCCGAGGTCGTCGTCGGGACCGCTCTCAATGTGAAGTCTGAACTTGAGGAGGTCAAGAACGGTAAGGATCGCGTCTTCCGAGTTGATTTTCGGGTTCATGGTGTGGAGAAGGGGACGCTTCGTTCCGGCCTTTTGATTAAGGTGTTATTTCGGCAGACTGCGGAACGACCAGAAGGGTGGGTTGGACCGCAAGGTCAGAACCGGGCCTTGACAGAGGACGCCAAGGCTCGGCTTTTCTTGCGCGAGGTCGACGGCGAGTTTTGGCTTCTGAGCCCCAACGGTTGGGAGAGTTGGGAGGGCTAGAGGCTCAAGTTTATGCAGTGACCGTCGACGATCGTTTCTTCGACAGGGACTGCCCGGCGGGCGCGGAAGCTGACCTGATGCTTCTCGAAAAAACTTCTCTGTATTTTCTCAAACGAGAAAATTTGGTCAAACTCGTCACCGGACTTCACAAAACGCTCTATCGGATGACGGGAGGTGTGGTCGGTGGACTCGTTTCCGGCATTCCGAACCTTCTACTCACCACCAAGGGGAGAAAGTCGGGGCGTCACTATACCACGCCGCTGTTCTATCTCCCCGACGGTGACCGATTCATCGTGGTTGCGTCTTACGGAGGCAACCCCAAAGCTCCCAGTTGGTGGAAGAATCTTCAGCACGACGGCGAGGGCTGGGTGGAAATCGGCCGCCAGAAGTTCACTATCGACGCCGCTCAAGCTGATGAGGATCTCAAGGCCAAAATGTGGCCGGTGTTCGTCCGTCACTATCCTAGCTATGACACCTACCAAGCCCGAACGGAACGAGTGATTCCCCTGGTTGTTTTGACTCCGGTCGACTGATCGACTTCGACAGCCTTTCGGGTTCTAAGAAATACGGCGTTTGCGCCGCCGACGTCGTCGAGGCTTGGTGACTCTGCTCAGCTTTGGCAGCGCGGCCTCTCGAAGATCGGAGCGCCACTTCTTGGGGCGCCCACACAGGGCGGCCCGTACCTCCGTAGACAGATCGTCGGTGCTCAGCGAGTCCGCTAAGCGTTGCCAGAGTACCGGACGAGGCTTGGAAAGTACGCCTTTGGCGCAACCGTGGCGCTTGAGAACTTCGAGGGCTTCCGGCCGCCACAAGAGTTGAGCCAGAGCGTGTCGATCACGCTCTAAATTTTGTCGGCTGGGGCGAAACTCCTCAATGTCGACCTGGCCACCCAAAGGGCTGGCTAAAAGTATCCCGCACCATCCTGGGATCTCGCCGAGGACTCCGGTGAGGTGTTTCACTCCGATCACCAACGTCACTTCGTCGAAGACCGCGCGGTAGTCTTGAAGTTGACGTTGAAGCCGCGCCAAGGAATCCTTGGGGCTCTTGATCTCGAACCCGTGCAGATGACCGTTCACCACCACAACGTCAGCCCGAGTTCGCCCCTGATTTAAGCAGACTTCTTCCACCACCAGCAGATCGCTAGGGTTGCTGTGTTGCTCTTCGAAATACCTCAAGAGGCCTTGCTTTACGTCGGATTCCCGCATTGTGTCTCCAGTTGTGAAGTATTTTCAACACAAAGTGGAGATTTGCTCTTTTTCAGAATTTCGGTCGGCCCGCAGCTTAAGGCCAAAGGCCCAGTCTCAGGTCTTCTTGACTTCGGCGCTCTGAGTTCGGAGAGTAATCTCCTTCTCCACCGGAACAGCCTCCTGAAGGCGGGTGATGCGCACTTCTTCACGTAAGACATAGCGACGTTGGATGACCAACACTTCTTCCACCAGCGGGATGATCGTGGTCGTGCCTTCCTCCCGCGTGGGTAGAGGCCCGGCGACTTCCTGATTCATTGGTCGGCGTTCAACATGAACCGATTCTTTGAGTAATTCCTCGGAGATCCGATGGATCTGTTCGGCGGTGCTGGTCTCGACGCTGACCGTCGCGGTCACTACGCTCTCTTTGCCGATTTCGAGCTCCTCTTGCATCACGGGGATCACGTGGGAGCCTAAGGAGAGCGGCTGGTCGAGACCCAGATCCTCAAGGGAAAAAGGAAGCGTCAAAGTGCCGTCGCTGTCCTTTTTGATCTGTTCGGTTGGAATCTGGAGCATTCGCTGAGAGGGAAGAACCACGGTCGTCCAGGGGTCTGATAGGTCTAGATTTCCGTGTTCATCCACCGCGGCGCTCGCGACTTCTGTCGAGCCTTTTATTCGTATCGGTTTCCAATTCATAGCTCTTCAGTTTCCAGTCTCAATCTTCGTAATCTCTCGTCCACGGTCTGGGTCACTCCCGTCCGTTCGGTACGGACCACGATCTCCTCGGTGACGTAGGCGACTTTCTGGACGAGCAACGTCTCTAGCGTTTCGTCGAAATCATAGACGCGATTTTGGAAGTATTCGAGGTCCGCTTCGGTGGCGCGTCGTCGAGTCGGTCGCCGCTCTACCGTGACGGTCTCTTTGAGAACCACGAAGGTTTCAAGAACGGGCTCGTCTCCAACCGTGCCGCTGATGCGCAAGGAAGGGATCGCATCTCGTTTACCCGGCTCCAACATTCGCACCCGCAGACAGTTGGACGCTCCGTGGGAGCGAACGATCGCCTGCGCTTTCTCCGCGTCGACCTGCTCGGAAGGAAGGCTCAGCACAACTAGGCCGCCCCCGTGGGCCATGAGATCTTCAAGGCGCTGCGCCTCCTCGGGGTCTAGACCTATCCACTGGAGACACTCTTTGGTGCTGGCGTCGCGACCCTCTAAACGCAGTCTAGCTGCCAGGGTTCCGTCTCCAACCAAGGAAAGCAAAGAACAGTCTGAGTCTGGCGAGGCCGAGAGAAAGGAGACGTCGTCTCGTTTCACGCCGGCGTCGGTGAGCGCGCCAGTCGCGGCCTCGGCTCGGGCTTGATCGAGAAAGTCGGCAATCAAAATTTCGTTCACCACGGGAGAATCTCCTCAACACTTCTACCATTAGAGGTGTATGCCCGAAAAGGCAAAATTTTCCAACGTGCCGTTGTTCCTCTATATCGCGAAATTTTCCCTCCTCGGCCTTCTTTACTTGGCTGTCTATTTTGCCTATCGCCAAGTTTTTCGACCTTTGAGCCGGAGTGAAACTGGACTTTCGACCGAGCGCTTCCAGGACGTGGATCCAGGTCGACTTTGGATTGTGCCGAGCTCAGGTGGGGACCAAGTCACACCGTCTGAAGGAATGCTGTGCGAGACCCCCTTGATCATCGGGCGAGGAGCGGACTGTGATCTCACAATCAAGAATCCGTTCACGTCCCTGCGGCACGTGCGTATCGTACCCCACTCTACGCATTGTGAGTTGGAGGATCTTGAGACGGCCAACGGCACTCTCTTGGAGTCCGCACCGGTCCAGGGGAAAGTTTTGCTAGAGGAGGGTTCGTGCTTCAATATTGGAGACGTATCGTTTCGTTTGGTCCGCAAGGCGGACTAGTTCTCCCCGGATTACCGTGTGCCATTCTGGTAAGCGGGCTACTCTGTTCGAGCCTAAGTCGGGGCACTTTGACGGGCTCCTCAGTGGGAGCGGCACTCGCGGTTTTGGGCTGCTTTCTCTTTGCGTACTATTTTCCGCGCAAGGGGGACCGGGTCCTATTGTTCACCGTTTTTACCTTGGTCGCCGTGGGTTGGGTGATGTTGGAGCGACTGGACCCGTCTTTAGCTCTCAAGCAGACAATCTGGCTTGTTTTAGGGGTGGCCGTTCGCGCGGCCACACCGGACTCGTTGCTCTCTCGTTTCGGGAGTAAGCCGGGGATTTGGGTCGCGGCTGCCAGCGCTGTGCTCCTTCAGGTGGCCGTTTTCTTGGTCGGTACCGAGAAGCACGGGGCTAAAAACTGGGTGATGGTGGGATCGTTCTCGACACAGCCCGGAGAATTCTCTCGTCTTTTTTTGATTCTTTTTTTAGCCGCTCTCTTTTGTCGTTTCCGCAACTGGCTTCGTGTGGACATTCGAGTACCCAGGTATCGACTTCCGCATCCCTCCATGTTCTTGATGATCCTTACCTGGGGTTTAGTGGAGGTAACTTTTGTGGCTCAAAAGGATCTTGGGATGGCGCTCCTCACCGGCCTTGTCTTCCTCGCCATGTTCTATGTCGCTACCGGACGCATTGACGTCGTAGCAGCTTGCTTGATCCTGGGGGGTGTCGGGTCTGGAATTGCTTATGCAACTTTCCCGCACGTTCGCGAGCGATTCGTGGCCTGGCTTGAGCCCTTCTCCGACCCTTTAGGAACGGGATACCAGTCGGTTCAAGCCATCTATGCGGTGGCTTCCGGCGGTCTGTGGGGTAGGGGCCTGGCCCGTGGTGAACCGGACCTCATTCCTGCGGCTTCCACCGATTTTATGACGGCCGCTCTCAGCGAAGAGTTCGGATGGGCTGGACTCGTCGCTATTGTGCTACTTCTCGGACTGGTGGTAGCTAGAGCCTTCCAACTGTCGCTTCGCTCTGACAATGAATTTTCTGCTTTCCTGGCTTTCGGCCTTGGCACAAGTTTCGCCGCTCAGATTTTTTTAGTCACTGGGGGGTGTCTACGTCTGATTCCACTGACCGGGCTGACCCTGCCGTTCCTGTCCTATGGAGGCAGCAGCCTCCTGGCCTCGTTTTTCGCCATGATTCTGCTGGAAAAGATTCATATCGAACAGGAGGCAGCAGTTGAACGTTAAGAGTCGCATCACTTTAGTCGGCCGGATCATCCTGGCGTTCCTAGCACTGCCTCTGATACCGGGACTGTACTTCGCCCTGCTCAAAGGTCCGGCACTCGTAAAATCTGAAAGTAACCCTCGCAACGTACCTCGCCCTGAACTGAGAGGAAGGCTTCTCGATCGGGCCGGTCGTCCCTTAGCCTACAGTAAAGGCAAACGACGGATCTATCCACTGGGTGCGGCCGCCGCTCCCCTCATCGGATACTTCGACCTGCGCCTCGGCACCGCGGGCGCTGAGCGCCTTTATGATGAAGCGTTGAGAGGTCGAGAGAATCCAAGAGACCTCGACGACACTCTGAAGGTCACGGATGAGGGGCTGAAGGGCCGCGACGTGGTGCTCACTCTGGACGCGGACTTGCAACGCTATGCGTTCAAGCTGCTCAACGGGCGTCGTGGCGCCGTGGTGTTGCTGCATGTTCCAACCGGAGACCCTCTGGTTTTGGTGTCGTCTCCGTCCTACGATCCGAAAACTGTTGGGGAAATCTGGGACGACCTTCAGCGGGATCCCAAGAGTCCACTCCTCAATCGCGCCGTGGCGGGCAGCTATCCGCCGGGCTCGACCTTCAAGGTCTTGACGGCCTTAGCGGTGCTTTCAGACGGTCTAGTCACATCGGGGCAATGGTTTCGCTGCAATGGCGGGTATAGAATTGGCGACTACACCATTCACGACTCGAGCGGGGAGGCGCACGGGGCACTCACTCTCTCAGACGCCGTCGTGGTTTCTTGCAACGTGACGTTTGCCGGGTTGGGGCGAAAGTTGGGACTGGTTAAGACCGCGGCTTGGATGAAGAAGTCGGGCTTGCTCGAGGACGCCGCGGGTGTACCCGACGCCCAAGGGGGGGCGGCGCCCCTTCAGGACTCGGGCGCCGCCGGCGCCGCTCAAGCAGGCTTCGGCCAGGGGTCGGTCCTTGTGACGCCGCTCGGCATGGCACGGCTCACTGCAACGATAGCACGCGGTGGGGAAGATATCGCTCCCGTCCTTCGGCGCGCGGAACTTGCGAAAAAGAAGACGCGCGATCTAGCCGAGCCTAAACTTCGAAAGCGAGTGGCGGACGCCAGAAGCACTATTTATGTAAAGAAAGCGATGCGCGGAGTAGTGGAGCGGGGAACCGGCACCGCGGCAGCCATTCCGGGAACGACTGTCAGTGGAAAGACTGGGACCGCCGAGAACGCTCAGGGAAAGCATCACGCCTGGTTCATCGGTTTTGCCCCGGCCCAGAAGTCTCTCTTCGCGGTGGCAGTGATCGTCGAGAACTCCGGGTATGGGGGCGTTCACGCGGCGCCTATCGCGCAAAAACTTTTGGCCAAAGCTCTCAAAACTCGACTGGCTTCCTCGAAAGTCAAGAAGAGTCGCTAGCCATCCCATTGGAAACAAGTCGACTCTTCTGTTAGACTAGGAATGACCTGACACAAGTACCGTTGTGTCGGGTCCCTCTTTACTGATCGGGACCAATCCTCCAG